>CAYOUE010000165.1:0-7166 GCA_964407075.1 uncultured Hyphomicrobiaceae bacterium
TCGACTGCGCTGTGGCTAACCTGCGAAAATAAGGATGGCATAAATCGGGCAAGGTGGCAAGCGCATGAGAGTATTTGGCGCACGCACACATCTGCAGCACCGAAGAACCCGGCCAAGCATTACCGCAGACATTGCGCCGCTCGGCAGTACTAATCTAGATCATCGACTGCCTCGGGTCCGCCGCCATGTATGCGCTGAGCAAGTGCGGCCTCCATGAAGGCGTCGATATCACCGTCGAGAACCCCTCCGGGATTGGTACTTTCGACGCCGGTGCGCAGGTCCTTTACGAGCTGATAAGGCTGCAGAACATAGGAGCGGATCTGGTGCCCCCAGCCTATATCGGTCTTGCTCGCGGCTTCCGACGCGGCAGCCTCCTCGCGCTTCTGAAGTTCCAGCTCGTAGAGCCGAGCTTTCAGCATCGTCCAGGCCGTGGCCCTGTTCTTGTGCTGCGAACGCTCGTTCTGGCATTGCACGACAATTCCGGTCGGAATGTGAGTTATGCGGACGGCGCTGTCGGTCGTGTTGACGTGCTGGCCGCCTGCACCGCTCGCGCGATAGGTGTCGATACGGCAGTCGGACTCGTTGACCTCGATATTGATATCGTCATCGATGGCCGGATACACCCAGACCGAGGCGAAGCTCGTGTGCCGGCGGGAATTGGAGTCAAAGGGCGAGATCCTCACCAGCCGGTGAACGCCCGATTCGGTCTTCAGCCAGCCATAGGCATTATGGCCCTTGACGAGGATCGTCACCGACTTCAGCCCCGCCTCCTCGCCCGCGCTCGATTCGATGAACTCTGTCTTGAAACCGCGTTCCTCCGCCCAACGCAGATACATGCGCGAGAGCATCTGCGCCCAGTCCTGGCTTTCGGTTCCGCCCGCCCCGGCATGGACTTCGAGAAACGCGTCGTTGGCGTCGGCCTCGCCGGAAAGCAGCGCCTCGATTTCGCGCTTCTGCGCTTTGCGGGCGAGCTCCTTCAGCGCAGTCTCGGCGTCGGCCACGACGACTGCGTCGCCTTCCTCCTCGCCGAGAGCAATAAGGTCGAGAGCATCGTTCAGGCCGGTTTCGAGTTCATTGTAAGCGCCGATCGCATCTTCGAGCTGCTGGCGCTCGCGCATGATCGAACGGGCGGCGGCAGGGTCGTTCCACAGGCCGGGATCTTCGGCCCGTTCATTGAGATATCTCAAACGCGAAGTGGATTTATCCCAGTCAAAGATGCCTCCGCAGAAGCGAAAGCGACTCTCTGATCTGATCGGCAATGGCTTGCGTTTCGGCCCGCATGGTCAGCTTTTTCCCTGATTGATTATATGTTGCGATGGCGCTTAGTACAAACCGCCGGCCTGCGGCTGGCCGCTCGTGAAACCGCCGCCGATCTCCGCGCCCGCAGTCGGCGTGCCCTCGATGTCGATCCCCGGATAGGTCACGAAAGAGAACGGATCGGAAGGCTCTTCGCCGGGCTTGTAGGCTTCGAGGATCGTGCGCTCATCGGAGGATTGCGCGCGCATTCCTGTCTTGGCGTCGATGCGGACCAGCTTGATGCCGGACGGCACGCGGAACGGCGTTGCAGGCTGATCTGCGAGCGCCCAGGCCATGAAGTCCCGGAAAATCGGCGCGGCGAGACTGCCCCCCGTGTTGCCCTTGCCCATCGGCGTGGGCGTGTCGTAGCCCACGAAGACGCCCGCGACCAGATCAGGCGAGAAGCCGACGAACCAGGCGTCCTTTTCGTCATTGGTCGTGCCGGTCTTGCCGGCCAGCGGTTTGCCGACCTTGGAAACCCTGTATCCCGTACCGCGCTTGACCGCTCCTTCAAGCAATGAAACCACCTGATAGGCCGTATGCGTATCGATGATCTGCAGGCGGTTGTCACCGAGTTCCGGCTCCTCCTGTCCGCGCCATTCCGTAGCGGCGCACTCCGGACACTCCCGCATGTCGTGCCGCCAGATCGTGCGGCCATAGCGGTCCTGAATCCTGTCGATCATGGTTGGCTGCACCTGCTTGCCGCCATTGACGAAGGAGGAATAGGCGCTGACCATGCGCAAAAGCGTCGTTTCGCCTGCGCCGAGCGCCATCGAAAGCAGCGGCGGCAATTCCTCGTAGACATTGAAGCGCCTCGAATATTCCGAAATGAGCGGCATACCGAGATCCTGAGCGAGACGCACGGTCATCAGGTTACGCGACTTTTCGAGCCCGAGACGCAGAGTCGAGGGACCATAAAACTTGTTCTCGTAGTTTTCCGGCTTCCATGTGTCCTGCCCGCCGCCCTGTTCGATCGCGAGAGGGGCGTCCAGAACGATACTTGATGGGCTGTAGCCGTTGTCCAGCGCGGTCGCATAGACGATCGGCTTGAAGGACGAGCCTGGCTGACGCTTGGCCTGTATGCCGCGGTCGAACTGGCTGAGTGCGAAGCTGAAGCCCCCGACATCGGCGAGCACACGGCCAGTATGCGGATCCATAACGATGATGGCGCCGCCGACCTCCGGAATCTGCACGAGACGCCACGAATCGCTGGGTGCAGCTTCCTGCTTCTTCTTGCCGTCGCCCTCATCCTCGTCTTCCGGGGCCGGAGGCGCGACATAGATCACGTCGCCCGCAGCAAGAACCGCAGACACGGCGGCAGGCTCCTTCCCGAGCCGCATACGGGACTTGCTGTCCAAGCCAAGGGGCTCGCGCGCCCATTTGACGGTGGCGAGCGACAGGGAAACCGTCTCCCTCTCCTTCGCGATCGCGCCCGGGCCGGACCGTTCCGGACGCAAGCCTACCGCAGCCGTCTTTTCGCCCGCCTCCAGAACGACACCCAGACGCCACGGCGCAAGATCCGACAGAGTCTCGATTTCAGCCAGTTTTGCCCCCCAGTCGCCATTCACGTCGATCCGCGTGACGGGACCGCGATAGCCGAGCTGGCGGTCGAATCGCATCAGCCCCTCGCGCAACGCCTGCCGCGCGATAAGCTGAATATCGGGATCCAGCGTGGTGCGGACGGAAAGCCCGCCGCCATACAGATTGTCTTCCCCGTAACGGCTGACGAGGGTGCGGCGCACTTCCTCGGCGAAATATTCCGCAGCGAAGCGCGTTCCGCCGAGCGTGCGCGGCGTGACGTTGAATGGCCGGGCGCGTGCCGCTTCCGCCTCGGAGGCGGTCAGATAGCCCTCGTCGGCCATACGGCCGATCACCCAGTTGCGGCGGTCCTCGGCAACTTTAGGATTCCGGAAAGGATGATAATTGTTCGGCGCTTTGGGCAGCGCAGCGAGATAGGCGGCTTCCTCGATCTCAAGATCCTGAAGCTCCTTGCCGAAATAGTTCATGGCGGCGGCGGCTACCCCGTAAGCGCCCATGCCGAGATAGATCTCGTTGAGATAAAGCTCCAGGATCTTTTCCTTGGGAAAGGCGCGCTCGATGCGGATCGCCAGAATGGCTTCCTTGGCCTTGCGCATCATGCTGCGTTCACTCGTCAGCAGGAAGTTCTTGGCGACCTGCTGGGTGATCGTGGAAGCGCCCTCCATCCGCCCTCCGCCGGCCATGAAGCGCTGCGCGTTCGTGATGACGGCGCGCGCGATGCCCTGGAAGTCGAGACCTGTGTGTTTGAAGAAGTTCTGATCTTCAGCGGAAACGAATGCATGAATGACGCGATCGGGAATCGCAGTGATCGGAAGATAGATGCGTTTTTCGCGGGCATATTCGCCGATGAGCGAGCCGTCATTTGCGTGAACGCGCGTCATGACCGCCGGCTCGTAATTCGCCAGCCCTTCATAGTCCGGAAGCTCGTTCGAGATCTGCCAGAGAAAATAGCCTGCCACCGCCGCCGCCGCGACGAAAAGGACCCCGCCCGCGGCGAAAGCCACGCCGAACAGCCTCAGGATGATGCTTTTCCGCCGTTTTTTCCTGCGCGGCTGTTGCGGCGGCATCATGGGAGCATGTGGGATCTGCATCTGTTCCAAAAATCCGGTTCGTGCTTGAATTTCATATGGCGATAGCTGCCTGACCGCTACGCCGGCCTAGCCAGGCACACTCACGAGGCGCTTCTCGAAAAAAGCGCCGATCGATTCCGAGATCGCGTCCGCAACATTCGAACGCCAGTCCTGCGAGGTCAAGGCCATTTCATCCTCAGGATTGCTGAGATACCCCAACTCCAAAAGCACCGACGGCACGTCCTCGGCCTTCAGCACGCGGAAATCGGCGAAGCGGTGCGGCGATTTCGCCAGCGGGGTGCGGCCGTCGAGATCCTTTACGAGCTGCCTGGCGAAGGAAATCGAAAGCGTTTTCGTTTCTCTGTGCATGAGGTCGATCAGGATGCTGGCGAGGCTGTCGTCGGTGGTCGCGGGTAACTCGACGCCTGCGAGCGCATCAGAATTGTTTTCACGCGCCGCGATCAGCCTGGCCAGAGCGTCGGAGGCTTCCTCCGAGAGAGTGTAAACGCTCGCGCCGCGAACTTCCTCGATCATTTTCTTCGTGACCATCGGATGCTTGATGTCGAGGGCGTCGGCATGGACCGAAATCATCAGATTCGCTTGCGCATTCCTGGCAAAATCGACGCGCGCTTCGAGGGGCACGAAAATATCTTCGTCCCTTGTCATGAGCACCCGGAAGCGCCCTGTGGCTTCAAGCACGGCCTTCAGTTCGCGGCAGAAATTGAAGACGACGTCCTTCTCGTAGACGCCGTTCGCGGTGACAGTGCCGGGATCAGGGCCGCCATGTCCAGGGTCGAGCACGATAACGGGCTTATCGCTTTCCGGCTTGTTCGCGGCCCCGTGCTCGCCAGTTCCGCCGGCTTCTCCGCTCTGGAATGTCCTGGGCTCGACGGTGCGCAGCATCGCCTGCCTCTTGCGCTGCTCCTCGAACTCTTCCGGACTGGCGGTCACGAGATCGATCACGAGCCGGGCGGGCTGGCCATTTTCGGGCGCCCGCACGAAAGCCTTGTCGATCACGACCGGCCCGACGGCGTCGATGACGATGCGCGACTTTCCTTTCGCGAAAAGCCCGTAACGGAATGCGCTGACGAGACCACGTCCCTTTTCGCCGACGCCTGGCGGCATCTGGAACTGCACTTCGGGCAGATCGACGATGATGCGATAGGGATCGGCGAGCAGAAATGCGCGGAAATCCACCATCTCGGAGAGATCGGCCACGAATCGGGTCCGTTGCAGATCCCCGCCGATCCGTGCATCGCGCGCTACGGCCGAGCCGTCCTGAGCCTGGGCGCACGTCGAAGACGCAGCAACGAGCGCTGTCCATGCGAACGACGCCATGATGGTGCAGAAATGTCCGGTCCAGACTGCTCCGGTGCGCACGCCCTGAACTCCTTTCGCCGCCATCGCTCAAAGCCGAATGGCAATATGCTTGTTTTGCCCTTTATGATAAAGATCAGAATTAAGGTATCGTTGTGATTTATTCGTTACAGCTCGATCAGGAGCGATGGCGGCCTTGCCGATCGCTCCGGCAAGCGGTATTAATGACGAGTCGTGCCATTAGCCTGACCTGAATTCAGGTCCTGGTTGGCAATGTTAGCGGTTTTACGGCGCAAGTTGAGAAGCTCCACCGCCAACGTAAACGGCGTTCATTCATGCGGATGCTGGCGAGACGGCCAGACCCATGGGTTGAAACTTGGTTTTCCTGCGGCCATGTCTGGCGCAAAGCGCCGCGTTTGATTTGGCCGCTCTTTATAGATGGATTTTCGTTCCTTGCGCGGGCGAGTTTGCGCAGCAGGAACGTTGTGCGCGCGTGCGACATGTCGCCGCGTCTGCGCTCTGAAACTGAGGGACGGGATGGCCATGACGGCTCTTTCCGTCATGGCGACCAAAACAACAATGACCGCCTCGCGCTCTGAATCGAATAATCGCGTAACGCACCCGAAAACCGGCAACGGACGCCGCCTCCCTGTCACGGGCAGGCGCGCTGCGGATCCGCGTTGCGGAGGTGACTTTCAGACCGTGTGGCTCCTAACGAAAATGCGCGGCTGTGCGCGGACTGCCGGGCAGGACCCGATCCTGCTCTGCGGCGGTCCCGGCGAAACAGGCGCGCGGGAGACCATGAAATATGGGAAACAAAATGCTTATCGACGCCGCTCATCCGGAGGAAACCCGGGTGGTGGTACTGCGCGGCAACCGCGTTGAGGAATTCGATTACGAGTCTGCGACCAAGAAGCAGCTCCGGGGAAACATCTATCTCGCCAAGGTAACGCGCGTAGAGCCTTCTCTGCAGGCCGCTTTCGTGAATTATGGCGGCAATCGCCACGGTTTTCTGGCTCTCAGCGAAATCCACCCCGATTATTATCAGCTTCCAATGGCGGAGCGCCAGGCGCTCAAGCGCGAGGAAGACCGCGAATCAAAGGCTCAGATAGCCGCCAATGGCGGAGGCGATTACTCGGACGTCCATCATGACGACGAAGAAGCTCTTCACCAGGATGAAGGCGCTTTCGAGGATGTAGAAAACGCCTCCGGGGACCATGACGGGGACGCGTCCTTCGCGGCAGATCATGACGATGAGGAGGATCGCGTCCGGAACAACGCGGCGCTCGAAGCAGCACTGCCCGCGACTCGTTATTCGGGCGCGTCCGACGAAAGCGCTGAGGATCACCCCCCTGCCGTCCCCGAGCAACGTGAAGCGGAAGATCTTGCCGAAGCGGTGAAACCGGCTGCGGATCATGAAGCCGATGAGGGCGATTCGTCCGACCACGAGGATACTGAGCGCGAGCATGTCGTCTCCGTTGGAAGCGAGGACGCGCTTGAAGAGGTGCCCCAACGCCTGCGCCGCCGCCGCCGGAACTACAAGATCCAGGAAGTCATCAAGCGCGGGCAGATCCTGCTGATCCAGGTCGTCAAGGAAGAGCGCGGCAACAAGGGCGCGGCGCTCACCACCTATCTGTCGCTGGCTGGCCGCTACACCGTCCTGATGCCGAACACCGGCAGCGGCGGCGGCATATCGCGCAAGATTTCCTCGCCAAGCGACCGCAAGCGTCTGCGCGAGATTGCAGGCGAACTCGAAGTGCCGGAAGGCATGGGGCTGATTATCCGCACCGCCGGCGCGTCCCGGACCAAGACCGAGCTGAAGCGCGACTACGAATATCTGCTGAGACTCTGGGAGAACGTCCGTGAACTGACGCTGAAATCGTCTGCTCCCTGCCTGGTCTACGAGGAAGGCGACCTCATCAAGCGCTCGATCCGCGATCTCTA
>CAYOUE010000166.1:0-7150 GCA_964407075.1 uncultured Hyphomicrobiaceae bacterium
CGAGCCTGGCCCAGATCAGCGTGCCGCGTTACCTCGAAACGCTTCCCAGTGGCGTCAGCTTTGAAACGCTGGATTGCCGCCGCGACTCCAATTCCGACGACACGCGGGTGTTCGAAGTCCCCGCCGGCCATTATTTCATGATGGGCGACAACCGCGACAACTCCGCGGACAGCCGTTCGCCGTTCAGCGGCGTGGGCTACGTCCCGTATGACAACCTGATCGGGCGCGCGGACATCATCTTCTTCTCCATCGAAGAATCGGCGAGCTGGTTCGCGCCGTGGCGGTGGCTTGTAGAGATCCGCTGGTCCCGCTTCTTCGACCTGATCCGGTAGCCGTGGCGCGCCGTCCTGATGTCGCAAGGCTCCAGGAGCGGCTGGGCTACCGCTTCCGGAATACCATGCTGCTTCATGAAGCGCTTACCCATTCCAGCGTCGCCAACGGACAAAAGGGGCTGCCGAATTACGAACGGATGGAATTTCTCGGCGACCGCGTGCTCGGGCTGGCGATCGCCGAGCATCTGTTCGCCACCATGCCCGACGCTCCGGAAGGCGATCTGGCGACGCGCTTCAACAATCTGGTCAAGAAAGAAGTCTGCGCCGAAGTCGCAGCAGAGATCGGCCTTGGCGAGTATCTCAAGCTCGGCGAAAGCGAAGCCCATGCCGGCGGGCGCAAGAAGACCACCATCCTCGCCGACAGCTGCGAGGCGGTGCTCGGCGCGATCTACATCGACGGCGGCTGGGCGCCGGTCAGGAAGGTTGTCGAAACCCTTTGGGCCGGGCGCGCGGCTGAAATCGGCGGCGTGCGGCTTCAGGACGCCAAGACGGCATTGCAGGAATGGATCCAGGGCCGCGGCGAGACGAGACTGCCGCGCTATGTGAAGGTCGACGCCTCCGGCCCGGCGCACGCTCCGGTCTTCACCTATGAAGTCCGCCCGGCCGGGCTGGAGCCGGCGCGGGGGAGCGGCCCGACCCGGCGCGCCGCCGAGCAGGAAGCCGCCGCCGCCGTCCTTGTCAGGGAGGGCGTCTGGACGGAGCCGCAGGATGACAGGAACCATGAGCGGCGGAAAAGCTGAGATGGAAGCAGGCGCGGGCGGCGAAGCATCGACACGCTGCGGATTCGTCAGCATCATCGGCGCGCCGAACGCCGGAAAATCGACGCTGACCAACCAGCTCGTCGGCACGAAGGTGTCCATCGTCACCCACAAGGTCCAGACGACGCGCGCGCAGATCCGGGGCATCATGATCGAAGGCGCGTGTCAGGTCATCCTGGTCGATACGCCCGGCATTTTCCGGCCGCGGCGGCGGCTGGACCGTGCGATGGTCGAGGCGGCGTGGGGCGGGGCGCGCGATGCGGACGCCGCGATCGTCATCGTGGATGCGGCCAAGGGGATCGACGAGCAGGCGAAGACCATTCTGGAAGGCGCGAAGGATCTGAAAATGCCTGTGGCGCTGGCGCTCAACAAGGTCGACAGGATCGGACGCGATGCGAAACCGAAATTGCTGGCTCTTGCACAGCTGGCGCGGGACTATGGCTATTTCGACGAGATTTTCATGATCTCCGCCGAAAATGGCGACGGCGTTGCGGAATTACGCAGCTATCTGGCGCGGATCGTTCCGCCTGGTCCGTGGCTCTACCCGGAGGATCAGCTTTCGGACGCCCCGCAGCGCCACTGGGCGGCGGAAGTGACGCGCGAGAAGATTTTTCTTCGCCTGCATCAGGAACTCCCCTACGCCTCGACGGTCGAGACAACGGCATGGAAAACGCTGAAGGACGGCGGCGTCCGCATAGAGCAGACCATCTATGTCGAACGGGATAGCCAGAAGAAAATCCTGCTCGGCGCGGGCGGCGCGACGGTCAAGGCGATCTCGATGGCCGCGCGGAAGGAACTCTCCGAAGCGCTGGGCGCGCCGGTCCATCTGTTCCTGTTCGTCAAGGTGCGCGAGCGCTGGGGCGACGACCCGGAGCGTTACCGCGAAATGGGTCTCGACTATCCGAAGCAGTGAGCGCAGCAGCGGAGCGCCGTATTCATGGAATGGACCGACAGCGCCATCGTTCTGCACGCCCGGCCTCATGGCGAAACCAACGCCGTGCTGGAGGCGTTCACGCGCCGGCATGGCCGTCATTCCGGGCTGGTGCGCGGCGGACGTTCGCGGCGGATGCGGCCCATGCTCCAGACCGGCAATCTTCTCAGCGTGGAGTGGCGGGCGCGGCTGTCCGATCATCTCGGCTTTTTCGTGGTCGACCTCGACCGCCCCTATGCCGCGCGCAGCCTCGACGACAGGCTCGCGCTCGCCGCGCTCGGCTCGCTGGCGCATCTGACCGGCCTGCTCGCGGAACGCGACCCGCATCCGGCGCTGTTCGACATTGCGGTGCTGATGCTCGATCACCTGGACGATGCGTCGCTGTGGCCGCAATTGATGGCCAGGTGGGAGTTGCGGCTGCTGACCGAGCTGGGCGTGGGGCTGGACCTCGAACGCTGCGCGGCGACCGGCGTTCGCGACGATCTCGTATATGTGTCGCCCAAATCCGGCTGCGCGGTATCTTCCGGGGCCGGTGCGGCTTACAGCCATCTGCTGCTGCCTCTGCCCGGATTTCTGCGGTCTCCCGGCGGACAGGCTGCCGCGCCGCAGGATATTCTCGAAAGTTTCGCGCTGACGGGGCATTTCCTCGAAAAGCACGTCTTCAATCAGCGCAATCTGCCGCTGCCCGCCGCGCGGCAGGATTTTCTGCGCCTGCTGGCGAAGGCGTTCGGGACGAAGACCGGGGCCGAGGCGAACGTCAAACCGCTGCGGGGATGATGTCGTTCACAAGGAGGTTGCGCAAAGCGCCCGCATAGCCGCGCGAACGGGCCGGACGGTCCGGGTCCGAAGTGACGACGACTGTCAGGCCGAGCGACGGCACGATATAGATCATCTGACCGCCATAGCCGCGCGCATAGATGAATTTTCTTCCGCCTGCCTGCGAGACGAACCAGCCGTAGCCGTAGGCGTCGCCGGAAAAGGGCGAACGGGTCTTGGGCGTCCATGCATCCGCGATCCATGCCTCGTCAAGAACCTGCGCACCGTTCCAGACGCCGCCAAGCCGATGCATTTCGCCAAAGCGGAGCATAGCCATCGGCGACAGCCGCATATTGTTGCCGCCGAAATAATATCCCTGCGGATCGCGCGCCCAGGGGGGGATGCTGATTTCCAGCGCATCGCCGATCCACGTTCTGGCCAGCGTCAGGAGACTTTCGCCCGTGGCCCTGGCGAGCAGCGCGCCCAGAACGTGATAGCTGCCGGTCGAATAAAGCATACGCGCGCCCGGTTCGTCCACGAATGGACGCGAAAGCGCATAGGCCACCCAGTTGCGGCTCTGAACCCATTGGCCGTAATTGGAACCGGACGTCCTCTCGAGTCCCGCCTGCATGGTCAAAAGATCGGCGACCGTCAGATCGCCAACCCTCGGGTCCGCATCGCGCGGGATCAGCCCCGGCGCGATATCGCCGAGACGCTGGCCGGGACCGCTCAGCACGCCCCTGCCGATGGCCGCTCCCGTGAGCGCGGCGACGAAGGACTTCGATACGGATTTGACGTTGACCGGCTGGTCGAGGGCGGGGCCGCGAAAGGCTTCGGCGAAGGCGACGTCGCCATTGCGCGCAACGATGAGGCTGCGGATCTGTTCGAATGCGCGTGCGGCGTTCGCAGCCCGGCCCAGCATCTCGGAATCAAGCGCTCCGGCCGTCGCGCTCTGGTCAGGCGTCGCCGAAAAAACTCTTGCCGGCGCCAGAGAAAGACCGGCGGCGCCAGCTGCCAGAATCCGCAACGCGTTGCGGCGGGAAAAGCGCCCGGCTCTAGGCGTTTTCCGGAATGCAGGATGGTAATGCGTCATGGCATTGAGGTAGTGTCGGCACGCGTAATGTCCAGAGCTAAAGCGCTCAGGCAAGGGCGGACCTGAGGGTCAGGATGTCGCGGTCAGCCCGCACTCACGTTGGAGGCGAGCTTTTTCCACTGGCGGCTGATCCAGGAGCCTGTGTCCTCACGCGGTTCGAGCCCCTTCGACTCGAGCAGGACATAGGCGTCCTTGTACCACTTGCTGTCCGGGAAGTTGTGGCCGAGAACAGCGGCGGCGGTCTGCGCCTCGTTGACGATGCCGAGTGTATAGTAGCACTCGGTCAGACGCATCAGCGCCTCTTCCACATGCGCTGTGGTCTGATACTCGCTTACGACCGTGCGATAACGGTTGATCGCGGCGAGATATTGCGCGCGATCCTGATACCAGCGGCCGATATTCATTTCCGAGGCGGCGAGAATGTCGCGCGCGACACGCATCCGCTTGCGGGCCTGCTCGGAATAACGGCTGTCCGGATAGCGGTTCACAAGAGTCTCAAGCTCGACCAGCGCCCTTTTCGTATCGGTCTGATCCCGCGAGGCGTCGTTGATGCGCTCAAAATAGGCTTCGGCGATGATGTGCTGCGCCAGCGCCGCTTCCTTGGTGCCGGGGTGGAGCGTCAGATACCGGCGCGCCGCAGATACGGCTTCGGGCTGCTTTCCGGCCTTCTGATAGGAATAGGCCGCCATCAGCATGGCTTCGCGCGCTTCCGGCGAATAGGGATGCTGGCGGTCGACCTCCTCGAATTTCGTCGCGGCGACGGAATAATCTTCGTCGTTCAGAGCGGTGTTGGCTTCCTTGTAAAGCTCCGGCGCAGGCTTGGTCTCGACCTTCGGGCCGGTGTCTCCGCCGAACAGCGAGCCAGCGCAGCCGGATAGCGTCCCTGCAATGAGAATTGCTGCGGCGAGTTTTGCAGGAAGCCGAATGTTCATCATCGTCCTGTTCATCTTCAAGAAGAGCCGGAATGCCCCAAGCGAACCTTAGCGGTCTGCAAAGCTTAATGCGAGTCGACCTAGCGACGGAACATGCTCATTGTGGTTATTTTTTGCTCCACTGCCGCAAGTTGCGCAATCGCACGCAGCGATCCTTGCAGGGATCGGCGCGAATGCGAAAAGCCCGCGAGCGGTCACGGGCTTTCGCTGACTATTCCTTCGCTCAACCTCTGTCGGCGGCCGCAAAGAAGGGCTGCGCCATTGCGTAGCCCGTATCGGCATGGCCGACGCTCGGGCTGTAGCGGCTTTCGGCTTCGACCACGGTCCAGGCGGAACGGTCTTCGTAGAGCGCGCTCAGGATCATGGTGTTGATGCGGTGGCCGCCGCGGACCGAATGGTAGGATCCCAGGATCGGCGCACCGGCAAGCGCAAGATCGCCCACGGCGTCGAGCGTCTTGTGGCGTACGAATTCGTCCTTGAAGCGCAGGCCTTCGGGATTGAGGATGCGGTCATCGCCGAGCGCCACGGTGTTTTCCAGCGAGGAGCCAAGCGCGCGGCCTGCAGCCCAAAGCGCCTTGACGTCCTTCATGAAGCCGAAGGTGCGTGCACGCGCGATTTCTTTACGGAACACGGACGGCGTGAGGTCGATTTCAAGGTGCTGACGGCCGATCAGTGGGGTTTCGAAATCGATCGTCACGTCGAAGCGGCTGGAATGACAGGGGCGGAGTTCGGCGCAGGAGTCGCCGGATTCGATGCGGACCGGCTTGAGAATCTTGACCCAGCGCCGCGGCTCGTCCTGCACGCAGGTTCCCGCCTCGTCGATGGCGTCCACAAAAGCGGAGGCGCTGCCGTCCATGATCGGCACTTCGCCGCCTTCGATCTCGATCTCGACATTGTCGATATTCAGCCCGCGAAGCGCGGAGAGAAGGTGCTCGACGGTGGCGACTGCAGCCCCATTTCCGTCGCTCAGGACGGTGCAGAGCGTGGCGTTCGCGACCATGCGGAAATCGGCAGGAATGCGCGCCATGCGCCCTTTGCCGTTATCGACCAGAAAAGTCCATCCTGTGCCGGCTTCGGCAGGATGAAGAATAAGCGAGACTTCCCTGCCGCTGTGAACCCCGATGCCTGACAGAACGATGTCGCGGTCGATCGTCGTCTGCCATCCCCCCGAATGCATTTTCATGATGCGCCGTTTCTTTCCCCAACAGGTGAGATCCATACGCCAGACAAAGATCTCGACTTGAGACAATGCCAGAAAATCGAGTGCGTTAACGCGACCGGTTAAAACACTGGGATACGTACGGAAATCGACAACTGCCCAACTGCACGGTTTCCCCAAACCGCTGATGGAAGGAAATAAAGCGCGCCGGGGCGGGACGGGCAAATCACGGTTTTTTACACTCTGTTACGATCTGTTAGAAAATGGCGCGCATGACCCGTGAAGCAGACGCGCCGTAATTCACCGCTGCCGCGGCCGTCAATAAAAACACTTACATTACAATGATTTATACGAATGACGGCGACACAACCTATTCCGCGGACTTCTTGAAGAAATTCGGAATCTCGAATGGTTCCTCCGCATTCGGGCGATCGGTTGTGTCCTGTTCGCCACGGTTATCCTCGCTGCCCGGGACCGCGTTGGAGACGGGCCGCGGCTGCGCGCCGCCGGCGCTGTCGAATCGGGGCGCATCCCGGTCGTCAAGCTCCTCCGCCGGGGCGTTCCGAGACCGTCCTGTCACCCAGTCGAGCAATCCGCCCCGGCGCTTCAACCCAAGGTCGCGCTGAGAATGCAGCGCTGCTTCATGTTGAGCAAGTTCGGGAAAATCCTGACCTGTCAGCGGACGGCGCGGAGGCCGGATCGGCTTGACAGGCGGCTGCGGTTCGAAACCCGCCGGCTGCTGCGGCCGCGCGCCGCCGCGGCCTGCGGAATTGTTGACCATGTATTTCGGCGAGCGCGGCTCGATGGTGACGTTTCCTGAGCTTTGCCAGTTCTCCGCGCCCGCTCCGTTACGCGCCGGCGCGCGGTCTCGCTCGTCACGCGGCGGAGCTGCAATCCGCTCGGTCAGGCGCGAGGACCTCGGCGTTTCGCCCACGGGCGCCGCCACGCCCGGCTGCTGTCCCGAATTGATCCCTGTGGCGACGACGGAGACGCGGATGCGGCCCTCGATCGAATGATCGAAGGTCGCGCCGAAAATGATGTTGATGTCCGGGTTCGCGTCTGGATCTATCTCCCGGCGGATGCGCGATGTCGCCTCCTCGATCTCGTAAAGCGTCATGTCGAAGCTGCCGGTGACGCTGATGAGCAGGCCCTTCGCGCCGCGCATCGAGATCTCGTCGAGCAGCGGGTT
>CAYOUE010000167.1:0-6405 GCA_964407075.1 uncultured Hyphomicrobiaceae bacterium
CCAAATCGAAGAAACGCGCCGCCTCGTCCAGTCCGGCCAGACCGACAATCGCCGTCGCCTTAACACCGGCGAGTTTCGGGCTCACTATGTCCGTCGCGTTACTCATTCTCGCCAGGGTTGTTTTCGCCTTGCCATGCGGCGAGGAGTTTGGACAGGCGGGCGAAAATGTGGCCGGCCTTCGCGAAAGTGAAACTGCGCGCCGACACGTTCGATGTAGCGCAGTATGGTCTCGGTGAGCGGGCCGACAGTCTTGCCCGAGCCGAGCTTCCTTGCCCGGTTGCGATAAAGACGCATCTCAGGATCGGTGTGGGAGGCGTGGGTCTCGTTTGAGCCCTTCGGCCATGGAAGTCCACCTCGGCGTTGCGGCCTGTCGCAGTATCGCCGCAAGGCATTTGCGGGCGATGGCGGTTGTAGGCAGGCGGTCACAGTTTTTGCTGAACGCTGCCGGCGCTTTGCGGTGTTGCGCGCCCGAAATTACTGGAAAGAAAATGCCATGCGCTCCCGTCATAGCTGTATTTTTGCCGTTTCAGCCGCTATAAATTTCCAAGCCTTTGAAATCACACGATCCGATTTGCCGGGTGCCCAGATACAAAATCTGGATCGGCGGCTCTGGAACTCATATAACTCATAATACTCATAGGTTTCGCTGCGCCAGCTATGCATCCTGCTCATGGAAAAATATGAGTTGTATGAGTCGGCCAGCGCCCGATCACGATAATGAATCCGCCAGAGCCGTCTACGTCCGCGGCCCCCTTGCGCCATCCAGTGAGCTGTGACAAGACCGCCGCCATGGCGCAGTGAAGCCCGCGCGCAACGCCCGAACAGGGGTAGTTATAACAACAATACTCGCGTTCCCCAGCTTGCTCACCGATCGGCTGAGTCGTGCTCCTCTTCCCGCAGCATTTCCCACAAGCGGCCGGGGCCGAGGAGAATCTCTTTCAGGCTCTTTCTGACATTCTCGTTTTCCAGGGCCTGCTTGCTCATCGCTGAATGCGCGGTCATGGCGTCGATCACAGCGTTCGTCAGTTCATCGCTGAGATCAGGCGAGTTCGCGAATTGCTCTTTGGTATTGTGTCTGGCCTGTTGTGCGAGCGTCGCCGATTCCAGTAATTTTCCCTTGATGACGTTGTTCACGTAAACGAGCTTGTCGCCATCGCTTAGTTCCCCTTCAAAGAGATCGTTGACGCGCGCGATAAGCTCATCGAGGCGAAGTTTTTCCTTGTCGCGAACCTGGCCGGAGCCGGTCTCGGTCATCGGATGAAGCTTGGTGTCCCCGTCATTGAAGCCGGGCGAAAGCTTTATCTCACCGCGCGAGCCGAGCTTGTGGTGCGTAAGAACGACCTTGGAAAGATCGACTCCTTCACGTTCACGGCCGAAATCGAGCAAACGCACCAGATAGCGGAAAAAGATCCAGCGCTTTTCGATATCCGTATTGCCATAGTCGAAGATCTGCGAGAGGAAGGCGTAGACACGCAAATAGGTCTGGATGTCGCGCTTGAAGATTTCCAGTGCGGCCATGGTATCTTGCGCCGCCTTGACGGCGGGCTCGACGCCTTCGTCCTGAGCCTTTTGGAGGTTCCTTTTCGCCTCGGCAAAGCGTGAAACGAGCCGCAAAGCGACAGGCTCGACCGCCTTGACGAGATCGCTTTGCTTCGATCCTGGGTCGAGTTCCGCCTGCACGACGCGTTCGATCTCGAACTCGTCATAATAGCCTTCGGCATCGAGCTTGGCGCGGAGATCGTAGATGACGTTCGGATCGGTCACGGCTTCGAGCATCGCCTCGCCGTAATACTGGCTGAAGGCCGTCAGCACCTCCTGCATGCTGTCCGAAAAGTCGAGGACGTAAGTCGTATCCTTGACCGCGCCGTCCCGGGAATAGGAGCGGTTGAGCCGCGAAAGCGTTTGTACGGCCTGAACGCCTGCGAGGCGGCGATCGACATACATCGCGCACAGAAGCGGTTGATCGAAGCCGGTCTGGAATTTGTTGGCGACGAGCAGAATGCTGAACTCATCGGTGTCGAAAGCTTCCTTGATGTCCCGTCCGCGCAAATCCGGATTCAACGCCCGGTTTTTCTCCGTGAACGGATCGGGGCCGCTCTCCTTGTCGTCCACCTCGCCGGAGAAGGCGACCAGCGTCCCGATCCCGTACTCTTTGTCCCGAATATATTTGTCGATCGCGATCTTCCAGCGCACAGCCTCCTTGCGCGAGCCGAGAACCACCATCGCTTTCGCCTTGCCATCCAGCATATGCGCGACATTCGCCCGATAATGCTCGACGACGATCTGGACCTTCTGGCTGATGTTGTAGGGATGAAGCTTCACCCAGCTCATCAGGCCGCGCATCGCCGCATCGCGCTCGACTTCGTTCGACGGGATTTCCCGGCCTTCCGTGGCCAGCCGAAAAGCGAGGCTGTAAGGCGTGTAGTTTTTCAGGACGTCGAGGATG
The DNA here is from genome assembly GCA_964407075.1 of uncultured Hyphomicrobiaceae bacterium. Classification (GTDB taxonomy): domain Bacteria; phylum Pseudomonadota; class Alphaproteobacteria; order Rhizobiales; family Rhodomicrobiaceae; genus JAHQVI01. The sequence continues at coordinate 2,447 of CAYOUE010000167.1, forward strand.
AAGCCTTCCTCGATCGCCTGTCGCATTGAATAGACATGGAAGGGCTGTGGCAGATTACCTTCGCCTGCAGGAAGATCCGGGATCGGGCGGCGTCCGAACAGTTCAAGAGTCTTGGCCTTTGGCGTAGCGGTGAAGGCGACATAGGTGATATGCGCGTCCGACGCGCGCGCCTTCATCTGCGCGGCAAGAATGTCCTCCGTGCTGAACTCGCCGCCATCCTTCAATTCCTCCAACTCCTCGGCGGAGAGCGTCTGTCGCAACTTCGAGGCCGCTTCGCCGGTTTGCGAGCTGTGCGCTTCGTCGGCGATGACAGCGAAGCGCTTGCCCTCGGTCGCTGCCAAGCGGCGCACCTCGTCCAGCGCGAACGGGAAGGTCTGGATCGTACAGACGACGATCTTCTTGCCGGTGGCCAGCGCCTCGGCCAGTTCCGCACTCTTGCTCGCGCCTTCACCCGTGATGGTCGTGACGACGCCAATCGTGCGCTCGAAGCTCGATATGGCCTCCTGAAGCTGACCGTCGATCACCTTGCGGTCGGAGACGACGATCACCGTGTCAAACATCTTCCGCTTTTCGGCATTGTGCAGATCGGCAAGAAAATGCGCGGACCAGGCGATCGAATTCGTCTTTCCCGATCCCGCCGAGTGCTGGACCAGATATTTCTGGCCCGGCCCTTCCTCCAGCACCGTGGAAATCAGCTTGCGCGTCGCGTCGAGTTGATGGAAGCGCGGGAAGATCAGTTTCGTGATCTGCTTCTTCTTGTCCTTCTCGGCAATGATGTAGCGGCCAATCAGTTCCAGCCAGCTTTCGCGGTCCCAGACCTGTTCCCACAGATAGGCCGTGCGATGACCGTCCGGGTTCGGCGGATTGCCTTTGCCGCCATTGTTGCCGCGATTGAAGGGCAGGAAGACCGTGTCCTTGCCCGCCAGCCGTGTCGTCATGTGAACTTCGGCATTGCTGACGGCGAAATGGACGAGCGCGCCGCTCGGGAAGCTGAGAAGCGGCTCGGCGGGCGGGCCCGGCGGTTTGGGCAGACGGTCGAAGCAGTATTGGTCGATGGCGTCGCCGACGGCCTGCGTGAAGTCAGTCTTTAGCTCCGCCGTCGCGACGGGCACGCCGTTCAGGAACAGCGCGAGATCAATGCAATTTCCGTTCGCGGTCGAATAGCGCAACTGCCGGATGACGCGCAGTCGGTTCGCATTGTACCGGGCAACGATCTCCTGATTTTCAGTCAGCGCGGGTTTGAACTCGGCGAGCTTGAGCGTGCTCCTTACACCCATCATATCCATGCCGTGGCGCAGCAGGTCGAGCGTTCCGCGCGCATCGAGCTGCTTGCGCACGCGATCCAGCAACGCGGTCTCCGCCGCCGCTTCGCCGTTCCCGGCGAGCGCCTCCCATGCCCTGGGCTGCGAGACCTTCACCCATTCCACGAGATCGACAGGAAACAGCGCCCGCGCGCGATCGTAGCGCGCCGCATCGCCATCCGCACAGAGCCAGCCATTCGCCGCCAGATGGCCGCAGATCTCATCCTCGAAGCTGATTTCCTTATGGAGGCTCATTCAGGCGCTCCTTCTTTTACTTAGCGTCGGCTCAAGGAAAGGGAAACGCGTTTTCCTTAACTTACTGTGCAGCGAATCTCATCGCACGCGCTTCATATCCCGGTTTCGATGTCCGCAGGTGCCAGGGCATAGGCAAGGCCGTTCATGTGAAGATTTTGAAGCTGCGGCTTCATCGCCTCGACCAGCCGGTTCATCGTAGCCGCCATCCGGCGATGAATTTCCGGCCAATGTTCCTCGGGAAAGCCATATCCGCCATCGACGCTTGCCCGAATCCGGCATCCTTGCTTGCCTTCCATTCGCTCCCAACCGAGCGGTTCGCCAAAAGCGCGTTCGATGTCATCCTTGCGGGCGTAAAGTTGATCGAAGATTGCAAGATTTTCTTCGCCACGCCCCTTGCCACGGTCAATATAGACCTCGGCGCTTGCCGTGTCCTTGGTTGCGGAATAGTTGAAGCCAACACCGGGCGTACCCGAGGCGCGGCCGATCCATGTCGTAGTGCTTGGCGTGATATGCTGGTGCAGCTTTGCGTCCGGATGGCGCACCAGCTCGGACCACCAGCGCTGACGCAAATGATGCCTTTCGTCCATCTCCTGCTTGGTTTGGCCGACTGATTTGGCTTCTTCGGACGGTCCGACGATCATCGTCAATAATGGCGCAGGAGGCGAGGTCTCAATTCTCACAGCCTCGATCTTCAGCAGATAGAAATCCGCTCCGGCGGCCTCATTCAGCCATGCGATCGCGGCGACATGCTCCGGGCGCGGCTCGGAGACGATCCAGATTGCGGCCTTGGCCTGCATGGCGGTCAGATAGGTGATCAGCTTGCCAAGATGATCGTGATTGCTCTTCTCAAGCTGGTTCTCGATGATGACCGTCGCGCCGTCCTCGCTTTCGGCGACCAGATCGACGCTGAAGGTGCTTTCGGTTTTCTTTTCCCGCTCGACATTGATGAGCGTGAAATCGAGCACATCGTTCAGCACGTCGATATTCTGTTCGAGCCATTGCGTGAAGTCATGCGCCTCGTGCTTCCAGACCTCGCGCAGCGGGACGCGTTGCAGCCGACCGATCATGTTCGTTCCCCAATTCTTGTCATTGCCGTTTATGCCGCCTCCGTCATTTCCGGCACGAGGCCGCGCACGTCGATCTTGCCGGTCACGGCGGCGGAGATCAGCGCGCTGCGGCGTTCCTGGAGGAGGTTGATGGCGGTTTCGGCCTCGGAAATCAGGCCGTCGAGCTTGGCCGTCTCCTTATCGAGAAAGTCGGCAATCCTTTGTTGCTCTGCGATGGGAGGTATAAGGATAGGGAAATTATGAACCTCTGGCACCCTGAGATGACCAACCGTCGACCCCTTCTTTTTATGATCGACGTACTCAATACCAATCGCACTGTATATTGACCGGAGTATATAGCGGCTATCTCCGATTGCCGGATCGGGGCGAAGGTACATCATCCGCTGGCCTAAGCAGAGTCGATACCCCTCCGGGAACAGACATGCTTCTCCCATAGGTGCTTCGCGTGAAATCAATATGTCCCCGGTCTGGGGAAGACCTTTGCGGGTCCATTCCATAAAGCTGGCTTCATCGGTCCAATAGCCCCCTAAGGGATCAAATCGACCATTTCGAGTGCAAGATGTGCGGACCACGAAGTAGGTGCCGTCCTCGGCCGATGGTGGGGTGCGGTTTTTACAATCAACAATTTCCTTGCACAGGTCCTTTACTCGCCGGAGGTCCCAATGCGCCGGGATGTCGCCGAGCCAGTCTATGCCGGAGGGCTTTATGGGGGCGGTGGGGTCGAGGCCCTTGGTGACGGCGTGGGAGATGACGGCCTGGCGCTTTTCCTTCAGGAGCGCGATCAGCCGCCGCTGCTCTTCCACCAGCGCATCGATCTTTCCCGTCTCCCGGTCGAGAAACGCCGCGATGGCCTTTTGTTCGGGGAGGGGTGGGAGCGGCACAACGATATCAGCAACCTGCTCGAAGTTGAGCCCATCGCGTGCAGCTCCCGTCAACGAACACTCAATCTGCGCCTTGACCGGCTTTGATTTCATGGCGAACGCTAGGAAAGAGCTCACGCGAATGTCGGTAGCACGGATGATACACACGTGTTGATTCACGTTGGCGGACCGGAACGGCGAAGGGACGCTACAACTTCGACCAAGCGATGCACCTGTTATGTTTAAGAGGACGTCGCCCGGCTTGACGCGGGTGTTCGCCATCTCGTTGTCTATCTCATCTGGGATATGGACAACATTGTCCAATGCCAAACCGGTGTCGTGAACGTTCTGGCTTCGAAGGAAGAGGATGCCTTCTGTTTGGTAATTGTCCGCGCCCCCTGAAGGCGTCTTACCGCTGCCAATCTTGGTCGCAAGCCTGCCAACGCGCATGCGCATCACGGTTGATCTCAACGATT
>CAYOUE010000167.1:6415-7086 GCA_964407075.1 uncultured Hyphomicrobiaceae bacterium
CTGCCAACGCGCATTGCTTCCCATCCAACTGGAAGCTTTGGGAACCACGCAACGCGGCTGTTCTTATAGCTCGGATAAGGCCGACTCATGCCGAAAGCTCCGCCAGCATCTGCTGAATATTGCGAGTCACGCCCATAAGATCAGTGTCAATCTCCGCCAGATCGCGCGGCGGCTCAAATACGTAGAAATGCCGATTGAACGGGATCTCGTAGCCGACCCGCGTCTTCTCATGGTCGATCCAGGCGTCGGACGCATGGGGCAGGACTTCGCGTTCGAAATAGGCGTCCACATCCTCCGTGAGCGGTACAATCTCGGTATCGCGCAAGGATGCGTCGGGCTGCGGCTGGCCCTTCTGCTTGCCGCGATCGGCCTTGACGATCTTGCCATCCTCATCGCGCAATGGCCGTTCCACTGTGATCTGGCGGAAGCCGAACGCCTTGTTCGGCAGGAGCAGCGAGAGTGGCTTCAGCTTGACCTTGCCACCGTCGGGCGGCTCCGGCGGGCTGTCTCCATCCGTCACAACGGCGCGCGAAACCTCCTTGCCGCCCGCGTCGAAAACCGTAGCGAGCTTCGCCGTCAGGCACTCGCCGAAAAGCCGCGTGATGGTGCCAATATCGTCCTCGCCGAGTTCGCGCCGCGTCGATTCTCGCTGCGTCTCCCGGCGTTCCTCG
>CAYOUE010000168.1:0-7024 GCA_964407075.1 uncultured Hyphomicrobiaceae bacterium
CCGCCGTTCATGATGCAGATGCGCGAGCCCATCGTCATTGCCTCGACCTGATCGTGGGTGACGTAGATCATCGTCGTGCCGAGTCGCTGATGCTGCTTGATGAGTTCGCCGCGCGTCGAGACGCGGAGCGCCGCGTCGAGATTGGAGAGCGGTTCGTCGAGCAGGAAGACTTTCGGATCGCGGACGATGGCGCGGCCGAGCGCGACGCGCTGGCGCTGGCCGCCGGACAGAGCGTGCGGCTTGCGGTCGAGGTATGGCGTCAGTTGCAGCGTCTCCGCGGCGTCTTGCACGCGGCGCTCGATCTCGGCCCTGTCGAAGCCGCGCCGGCGCAGGCCGAAGGCCATGTTGTCCTTGACCGTCATATGCGGATAGAGGGCATAGGACTGGAACACCATCGCGATGTCGCGGTCCTTGGCCGGCACATGGTTGATGACGCGACCGTCGATGGACAGTTCGCCCGAAGTGATGGTCTCCAGCCCCGCGATCATGCGCAGCGTCGTGGACTTGCCGCAGCCGGACGGACCGAGCAGCACCATGAATTCTCCGTCCGCGATGGTTAGCGACACGCGGTCCACGGCCAGCTCCCGCGAACTGTCATAGGCTTTGGACAACTCATCGAGTTCGACTACCGCCATCGGCTCTGCCTCGAAATCCGTTCTGCGTTCATTTTACCGCCCCCGCGGTCATGCCCTGGATCAGCTTTTCCGAGAAGAAGGCGTATATGACGATGATCGGGATGATGGCGATCATCATGCCGGTCGCGATCATGCCGATGTCCTCCAGACGGTCGCCGAGAAATTTCTGGATGCCGAGCGGCAGCGTGCGCTTTTCATCGTCGGTGATGAGGACGACGGCGTACAGAAACTCGTTCCACAGATGGATTATGTTCAGGATCACCGTCGTCACGATTGCCGGAAGTCCCACCGGGACGGTGATGCGCCAGAAAATCTCGAAATCCGAATAGCCGTCCATCCGTGCGGCGTCGAACAGGTCCTGCGGCAGCCGCGCGAAGAAGCCTTCAAGCAGGAACACGGTCAGCGGGAGCTGCAGCGCGACATAGACGAGGATCAGCCCGGCATGGCTGTTGAAGAGGCCGTATTCGACCAGAACCTGGAAGAGCGCGATGATGGTGATCTGCGGCGGAAAGATGATCGTCGAGAAGATGATGAAGTAGATCAGGCGGTTGCCCCGGAAGCGGTAGCGCGCGAGGCAGTGCGCGGCCATCGCGCCGATCACCGTCAGGATCAGAACGGAAATCACGACGACAATGGTGCTGTTCCAGAAATAGATCGCATAGTTGGAGCCGGTCCAGGCTTCCCAGTATTTCGACCAGTGCCAGGTCTCCGGCCAGGCGTAGGGGTCGCGCGAGATCTCCGATGTTGTGCGCACGCTCATCATCGCCGTCCATGCGAACGGTCCGGCGGCGTAGGCGGTGTAAAGGCTGAGTCCGATCAGCAGGAAGGCGTTGGAGACGGCGTTGCGTTGCAGGAGCATGTCAATACTCCAGCCTGTCGCGTTGGCGGAAGGCCCATTTCAGGATGAGCACGAAGGCCAGCACGACGAAGAACCAGACGACCGCAATGGCGGAGGGATAGCCGAGATCGAAAGTGCTCCAGTTGAAGGCGCGCTTGTAGACATAGGTCGAGACGGTTTCGGTGGACCAGAGCGGCCCGCCCTGCGTCATGATCCAGACCAGATCGAACACCTTCATCTTGCCGATCAGCGACAGGATGAGGAGGTTGACCAGCGTCGGCCGGATCATCGGGATCATCACGAACCAGAAGCGCTTCAGCCAGTTGCAATTGTCGAGTTCGGCCGCCTCCAGCACCTCGCGCGGCAGGGCGGCGAGCGCGGCGAGGCAGACGACCATGTTGAAGCCGGCCCATTTCCAGGTGTGCGTGACGATGATTGCCCAGAGCGCGGTGTCGGGGCTGCCGATCCAGGGATGCGTCCAGCTTTCGAGGCCGGCGCCGCGCAGAAAGGCATTCAGGATGCCCCAGTCGTAATTGTAGATCCACATCCAGACGATGCCGACGACAACATAGGAGATCAGCACCGGCGTGAACCAGGCGACGCGGAAGAAGCGCGCGAACGGCACGCGGGAATAGAGCGCCAGCGCCAGCAGCAGACCGACGCCGACGTCGAGCAGCGGCGAGAAACCGGCCCAGATCATCGTGTTGCCGACCGCCTTCATGAACAGCGTGTCGGTCGTGAACAGCTCGACATAGTGCTGGAAGCCGACGAAGACGTCCTCGCCGCGCGGCTTGATGATATGGACCGAGTTATAGAACGTACGCAGCACCGGATAGGCGGTGAAGGCGAGATACATCAGCAGCGCGGGCGTCAGGAACACCATGATGGCGCCCCATGCCGTGCCGCCGGAGCGGCGGTCCAGCCAGTTTTTCAGCCTCAGCCGGATCGTCCCGGAGGACGGCTGATAGGTCGTGGAGGACATCGGCGTTTCTGGTCCCGGCTGCGGACAGACGCGCCGGACGGGGATCCGCCCGGCCGCCTGTCGTTTCAGGCCATTATAGCAAAGGCGTTCAGCTTTGCTTCTTGCAGGCCTGGTCCATCAGCGAAATCGCCTCGTCGACGCCGATCTGGCCGGCCGGGAAAGCCGCGTTCATGACCTGCGCGAAGGTTTCGGCGCATTGCCCCTGAATATGGTGCTGCGGGATGCCGACGAAGAACTCGGCGTCCTTGTTGATCTCCTGAAGCTCCTCGAAATAGGGCCTGTACTGGCCGGTGATCTGGCTGGCGTCGCTCTTCACGCCGGTCTGGACCAGGATCGTGGCGAGCCACTTCGTGCCCATTTCTACGGTCGCCATTTCATTGAGCACGCCCGCCGCCAGCTTGGGGTCTTTGGATTCGGCGTTGACGCAGAAGCTGCCGCCGATGGCGCTGGTCTTGCATTCGGGGCAAGCTGCGCCGTCGGGCGCGGCGACCTTCATGATGCCGAGCGGGAAATTCTCGGGCTGGCCGCCCTTGTCCGGCGGGTTGAAGGCGCGGCTGGTGTACCAGCTTCCCATCGGGAACATCAGGCCGCCCGGCTGAGTGTGGAAATAGTAGTGCGATTCGCCGAGCTTGAGGGTGGAGAAACTTTTCGGGTATGCGCCCGCATCGACGAGTTCGCGCACATAGGCGAAGACCTCGCGCACGCGGGGATCGCCGAAGCCGAGTTCGCCGTTCCACAGCTTCTGGTAGTCTTCCGCGCCGATCTTCTTCAGGATCAGCTCATGCAGCAGATAAGCGCCGGGGAATGGCCTGTCGCCGACGCCCTGAACGATGGGCGTGACGCCGGCTGCGGCGGATTTCTTCACGATGTCGAGGAACGCCGCCTGATCGACCTGTTTCGATGCGGGCAGGTCGACGCCAAGCTCCTTCATCTTCTCGGTATTGTAGTACATCTCGACCGTGAAGGCTTCGAGCGGCAGCGCATAGGTCTTGCCGCCGAAGGTCCAGCTCTTGCGCGCCCAGTCTTCCACATTCGCCCAGTTCAGATCGTCGTCGAGCGGAAAGAGAAAACCGTTGTCGATATATTCGGTCTGGTTCGGCTCGCAATAGAAGATGTCGGGACCGGTCCCTGCCTGGAGTGCGCCCTTGAGCGCGGCGTAGAGCGGGTTCTTCTGATACCAGCTGATCTTGACGGTGTGGCCGGGATTGTTCGCCTCGAAGCGTCTGGCGGCCTCCTCGACGAAGGCGACCTTGGTGTCATGGTCGGCCCAGTGGCTCCATAACGTGATTTCCTCGGCTTTTGCCGATCCGGCTGCAAGCGCAACGGAAAGGCCAAGGGCGGCCGCGTGTACGGCGGTCCTGGATATGCGCATCGTTGTTCCTCCCAATCCGATGGAGGCTTGTCCGTCGCCTCCGGAATTCAGGTTAGGCCGGATCGCGGAATTTCGTCAATAAGATTATTAATAATTCAGGAGGCGCCCCCGGAGCGGTCTGCCAGAAATTCGAGAATCGGCGGCGCAACGCGCTCCGGCGCTTCGAGCAGCATGAGCGGGCCGAGATCGTCGAAAATCTGCATTGCGCTGCCCGGAATGGCGCGATGCAGCGCTTCGGCCATCTCGCGGGAAGGGCCGGCGTGCCAGCGGTTTAGGCAGCCGCCGAGGATCAGCGCCGGGACGTCAAGCCCGGCCAGATCTGCTGCGGACGCCCAGTTCCTGCGCAGCGCGCGCATCCAGCTCATCGCGGTTTCGATGTTCAGCGTGACGAAACTGTCGCCTTCGAGCCGCTTTGCCGTCATGCGTTCGACGGCGTCGAAATTCTCCTGCAGAAAGCGGTCGCTGAGGCCTGCCATGAACCAGAAGCGCGTATAGAGCGGCCAGTCGCCGTTGCGCAGCAGCGCCTCGATAATGTCGAGGCCGGCCGCGGTCTGGCGCATGTCGCCTGCCTCGCAGAGCGGCGTAATCAGCGTCATGGAGGCGAGGCGGCGCGGATGGCGTAGCGCGAGTTGCAGGGCGATTTGCGCGCCGCCGGTCCAGCCGATCACATGGAATGGTCTGTCCGTCAGCCCATCCGCGGTTTCGGCCAATGCGTCCGCGAAGCCGGCGAGCACTGCCCCCGGATCGCTTTCAACGCCGCCCGGCGGTCCGAGATCGGCGTTGGCGACGGCATAATGGCCGGCAAGCCCGGTCCACAACCCGTCCCAGACCCCGCCGTCACGGGCAGCGAGCCGCGCAAGCATGACGAGATCCGCGCCGGGACGCGGCGTGACATGAACCTTGCGTCCGCCGATGAGACGGGTTTCGATGTGCGGCATGGCCTATCCTGTTGGTTTTTTCTATTAATGATATTATCAATAATATGGACAGCCAGACTGTTAAAGACCACGGCGGATAACGGAATGACCGGACAGGCAAATGCGGGAGCGCCGCTCAGAAAAAACCATGAAGCCCTGCGCGGCCCGGAGACGGCGGCCGGGGCGCGCGCTTCGGTGGAATCCGTCGTGCGCGCGCTTGAAGAGGACATCATTTTTGGCCGTCTCAAGCCACGCGAGCGCCTGCTAGAAGACGCGCTGATGGACCGTTTCGGAACCAAGCGCCACGTCGTCAGGCAGACCTTGGCCGAACTGGAGCGGCTCGGGATCGTCGTGCATGAACGCAACAGGGGATCGTCGGTCCGCGATTTCTCCATCGAAGAGGTGGAGAACATCTACGAGATGCGCGCGCTGCTTCAGCGCCACGCCGCCGAGCGGATCGCGCTGCCGCCGTCTGCCGAGGTCGTTGGCGCCCTTCGCGAGCTTCACGAACGCCACTCCGAAGCTGTCGACGCCGGGGACCTGCGGGCCGTCTATCACCTGAACAACGAGTTTCACGACACGCTGTTCGGCGCTTGCGGCAACGCCTATCTCGCTCAATCGATCGCGGAATATTCATGGCTGGCCCATGCCATCCGTTCGATCCGGATCGGAGATCCGAGCCTCCTCCGCCAGGCCCGCGCCGAACACGCCCTCATGATCGAGGCGCTCGAAAAGGCCGACCGCGACGCCCTCGTCGATCTCTGCGTGCGCCACATCAACCCGTCCAAGGAAGCCTATCTGGGCTTCGTCAGCGGGCCCGCGCGGCGCGAACGAACGGATCGGCCAGCGTGAACCGGCCTACCGGCCCCTCGCCCCGCAAGCCTATCGTGCGTCTGCCTGGCTTTCCAGCCACGCAGCGATCTGCATACGACATTCGGCCTCGCCCAGCGTTTTCAGAACATTTCCGTCCGACAAGCTTCCCGCCGGGATCTGCCTGAGCGTGACGTTAAGCGTCATGTCGGCCAGCGTCAGCATATAACGCCCGCCATCCACGACCGCCATGCCCGCAGGCCAGTCCAGCGTGGCTGCGCCGCGAGGCCATTCTGCGGCGGCTTCGCCGGATGCGCCGGCCTGTCCGATCACGCGCAGCAGCTCGATGCCGAGCTGCTCCGAATGCGTCAGGATCGGGCGCGCGCCCGTCTCATAGCAATAGACGGAATCCGGCGCGCCTTTCTGCAGCCTGATCGCGCGCCAGTCCGGCGTGGCCTGCGGGAAAGGCAACATCCGAACGCCAATCGCTTCGCTGTCGTCCGAGCCGCCAGTGGTCCAGAGTTCCTTCACGATCTCATAGACCCGGTGAAAGAAACCGGGGTTCCGGTAGAGGGACTCGACGCGGCCGTCGAACGGGCCGGGCACCGTCTTGTATTCGCCGGACGGGAGCAGCAGCGTGATCTGCTGGCCGGGCCCGATCCGGATCGTCTGATCGGCCTTCAACTCGCTCTCGGCCCTGATCTCGGGAACATCGGAGGCGATGACCAGCACGTCAGCCGCGGCGGCCAGCGGCAAGAGGCAGAGTCCGGCGGCGAGCGCGGCAATGCGCAGAGCCGCTTTCATATGCATGTCAAGCGTCCGCATCGGCAACCTCCTTCGTGATGATCCATTTGCCGAGCCAGGCGCCCAGAATCCAGGCCACGGCGGGAATGATGAAAGGAATTATGACTCGAAATGCGGAAAAGGCGATGACATCCGCGATAAAAAAAAGGATCAGCGGCGGCAGGTTGACCGGGCCGCGCCAATGCCGCCGGATGGCCGGAAACATGGTGGCGCCACACAGGGTCAGCGTTGCGCCGGCATGTCGGGGCGCCGGAGTCAGCGAAGCCAGGAATCTTCGCAAGACTACGAAACATATCTAGAAAAGTCATTTTTCATCCTGCAGCTCCAGCCCCGCCAGAACGCCCACATCGCGCGATTGACCCGCACCGTCCGGCATGAATGACGCGACCGGCACGCCATCGAACGCATCGAGGAGGCCAAGAACCGCGCCACGCGATGGCTATGGACTAATACCAAAGACCGCCCGAACATGGGAAAAGGCGGCGCCACACCCGCCCGGAAAATGAATATGGCGGCGCAAGACCTGCGAATGCACCTCTTTGGACATGGGCAGATTACCCTGGTGGAACCATGCTGCGCGCACTGATCCTGTCGCTTTTCCTGTGCCTGCCCGCCAGCGCGCAGCAGATGACGCGCGCGCAGGAGGACGGGATGCGCCGCATCTGG
>CAYOUE010000169.1:0-6851 GCA_964407075.1 uncultured Hyphomicrobiaceae bacterium
CCATCGGCGCGATCACCTTCACCGGCTCGGTCATCGCCTTCGCCAAGCTCGACGGCCGCATGTCCGGCGCGCCGATTCTCCTGCCTGTGCGCCATCTCATCAATATCGGCCTCGCCGTCGCGCTGATCGTGCTGATCGCGCTGTTCTGCACCAGCGCGGATCCGATGCTGTTCTGGCTCATCACCGCAGTTGCGCTCGTTCTCGGCGTACTCATCATCATCCCGATCGGAGGCGCAGACATGCCGGTCGTCGTGTCGATGCTGAACTCCTATTCGGGCTGGGCCGCCGCCGGCATCGGCTTCACGCTCGGCAATACCGCCCTCATCATCACAGGCGCGCTGGTCGGCTCATCCGGCGCGATCCTGTCCTACATCATGTGCAAGGGGATGAACCGCTCCTTCATCTCGGTGATCCTGGGCGGTTTCGGCGGCGAAACCGTCGCGGCGGCGGGCGGCGGCGAGCAGCGCCCGGTCAAACAGGGATCGGCGGACGATGCGGCGTTCATCCTGAAAAATTCCTCCAAGGTCATCATCGTGCCGGGCTACGGCATGGCGGTGGCTCAGGCGCAGCACGCGGTCCGGGACATGGCTGACATGCTCAAGGCCGAGGGCGTCGACGTCAGTTACGCCATTCACCCCGTCGCCGGACGTATGCCGGGACATATGAACGTGCTGCTGGCCGAGGCGAATGTGCCCTATGACGAGGTTTTCGAACTGGAAGACATCAACAACGCATTCAGCCAGGCGGATGTTGCCTTTGTCATCGGAGCGAACGACGTGACCAATCCGGCTGCGAAGGAAGACCCCGCTTCGCCGATCTATGGAATGCCGGTGCTGGAAGTCTGGAAGGCCGGCACGGTGATGTTCATCAAGCGCTCGCTATCTTCGGGTTACGCAGGGATCGACAATTCGCTATTTTACCGCGATAACACCATGATGCTGTTCGGCGACGCGAAGAAGATGACAGAGGAAATCGTGAAGGCGGCTTGACGCGAGACCGGCGGCGGGCTGCGGGAGAGGTACGATCATGCGCCGCTTTTTCATCGGAGTGTTCATTCTGTCCCTGCTTGCGACCGCAGGAGCCTATTACTGGCGGGTTTACCTGCCTGAAAAAACGGTCGCGGTGGCGGTTCCGCAGCAAAGTCCCGGCGCGCGAGCCTACCGCCGCACTGCCCCAGACAGTTCTCCCGAAGCCTTCTCGCCCCAGTCGGCGCCGCAAGTTCAAACCTTCAAGGAGCCGTCCGAACGTCAGGATCTTGCAGTTACGATCTCGCTCGTATCCTCCGTCATCTCGGCGCTGGCCGCTCTGTTCCAGACCTGGCTGACCGCCAGATCGGTACGCAACCGGACCTGATTCGCAGCCGATGCATCTGACTGCTCACCGCCCGGCCATTGCGTCATGAGAACGATCCTGATCCTTGCCGGCGTCGCGATCGGCGCTTACGTGGCCGCCATGTTCGGCTTATGGGCCTTCCAGCGCCGCCTCGTCTACATCAACGGCGGCGCGCCTTATCATGCGCCGGAGGACACCGGCCTCAGCGATCTCCGGGAAGTCCGGCTCGACACGCCCGATGGCGAAAGGCTGGTCGCGTGGTGGCGTCCCGCCGCGGCGGGCAAGCCGACGCTGCTGTATTTTCAAGGCAATGCCGGGGCTCTGATGAACCGCCTTCCCCGGATCGAGCGTTTCTCGGCCGGGGGATATGGCGTATTCATGCCCGCCTACCGCGGCTATTCGGGCAGCACGGGACGCCCTTCGGAGGACGCGCTGGTTGCGGACGCAATGCTCGCCTACGACTATCTTCGGGAGGCAGGCCTCGGCGAAGGCGACATCGTGCTTTACGGCGAATCTCTGGGATCAGGCGTCGCGGTGCGGCTGGCGGGCCTGCGTCCCGTCGCAGGTGTCGTGCTGGACGCGCCGTTCACCTCTCTGCCCGATGTCGCCAGGCGCGCCTACCCGTTCGCGCCCGTGGATACGTTCATGACCGAACGCTTCGAATCGAAGCGACATATCGGACGGGTTCGCGCGCCGATCCTGATGATGCATGGCGACGAAGACCGGACGATCCCCATCGGGATCGGGCGGGAACTTTATGAAGAGGCTCCCGAGCCTAAGCGCTTCGCGGTCATTGCGGGTGCGAGTCACTCAAATATTTACGAATACGGCGCTTTCGAAAGCCTGCGCGACTTTCTGGATGGTCTGACGGGCGGGCGGCAACAGATCCGCGGCGCGGCTGGGGACTGAACCAGCCAGGTGCAACGGATACGAGCCTCAGGCGGCTCCGCCTCCAACGCGGCGCAGCCCCTCCCGTGCGGGCTGGAAGGACGAATTGATCTGCAGGGCGCGGTTGTAAGCTCGCGCGGCGTCTTCCATATTGCCCAGCGCCTCCGCAGCCCTGCCGCGCAGCGCCCATGCTTCGAAGTTGTTCGTGCTGCCCTGCGCGGCCTTGTAGAAATTGTCGTAGGCGCTTTCGTAGCGCTCAAGCTGCATTTCGCTCAGCCCCTTGGCCTGATAGACCTCAGGCGCATCCGAGCGGTAACCGATCGCATTGTCGAAATCGTCCACGGCCTGGGAATGCTGGCCGAGTTGCTGCCGGCTGAGGCCGCGATTGAAAAACGCCACAGGATCGGGCCGGATCGCGATGGCTTTGGAGAAATCGGCTACCGCCTTCTCATGCTCCTTAAGCTGCCGGTAGATATTGCCGCGGCCGACATAGGCGGGCGCATAGTTCGGGTTGATTTCCAGCGCCCGGTCGTAATCCGCGATGGCGCGGGGCAGCTTGTCGATGCGGGCGAAGACGAGGGCGCGGTTGGCGTAAGCCTGCGGAAATTCCGGGTTGATCTTAAGGGCGGCGTTGAAGTCGTCCATCGCCTTCTTGTAGTCGCCGACCTGGCCGTAGGCCGCGCCGCGCAGATTGAGCGCGTTGGCGTCCTGGGGATTCTTCTCGATGACTTCCGTCAGCGATTCGATATTGTTGGCCTGAGCGGCGGCGGCTTGCTCCTGCCTGAGCGCGACCTCCTGCGTCACCTGAGTAGCCTGACAGCCCGCGAGGACCGCTGCAAGAAGGATTGGCGCGATGTTGAGGCTGCGGAAGCCCGGCGTGGAATGGTCCATATCAAAGCCGTCCCGGAAATTGGCCGCACAAAGCTCAGCAACGAAAACCTCATATTTTCATTGCCGATCGACTCGGGAACCATGTGACAGAAATACGGCCTAAATTCGGTTTACGGTTCAAGCCGTGTGGAGAAAGCGCTGGCGGCGAGGGCCGTTCTGCGCCTGTCCCGTTCTCTATCGGCGGCCGGCTACCACGCCTTCGCGCTGCATACGCTTGCGTGCGAGCTTGCGGGCTCTGCGGATCGCTTCAGCTTTTTCGCGCGCGCGCTTCTCGGATGGCTTCTCGTAGTAATTCCGGAGTTTCATCTCACGGAAGATGCCTTCCCGCTGCATCTTCTTCTTGAGGGCCTTTAACGCCTGATCGACGTTATTGTCACGAACATGAACTTGCACGCCATCTCCATAGGTTCGAGTTTCAGGAAAACTTCGGAAAGAGCAAAAGTGCCGGATGCGTGAGCTCCCGGCACGTTCTTCCCAACCATCAATATATAGCAAACGGCCGCGTCCTTGTCCACGGCTCTCGCGCCGCAGGAATGTCCGGCCTGGAATATTCCTGCGGATAATCCGCCTTTGCCATCCTGCAACAGAATTGCGCATCAGCCGGGGCGAAGCCTGGCCGCTTGCGCTATACTGGCTCCGATAGCGGAACATGGCGGAGGGCGGAATGGAATGGCAAAGATATGCGATTTACTGGCTGCCAGCTCCGGGATCGCCGCTCGGACAGTTCGGCCGTGACTTGTTCGGCGGATGCCCCGACAGCGGAGACCACCCGAAAACACGCAAGGATTTCGGCCTGGAGAGCGGCCTGGCTGCGCGCGCCGTCGAAAAACCGCGCCGCTACGGCTTCCACGGAACGGTCAAGGCGCCGTTCCGGCCGGCGACTGGCGTCAGCGCGGCGGATATTGCCGGGGAACTCGAACGCTTCTGCGCCAGGCGGCGGCGAATACGGTCCGGCGCGCTCGTATTGCAGCGCTTTCCGCGCTATCTCGCTCTTTGTCCGGCGGACCGCACAGCGGAGATCGGCTGGCTTGCCAGCGAGTGCGCCGTTCATTTCGATCGTTTCCGCGCGCCGCTCGACGATGAGGAACGCGCCCGGCGGGGAAATCACCTGACCGAACTGGAACGGCTGCATTTCGAGCAGTTCGGTTATCCCTACATCTTCAGCCTGTTCAGGTTCCATGTCAGCCTCGCCGGGCCGCTTTCGCCGCGCGAGCTTGACGCCGTGGCGGCGGGGCTGCGGCCGGAATTGACCGCCTGCGCCGCGCAGGATTTCATTCTGGCGGATCTGTGCCTGCTCGGCGATCCGGGCGGCGGCGCGATGTTCAGAACGATTGGCCGTTTTCCGCTGGCGCGCTGAGCAGAGTTCGCAAAAAGCGGCCTTCCCGGTTTTGCGAATAACTCTGCGAAAGCAAAAAGTAGCAAAGCCGGCATCCTTTGGGCAGGCTATGAATACCTGCCTGGGTCAATTAGCGTTACAATCGGCCCGCGACGGAGACCGTCTCGCCGAGCCGGGCGTGCAAAGGCGAACGCGGCGTCTGGCAGCGGCGGTTCTGGGAGCACACGATTCGCGACAAACGCAATTTCGCGGCCCACGCCGATTACATCTATTTCAATCCGGTCAAACTTGGATTTGTGCGGAAGATTCGGGACTGGCCGCATTCGTCGTTCCGGCGGATGGTGAAACTTGGCGTTTGCCCGGAGGATTGGGCGGGGTTGCGGGCAAGATGATCGCAAATTCGGAGAGATGTGGAGCGCAAGCGAAATCCACCAATAGATGGCAACCAATTTGATGGATTTCGCGGATGCTTAACCCATCCTACACCCTACAGGCGCTGGCATGACGCTTTCGCAGAAGATATTTTTACGAGCCGGATCTATCTTCATAAACATGGACATATCCTGTCACAATCAAGCTTCAATATCTGTCCAAGCGAAGCCTTGTACATGTCTTGACATTTTAGATTGATGAAATTATATAGCTCTCAATAGACAATATTGAGGATAGCCATGAGCAGTGATCGTTCCCGAAAAGGGTTAGCAGAATTTTTAGATTACCTTGCTGACAAAGGGCTAATGGCTAGGAACACGGCCATGGCAAGGAAAGCGGCTGCCAACAAAGTTTTCAGTGTTCTTTCAGACGAAGAAGCATTAGATGTCACTAAAATTCATTTTGATGATGTCATGCGTCGTTTTCAGAATCTTGAAGGGCGAAAATACACTCCCGGGAGCTTGACGACCTATCAAAGCCGAATCAAAAGCGCCTTAGATGACTTTGACTGCTACTTAAACAATCCGATGGGATTTAGGCCAAACGTTCAGGCTCGAGAACGCAGTTCAAATACAAAAGCTAATTATGGGAGTACAGTTAAATCTGCAACAACTCAAGGGCAAGCTGAACAACCTATTCATGCTACATCGGTCGTAACTAGTTCCGTACTTCCAATCCCAATTCGGTCTGACCTGACGGTTTATATACAAGGTTTGCCATTTGATTTGACAGAGGCTGAAGCACGCAAAATCTCAAACGTTGTACTTGCATATGGCACAATGGAATAGCTGATCTTAGGAATGGATTCAAAGTATGGCCGAAAAGATTAGCTTCCAATTTTTGACTCTAAAGGCTGAAGCCGAAGGCGTTAAGTCAGTACGTATAATCGCAATTTTGATACTCGCTGGGATGATTACAACTTTGATCTTATCTGCAATATGGGCGTTACGGTAATAATTTTTATCGTTTAATATTATTGATCTTTCACATAAATCTCCCCGCCCATCTCCCTGAACTTCTCGCTCATCTCGGCCATGCCCTCTTCCTTCGCCGCCTCGATCGGCGCATTCAGCTTCGCCGCATAGTCGCGGACCTGCTGGGTGATCTCCAAGGAGCAGAATTTCGGACCGCACATGGAGCAGAAATGGGCGACCTTGTGGGCGCCTTTCGGCAGGGTTTTCTCATGCAATCAAAGCGCTGCGTAAAGTTAGCGACGAGTTCCCGATTGAGCGACTTCAACCAGTCGTTCGCCACTCTCCAGCGCCGCAACAATGCTTGGCATTAAAGGCTCAAGGCGCTGCAGGAGGAGTGCGTTTCCAAGGTTCGGGAAATGAAGCCACAGCAGTTGCGGACCGTTGTTTAAGTCGAAACGCTCGAAAAAATCGCGATCCTTCGTCACGATGACAGCGTCCAGATCCATTGCTTTCCGGCGGATTTCGCCGTCCTTGGCGGACAGCATGCCAAAGTCGCCAACATGGTGCGCTTCATGCCCTTGGGCGGCCAGGAAACGTTTTAATGCGGGGGAAAGCTGAGCATCAATGAGGAACCGCACTATTCTGCTGCTTGTATTATCGTGTGATCCAGATAGCGCGCAGCGTATTTCAAAGCGGCGGATATGTCATCATTTTCCAGATACGGATAATCTTCCAAAATCTCTTCGCGCGATGCTCCGGAAGCAAGCAGCTCGATAATGTCCTGAACGCGAATGCGCATGCCGCGAATGGTCGGCCGTCCGCCGCACACTTCCGGGTCGATCGTGATCCTTTTAAGCAGTTCGCTCATCTTACGCACCATAACACACGCATATGCTAGCGCCTGTTGCTCCTGCTGTGCACCTAATTTGTCAGTGGACTGTTATGAGCTTGAAACTGCTAATAAATTCTCACTGCTCTTTCACATAAACCTGCCCGCCCATCTCCTTGAACTTCTCGCTCATCTCGGCCATGCCCTCTTCCTTGGCGGCTTCGATCGG
>CAYOUE010000170.1:0-6742 GCA_964407075.1 uncultured Hyphomicrobiaceae bacterium
TGCTCGGGCTTGAAATCGTCGTTGACCGGCGGACAAAAGCGCCCGGCTTCGAACTCGGCGCGCGGATCATGGAAGAGGCCATGCGCCGTGGTCTCAGCATGAATATCGTCAAGCTTCCGGGCATGGGCGGGGTATTCCGCATCGCGCCGCCATTGACGGTCACGGAGGCGGAGATCGACCGCGGTCTCGAAATCATGTCCGACGCCATTGATGCTGCAATCAAGACTGATCAAGCCGCATGAGATCGAGCGACCGAGATTTGTCCTCAGGTTGATAAGCTTCGCCGGGAACTTGCAGCATCTAAAGAGGCAGCGCGGCTCGAAGCCGATCTGGTAGCGGATCGACAGGCCTTCACCGAAATGCCCGACGCCGTTCCGGTGGCGGATCCGCAATCGACTGCGCTGAAGCGGCTGACCGGAGTTGACGAAGATACTGTTCGCGCTTCTGTTGCGATGCTGATTGCTGTTCTGGTCGAGTTCGGCAGTGCATTGGGCTTCACGCTGATGATCCTTGCTTTCCGCCAGCAGGCAAGAGAGCATCGGACGGCATCCTCAAGAAGTCGGCGCCGGCCAATATCATGTCCAGAACCTCAGTCGCTCGCGAACAAGGCTCCAAAGCTTCAGATCGCAAAAACGCCGGAGGATCTCGTGACCCGCTGGGCTCTGGATCGCCTCGATATCGTCAGTTCAGAATCGCTTCAGGCCGATGACGCCTTTCAGCATTTCCGCGAATGGTGTCTGGTTCACGATCTGCAGCCGCTGACGCCGCAAATGTTCGGGCGGCGCTTCACGAAAGTTCATGCCGGTATGGGAGGCCGCAAGATCCGGCGGCGAGGGCGCGCCTACTACGTTGGCGCGGCATTGCACCGGCATCACGTCGAGCGAACTCCCAGAAATCGAAATCGGAGCGTCCAGAGAATTGAGCGGGCAGGCGCATAAGATGGCCTGCCCCGCATCGCGGGCGATCTGCCGCCCGATGGCGCGCGCGATTGCGAGCACCCTGGGATCGATCGTGGCGGAGCGCGCGCCGCCGTTGTGGTTGGCGGCTTTGAGGCGGCATGGATTGGCGGACGTCTCGCCGTCATCATGGTGGCTCATCGGTACCTGGTGCACTCATGACTGACCTGTCACTCTTCGATGCGCGGCGCGCGCTCATCCCCCGAGAGGATCAATCGGCCGGTCGCATCGAGGGAAGTCAGGTTGCCGGTGAATGGCGTGCCATGGCGAGCAAGTGGTCGCAGAACGCCGGGTCTCGTTGTGGAGAACGAGGAGGTGAGAGCTTAACGGAGCGGGGTGCTGGCGAGGCATGGCGCGCTCGCGGCTGATCTGGCCCAGCGATCCGCGCTCAACGAGCCCGATCAGCCCGGAACTGGGGCAGATCGACGGTCATGCGGGCACCGCCGCCGGGGGCGTCGGAAATGGTGAAGCGGCCTTCGTGCCGGGCGACGAGGTTGCTGACAATTGCGAGGCCAAGTCCTGAGCCGCCGGTCTTTCGCGCGCGAGAACGCTCAAGCCGTACGAACGGCTCGCGCACCATGTCACGCATCTCAGCTGGAATACCGGGCCCGCGGTCGTCGATGGTCACGACAATACGTTCAGACGACGAGGTGATGCGGACCCGCGCTTCGTGACCGTAGGCGATCGCATTGTCGATCAGGTTGGAAAAGACCCGCCGCAACGCAAGCCGGTTGCCGAGCACGTAAAGCGGGCCGGAAGCGCCGCTGGTCTCAAGTTGGAACTTCGGGTCCGGCCGAGCATGGCGTTCCGCGATAAGCAGCTCATGAACGTTGACCAGTTCGAGCGCGGAATCTGTCGCCGTCTCGGTTCCCTGTGTCGCGAGCAGCGCATCATCGAGCAAGCGAACCATGTCGTCGAGGTCAGAGATCGCCTGGCTCAGACTTGGAGAGGGGGTTTCGTTTTCCAGTCGCAAGCGAACCTTAGTGGCGAATGTCCTAACATCGTGTTGGAGACCGCCAACCAGGGACAGTCTCGACTTGAGTAGGCTCGACAGCCGCTCCTGCTGCCGATTAAAGGCGGCAAACAGCGCGCGGATTTCAGGGGCTGATGACCGCACCTCGGGGATCGGCTGCGGATCGTCCCGCAAATCGATGCGGTCGACAGCATGCGCCAGGTCTTCCAGCGGGCGGATCTGTCGAAGCAGGAAGACGAGCATCAGCAAGGCAATGATCGTGCCCAACAACCCGGCACCGAACCCTAGCGGCAATCCGAAATTGGTGACTGGAAACAATTCGCGTGATCGAAGAACCAGAACTTCGTCATTCTTGAGCGTGGTACTCAGCACGAGGCTCGCGTCCTCGCTTCGCAGAAGCCGCGGCAAGCCGCCCATCGGACGCTCCTGACGCCAGATATCCAGCCACGTATCACGTAACGGCATCGCTTCAAGATAGCCATCCAGTAGCTGTCTAAGCTCCCGATCTTCCAGCCCCTGAGGCCAGGCTGCCGACGCATCTGCTTGTCCGATGGAGACCTCGAGAAGCGGCGTAGACAGCGCCGGAAGGATTTTCGCACGCGCTTTTTCCGGCAGGTTGTCGAGAAGGTCCGCCATCGCCGCGACCTTGGCAGGCGAGGGTATCGTTGCCTGGGCATTTATATCCGATCGCCGCAAGACATAAGCCGTGGCGACGACTGAAATTGCGAGGAATGCGACAATAACTGTCAGGCCGAAGCGGACCGCAAGCGATGTTTTCATTGCGACACGATCTGAACCGTCGGCGTGAACAGATAGCCGTGATTTCGGATCGTGGCGATCAGTCGTTCGTTGTCACTAGCCAATTCGATCTTTTTGCGTAGACGCGACACCAGGGTATCGATCGACCGGTCAAAGGGATCGGCGTTGCGCCCGTGGACCTTGTCGAGAAGTTGGTCCCTTGAAAGAACGCGCTGCGGTGATTGTACGAAACAGACGAGCAAATCGAACTCTGCGCCGGTCAGGGCGATGTCACGGCCTGCTTGATCCGTAATTCGGCGCGCGTTGATATCGACCGTATAGTGATTGAATCGGAGTACCGCTTTGGGCGGGTTGAGTTCCGCAGGCGGTCCGCCACGGCGCAACACGGATCGAATGCGCGCCAGCAGTTCCCGCTTCGAGAACGGCTTCGTCACATAGTCGTCCGCGCCGATTTCCAGTCCGACGATGCGATCCACCTCGGCACTTCTCGCCGTCAGCATGATCACGGGTATCCCGGACGCCGAGCGCAGGCGCCGGCAGATCGACAGGCCGTCCTCACCGGGCAGCATGAGGTCGAGGACGATGAGATCGGGTCGCTCGCGGGCAATAGCGGCGTCCATACTCGCCGCGTCGGGCACACCCTTCGAACTGAAGCCCTCCTCGGTCAGGAAGCCGATGAGAAGCCCCCGGATATCGTCGTCGTCATCGACAACAAGAATCTTGGTCTGCTGTGCGCTCATGAGCACAAATGTGTCCGATCCGGGGCGGTGCCGCAAGCGTTCCGGAGTCCCAGACACAAATTGACAAAAACCGATCACCAATCGTCACAAAACGCTTCGGTCTCGAAAAACCCTAGCCAAGTTCGCCCCTTATCTCTCCACATGTCGCAACCATTTGGCCGCCTATCCTGGCTGCCGGCAACACAAACGGGGTTCAAAATGAAGAGCATGATCACGACCGCCGCCCTGACCAGCATTCTCGCCATTTACATGGTCACCGACGCCTACGCCTGGTCGCGCAATAGCAGCGTCTCAGGTCCGCGTGGCGCCAACACCTTCAACGCGCAGGGCAGTTGCTCGGGCAATAGCTGCTCTCGTTCGGCAACAGCGACCGGTGCTTATGGCCGCAGTGCGACGCGGAGCGGTTCGGGCTCGTGCAACGGCAACAGCTGCTCTGGCAGCCGCACGACGACTGGACCTGCCGGTAACTCCGTGGAGCGGAGCGGCAGCATCTCCTGGTGACAGTAAGTGTGGCTGGTCCGCCGCGGCCAGCCGCTTCTTTTAAGAAGGACACGCCCATGTTCGATCCTAGTCCAATCTTGGCCGCACGAACGGATTTGGCGCCGCTGTTTGTCGGAACCGTCGTCACGCTCATGGTGCTGGAATACGCCGCCAGCCGCCTCGCACACATCGAGACACACGATGTCAAGGAAACGGCGGGTTCTTTTGTCATTGCTGTCGGCAATAGGATTGTCAGGACGATCGAGGCCGCGATTGTCTCCGTGCCGTTTTTTCTGGCCTACAATAATGGGCTTTTCGACATCGACCTCACCTCACCTCTGGCTTGGATCGCGCTCTTTCTGCTCGTGGAGTTCGTCTACTATTGGCATCATCGCGCCTCGCACAGGGTGCGCTGGCTCTGGGCGACGCACTCGGTTCATCATTCACCGACGCGTTTCAATCTCACGGCCGGCATTCGGCTGGGGTGGACGGCCGGCATTTCCGGGCATTTCCTGTTCTATGTCCCAATCGCTTTAATCGGCTTTCACCCGCTTGCCATTGCCGCGGTGCTCGGAGCGAACCTCGGCTATCAGTTCCTTATTCATTCAGAATTGGTGCCGCGCTTGGGTCCGCTTGAATGGATTTTTAACACTCCGACGCACCATCGCGTCCACCACGCGAGCAACGAGACCTGCCTCGACAAGAACTACGGCGGCACACTCATCGTATTCGATCGCCTGTTCGGCACCTTCGCGGCGGCGCCAAAGGATGAACCGCTGCGCTATGGCCTTGTTGGTCAAGCGCAAACTTATAATCCCATCAAGATTGTTTTCGGCGAGTGGGCGTCAATGATCCGCGACCTGCGCAGTTCGAAAAATGGATTGTCAGGTTATGGATCGATCCTATTCGGGCCGCCACGCGCAAAACAGGATGCAGGAAAAAAAGTGTGAGACGAAAAGGAGAACCCCAGTCAAAGCGTAAGCGTGCCCCCTGAATGATTTCACGCGGCTAGCAGAAACCGATCATCGGCCGCTCAGAGCCGTTTCACGATCGTTATCCAATCCAACCAACCTCAATCGGAGTCAAAAACCATGACCACGAAACTGAAAGTTACTGCCTTTCTTGCATCGGCAGCCGCGCTGTCGCTTGCGATCGCCGCACCGGCCAATGCAGATCCGGAACGCGCCCAGGCCCAGGCCAATTTTCTTCAGGCCGACGTCAACAACGATGGGCAGCTCGACTACTCTGAGTTCACGATCTTCGTCAATCTGAACGCTGACCACGGCCTCGGCCGGGCCGGCATGATCCGCCGCTTCGGCATGCACGAAAAGGCCTTCAGCGAAGCGGACGCGAACCGCGATGGCGTCGTGTCGAAGGAAGAAATCGCCTCTCAAGCCCCGCGCTAAATCTTCCACCGCTGAACCCCATCGAACAATCGCGGCGGCTTGAACGTCGTCACGGCCTCGACAAACCACAAATAGACAGGTGAATAGAAATGAAAACCCTTCGGTCAGTTGCCTGCCTCGCCTTGCTGCTCCCGGTCATGGGACTTGCCCATGTGGCCCCTGCGGGCGCCGTCCCCGCCTCCCCGGTTCAGATCGGGACGCTCATAAGCTCTGAGAGCACAAAGCTGCAGACGGTCCATTGCCGTCGGTACGTCCACACCCACCGGCGATGCACGTTGTGGCGGTACGGCGTCTGCCATCGATGGGTGACGTATCGCCATCGTTGTGGTTAGAGGTGAAAGGCCTCGTCACCATCATGGGCCAGGGGGGACGCGCTCACGGGAATGAGCGCGTCCACACCATACCCGCGTGGAAATCGGAACTGGCTGGGCATATCAGGGGATTTGTGTGACGATGAGAATTGATAGTCTGGCTAGGTCCGCGACGGCACTTCGAAAAGCGTGCGCTGCCAAATTGGGTAGAGCGTGGACCTGGGCCACAGCAAAGGTGGCACCGGTCAATGCTGCCAGGGTGAGCCATCAGGCCGGCGAGGCCGGACCGCTGCCCCTCGCAGACAGCGGCAAAGCTGAACCGCGGCCAGCTTCAGCACGCGGTGGTCCGGGCATGCTGCCTCTCGGCGTGATCGCGATCGGATTACTTCTACTTGGCGGCGTGCTCGGCCTCTACTTCCAGGGTCCGGCGCTGCGAGCGATCTTCGACTGGACGCTGCTCGAGCCGGGCGCCGGCTCCAGTAAGCCGATCGCGCTGCCAGTCGAGCGCATCCCTTCGGCCGAGCGCGTCGCGGCTCTCGCCGTCGGCGACGTTCTGTCGCTGGGCCGTTTGCGGCCCCAGGGCGGAATCGTCGCCGTCGGTCTTCCGGCCGGCACCGGCGATGCCCGCATAGAGCAGCTTCTCGTCTCCCAAGGCGATGTCGTCGACAAAGGCGCGCTGCTTGCGGTCCTCGACACCCGAATCCAGTATGAGGCGGCTCTGGACAATGCCGAGACAACGCTGGCGACCAGGCGCGCAAGCCTCGCCAAGATTCGCTCAGAGATCGCAGTCGCCGAGGCGGAGACGCGCGCTTTGCTCGAAAGCGCGAAAGTCAGCCTTGCTGCGGCCGAGGCCGAATTGGCCCGTGCCCGACAACTTAACGAGCGAGAGGCGACCACCAAAGCGCGTCTCGAAGACGCCCAGTCAAAGGCCGATTCAGCGAAAGCCGACGTTGCGCGCCTGACTGCAACTTTGTCGCGCTACACCCCGAGCGCTGACGGCAAGCAGGTCGACATCGCGCTGGCCGAGGCAGAACTGGCGGCAGCCGAGGCGGCCGTGAAACAGGCGCGGAAAGATCTGGAGCGTGCGCGTGTTTACGCACCGCGCGCCGGCGCCATC
>CAYOUE010000171.1:0-6718 GCA_964407075.1 uncultured Hyphomicrobiaceae bacterium
CAGGATGTGCCCGCAGGTCGGCTTGAAAGCGCCCAGCCGCTCCTCGACTGCGACCTGGGCGAAGAAATAGTCGATATCGGCGTCCGGCTCGTCCGAGCGGCTCAGCATCGCGACCTTGGTCGTCACCGCCGCGCCGCCGCCGATCCCGTCGATATTGAGGGGATGGCCCGCTCCGACCGCGGCGATGAGCGTTTCGGCCAGCGTCTCCCGGACTTCCGGCAGGTCGGCGCGATTGAAATAGGGGCCGCGGGACGTGCCTCCGCGCATGAACAGGAAAGGGATAGCAGTCTGCATCATCGAATGCCTTTCGGACGGAGCGCTGGACGCTTCGGACGAAAGAATAAGCCGCATTTCGAATCATGCCAGCAGATTCCGTCCGCGGAAAGCGTCTGGAATGGCCTTCGTGATGCAGGCCCGGACGCGCGCGCCTCTCAGGACGCCTCAGACGTTCTGCCGTTCGAACGCCCGGATGCTTTCGGCGCGGATATGTTCATGGCAAACCCGGCGCAAGCGGATGAATTCGTCGTCGAGCGCGATGTCCGGGTCGCGGGGACGGGGAAGGTTCACCGGGATGTCGGCGATGATCCGGCCCGGCCCCGCGCTCATGACCAGCACGCGGTCGCTAAGGAAGACCGCCTCGTCGATGTCGTGGGTGACGAACAGCACGGTGGTGCCGAATTCCGACCAGATCTGCAGCAGGTTCTCCTGCATCATGTGGCGTGTCTGGCTGTCAAGCGCGCCGAACGGCTCGTCCATCAGCAGCACGCGCGGATAATTCGCCAGCGCGCGGGCGATGCCGACGCGCTGCTGCATTCCGCCCGACAGCTCCTTCGGATAGCGGTCGGCGAATTTGGATAGGCCGACCATCGCGATGAACGTGTCGGCGATCGCTTCAGGCTGCGAGCGTCCCATCATGCGCGGGCCGAAAGCCACGTTCTGGCGAACGGTCTTCCACGGAAAGAGCGAATATTGCTGGAACACCATGCCGCGGTCGGGACCGGGACCAGCGACAGGATCGCCGTCGACGCTGATCGCGCCGGTCGTCGGTGCGATATAGCCCGCCACGCAGTTGAGAAGCGTCGATTTTCCGCAGCCGGACGGGCCGAGAATGGAGACGAATTCGCCCGGTTCGACCGTCAGCGTGGTCTCGGCGACGGCCAGCAGCACGTCCTCGTCCTTCTCGAAGCTGACGCTGACTTTTTCGATCAGGATCCGCCCGAGATCGCTGCGGACCTGTCCGACGCCCTGCGGCGGAGGCGTGGCTTCGGACATCCCGAAACTCTGACTTTCGATAACGGTCATGGCCTTGCCTCTCCAGTCGATGCGCTCTGCCGGCGTGAATCGTGCAATCGGCGTGCCATGCAAAGCGCTATCCCTATTTCTCGACAAACGCCTTTTCGATGACATAGCTTGCGGGCTTGCCGCTCGACCCTTCGACGAAACCGCGCTCTTCAAGGATCGCCTTCATGTCCGCAAGCATCTGCGGGCTGCCGCAGAGCATTGCGCGGTCCTCATCCGGATCGAAGGCCGGCAGGGCCACATCCGCGAAGAGCTGGCCTGTCGTAATCAGGTCGGTCACGCGGCCGCGATTGTGGAAAGGCTCCCGCGTGACGGTGGGGTAGTAGATCAGCTTGTCCCGGATCAGTTCGCCGAGATATTCGTGCTTCGGCAGGGCGTCCGTGATTTCCTCGCCATAGGCGAGTTCGGCGATCTGGCGGCATCCGTGAACGAGCACGACCTTGTCGTGCCGCTCATAGGTCTCCGGATCGCGGATGATGCTCATGAAGGGCGCAAGGCCCGTGCCCGTGGAGAGCAGGTACAGATTGCGGCCGGGAAGCAGATTGTCGAGCACGAGCGTGCCTGTGGGTTTCTTGCCGACCAGAATGCGGTCGCCTTCCCTGATGTGCTGAAGCCGCGAGGTCAGCGGTCCGTCCGGAACCTTGATCGAGAAGAATTCCAGTTCTTCATCGTAATTCGTGCTGACCATCGAATAGGCGCGCAGGAGCGGCTTGCCTTCGACTTCGAGGCCCATCATCGTGAACTGGCCGTTGACGAAGCGAAAGGAGGGCGTCCGCGTGGCGGTGAAACTGAAGAGGCTGTCCGTCCAGTGGCGGACCGAGAGGACGGTTTCCTCGTTGAAACTGCTCATGATGCTGTCCGTTTGGCTATGCGTTTCGTTTTGCCTGATGAATAGAACATTTCGGATGTTATATCAAACATGGTTACTCAGACGCTCGCCGGGTGAAGCGTTCCGTAAACTTTTTCCAGCTTGTTCTCCACCCCCAGCCATTCGTCGCTGTCAGGCGGCGGGTCCTTCTTCTCCGTAATGACGGGGAGGATCTGCGCCATGGCGGCATTGAGCTTCAGCCATGATTCCAGCGCCGGTTCCGTATCCGGCTTGATCGCCTCCGCCGGACATTCCGGCTCGCAGACGCCGCAGTCGATGCACTCGTCCGGATGAATGACGAGCATGTGCTCGCCTTCATGGAAGCAATCGACCGGGCAGACCGCGATGCAGTCCATATATTTGCACCGGATGCAATTGTCAGTGACCACATACGTCATGGCGTCCACTCCGGCCTTGATCCAGCGCAAGAATGCGCCGGCCGGACGCGCCCTGTCGGTCAATTACTTGCCAAGACATCCGGAAATTCGACGGAAGCGAATTTTTTCCGCGCCAGGCAACTAATTGCTATCGCCGCTGCACGCCCTGCCCGATCCTTGAGGGATGAAGCACGCAATTGCCGATATGACGCCTGAACGTCTCGAAATACGCAGCGGCGGAACGGTCCTGCGGATTGTCTGGCCGGACGGGCGTGCCTGCGGGATCCAGGCGGCTCTGCTCCGGCGCGAATGCCGCTCGGCGCGCGCGCTGCGGATGCGTATCGACGGCGCGCAGCCGTCCGCGGGCGATGTCCGCATCACGGCGGTCCAGCCGGTCGGCGCATACGCCGTGAACATCGCGTTTTCGGATGGCGAGCGGCGCGGCGTCTATCCGTGGAGCTTTCTGGCCGCGCTCGCCGAAGAACGAGGAGATGCCGCATGAGCATGGACGAGATCAGAGATGGCGCCTCCGAAACGGCCTGCGACGTGCTGGTGATCGGCGGCGGCACAGCGGGACCGATGGCGGCGCTCAAGGCCAAGCGCAAGAATCCGGATGCTACCGTCATTCTGCTGGAAAAGGCGAACGTCAAGCGCTCCGGCGCGATCTCGATGGGCATGGACGGGCTGAACAACGCCGTGATCCCCGGCCATGCGACGCCGGAGCAGTACACCAAGGAAATCACCATCGCCAATGACGGCATCGTCAATCAGAAGGCCGTCTATAAATACGCGCAGAACTGCTATTCGATCATCGAGGAACTCGACAGCTACGGCATCCGGTTCCTCAAGAACGAGAACGGCGATTTCGACGTCAAGAAGGTGCATCATATCGGCACCTACGTGTTGCCGATGCCGAATGGCGAGACGGTGAAAAAGGCGCTTTACCGCCAGCTTCGCCGCGCCCGCTTGCTGATCTCCAACCGCTATATGGCGACGCGCCTGCTGACCGGAAAGGACGGCCGCATCGCCGGCGCGATCGCCGTCAATACGCGCAATGCCGAGTTTCTGGTCATCAAGGCGAAATCCGTCGTGCTCTGCATGGGCGCGGCCGGGCGGCTTGGCCTGCCGACCTCGGGCTACATGTTCGGCACTTACGAAAACGCGGCCAATTCCGGCGACGGTTATGCGATGGCGTATCATGCGGGCGCTGGCCTCGCCAATCTGGAATGCTTCCAGATCAATCCTCTAATCAAGGATTATAACGGCCCGGC
The DNA here is from genome assembly GCA_964407075.1 of uncultured Hyphomicrobiaceae bacterium. Lineage (GTDB taxonomy): Bacteria > Pseudomonadota > Alphaproteobacteria > Rhizobiales > Rhodomicrobiaceae > JAHQVI01. The sequence goes on from CAYOUE010000171.1 coordinate 3,816, forward strand.
CTGCGCCTATGTCGCCGGCCCGTTCGGGGCGTATACGGCGAACAATGAGGGCGCGCGTTTCATCGAATGCGATTACTGGTCCGGCCAGATGATGCTCGAATTCTTCAACGAGCTGCAATCCGGCAAGGGACCGGTGTTCCTCAAGCTGAACCACCTCCACAGCGACACGATCAGCGAGATCGAACACACGCTTCACAATGTCGAGCGCCCGACGCGCGGCGATTTCCATGAGAACCGTAACATCGATTACCGCAAGGAAATGATCGAGATGCATATCTCCGAGATCGGTTTCTGCTCGGGGCACAGCGCATCCGGCGTGTTCGTCGACGAGTTCGCGCGGGCGACCGTGCCGGGCCTTTACGCAGCGGGCGACATGGCGAGCGTGCCGCATAATTACATGCTCGGCGCGTTCACCAATGGTTCGATCGCGGGCGAGGAAGCGATGTCCTACGCGGATGAGGTGGATTTCGCCGAGTTCGACGCCGCCGACATCGCCGTCGAGAAGAGCCGCGTACTCGCCCCGACGAAGCGCGAGGACGGCATTCCGCCGAACCAGATCGAGTACAAGACGAGGCGCCTGGTGAACGATTATCTCCAGCCGCCGAAAGTGACGATGAAATACGAGCTGGCGCAGCGCCGTTTCGCCGAGGTCCGCGAGGACATGGAGACCGCGATGATCGCGCGCAACGCCCATGAGTTGATGCGTTCGCTGGAAGCGGCCTCGATCATGGATTGCGCCGACATGGCGGCCCATGCTTCGCTTTACCGGACCGAAAGCCGCTGGGGGCTTTATCATCTGCGGACGGATTATCCGGAAAAGGACAATGAAAACTGGTTCTGCCACACGATCCTCTCGAAGAAGGACGGCGCGATGGTGAGCGAGAAGCGTGAAGTCGATGATTATGTGGTCCCGATCGCCGACGAGGAAAAGGATCTCTACGACAAGCAGCGCATCAAGGCGAGCGCTTGAGGTCTTCTTCTCCCATCGGAAGAGAAACGAATGAAGGAGTTGCATCATGCCCCTGGCGTCACAGCAGACCACCGTCCCGGTCGTCGTCGATGAATCGAAGTGTATCGCCGAAAAGGGCTGCACGGTCTGCGTCGATGTCTGTCCGCTCGATGTGCTGCGGATCAGCGATATGACGAAGAAGGCCTACATGGCCTATGACGAATGCTGGTACTGTATGCCCTGCGAGGCCGACTGCCCGACCGGCGCCGTCACCGTCAACATCCCCTATCTGCTGAAATGAGGCGAGACGATCCGATGGCCGATCCGTTCGAAGCCTATAGCGACCTGGAAGACATCGCGGAGCGGCTGCAGTCCTCCGATCCCGGAGAACGCCGCGTCGCCGTCATGGAGCTTGCCGATAGCGGCGATCCGGGCGCCGTCGCGATGCTCGCTGCAATGCTCGACGATCCCGACAGCGGCGTGCGGGAGCAGACAGCCCTGGCGCTCGGCGAGTTCGACGGGCCGGAAGCGGCTGCGGCGCTCGCCGCGGCGTTGGCCGATCACGACGGCGCAGTTGCGCAGGCCGCCGCCGCCAGCATGGGAGAGCTGAAAGACCCGGCAGCCGCCGATCCGATCCTGCCGCTCGTCGCTCATGCCTCCGCTTTCGTGCGCATGTACGCATTGCGCGGCCTCAAGGAGCTTCGCCGCAGGGATGCGCTCAAGCCTGCTCTCGAAGCCCTGCAGGACAGCGATCCGGGCGTGCGCGTCCAGGCCGTCGGCGTGATCGGTTTCCTGAAAATGGAGGAAGCGATTCCGGCGCTCAAGGCCGCGACCAGGGACGCCAGCGCCCATGTGCGCCGCGCGGCGGTTGGCGCGCTCGGCTTTTCCGACATGCAGACCTCCGTCGAAGCCGTGACCGGCGCGCTTGGCGATGGCGACTGGATGGTGCGCGAGATCGCGGCCGAGACGCTCGGCAAGATGCCGCAAAGTGCGGCGGCGGAGGAGAAGCTTCGCAATGCGCTCGATGACGAATACTGGCAGGTACGCCTGAAGGCGGTGCGCAGTCTCGGGCGGCACAAGGCGGCCGCGGCGGCGATGGAGATCGCCAGGAGCCTTGCGCATCCGCAGGCCAATCTGCGCAAGGAAGCCGCTTTCGCGCTCGGCGTGATCGGCGACCGCGCCGCCGCGCCGATGCTATCGGCTGTCATCGACGATCCCGATCCCGAAGTGCGCAAGAATGCGCGCTGGGCGTTGCGGCAATTCAGCGATGGAGCCGCCGCGGCTCCCTGAACCTTGCAGGTTCGCAGTCGGCGCATCGTCCCCGGATTGCGCCGGCCGCCGCTTCACTTCGGGACTTTGCGGGGATATTGCGCCGGATGCTGAAAAGCATTTCCGGTGTAAATACATGCGTAATCCTCATTATAAATAAGTATATTAAAATCAAAAATGAATCATGAGCCTTATATGTTCTATAAAACTACGTATAAAAGAATGATTAGATTGCACATTTTTTGCGCTCAATTTCTGCATAGACGCATATTGAATCATCAATATTTCAGGTGATGATAAATCGACGCCTCGCCAAAGTGTATGAATATCCTTGAATTATAAAAATTCCACAGTCTGGCACGGCGTTTGCTTGTGTCATGAGTGCGAAGTTGAACAAGTGCTCATTGATACAGGGAGCTACTTATGCGCTTGACAACCAGACTGCTGCTCTTGGCAGGTTTCCTGGGGATGACAGCTACGGCCGCGTCCGCCGAAACGATCACCATCGCAATCGGCCATCAGAGCATGTGCACCGATACCTACACGGCGGGCATCGTCGTGAAGGAGAACAAGCTGCTCGAAAAGCATCTGCCGCGCGAGGGCAAATACAAGGACGTCACCTACGACATCTCCTGGAGCGACTATTCCTCCGGCGGCCCGATCACCAACCAGATGCTGGCCAACA
>CAYOUE010000172.1:0-6697 GCA_964407075.1 uncultured Hyphomicrobiaceae bacterium
GCATGAAGATCCGGACCGCGCGCCGTCGGACGGGCCGAACATGGTGCCGCTCGCGGAGTTCGAGGGGCTGATGCGCGAGCTGATGGCGTTCGACAAGCTGCGCAAGGGCTGATGCGCCGGTCCCGGCTCAAGTCCGGGACAGGCGACCTCTGCGCAGCCCCGCTTTCACGGGGCCATGCTTTTCGGTCCTGCGCTCAGAAGTACACCGTCAGATCATCATGCTCCGCGAGGCAACTGGCGAGGTCGATGGCGAAATCCTCCGGGATGCGGCGTTGCTGACGCAGGCCGATCGTCGGGCGGATCGTTTCTTCATAGGCGGTCAGGCCAGAAAGCGACTTTTCGCTTGCCGCGGTGCGCCAGCGCGTCTCCTGCTCATATTCTGTGACCGCTCTCGAAATTGCGGCAAGAGCGTCATCCCTGCTTGGCGTGCGGCCGGTCAGCGAGCGACGCGCTTCGGAGAGCGGAGACTGGATCGCCTGACTACCCTCGACTGTTCGCAGGCCGTCCAGGACGGCAGAGACCTGCGCGGCGCCCTCTTCAAGCGGATTGCCAGCCACGAACGCGCGCAGCGCCATGATGTCCGGCCGCAATTGCACCAGAGCGTCCGTGCTCTGCAAGACGTTCAGGATGTCCCGGACGGGCGAATAGGCTCCGTCCACATTACGGCGGTAAGCCAGTCTTGCCCTGTTCTCCGCTTGTAGAAGGTTCCTGAATTCAATGTGTTCCTGATTCCAGCGGTCAGGAATGGTGTCCCTGATCGCTTCAATCTCGGATCTCAAGGAATCCCGTTCCGCAATAAGCGTCTCTTCTGGAACTAGGAGCGTGTCTGGGCGGCGAAGGCTGTTTTCGATGAAGCTGATCCGCGCTTCGCGGAATTTTATCTGGCGCTCGATGGCTCGGACCTCGATGTGAAGGGGACGGTACTCCGGCTCACGTGCCGCGACCGCCTGTTCCGCAGACACGATCTCATCGACAAGGCCGAATGTCTTTTCAGCGTCTTCAAAGCTTTGCGTGAGATTTCTCCGGGCGTTCTCCGGAATATCGGAGAGATCGAGCGCGCTAGCCGAACGGATGGCTGCTCTGAGCATTTGCTCCTCGGCGCGGTATTTCCCGACCAGGTTCGACTCGATGCAGAGCTGAAGCCGCGGATTGATCGGCGGCGGAGCCGTCGGAGAGGTCAGCGAAAGGCGCTGCGGCAGATAGTTCACCATCGGCGGATTGTAGGCGACGATGACGAGCGCCAGGAGTTGCAGGAGAATGAACGGCACCACGCCCTTGTACATGGAGACCGTCTTGACGATCGCAGGCGCGACGCCGCGCAGATAGAAAAGCGCAAAGCCGAAGGGCGGCGTCAGGAACGATGTCTGGATATTAAGACCGATCATCACGCCGAGCCAGACAGCCGTGACGTTCGCATTCGGATCCATCAGCAGGATCGGAGCGACGATCGGCACGACGACGACGGCGATCTCGATGAAATCCAGGAAAAAGCCGAGCAGGAAAATCACGGCCATGACCATAAAGAACTGACCCCAGAAACCTCCGGGGAGCCCGCCCAGGAACTCCTTGACGAGTTCCTCGCCGCCGAAACCGCGGAAGGCGGAGGTCAGCATTGCCGCCCCGAGAAGAATGATGAACACCAGGGAGGTTGTCTTGGCGGTTTCGACCATCACGCCATTGAGCGCATTCTCGATCTTGTAGGCCCGCCATGCGCTCCATATCAACGCTGTGATGAGCCCGATGACCCCGGCCACCGACAGGTAGAACGCAATCGTATCCGTTTCCGTGACGATGTTCCTGATGTTGACCGGGTTGAAGCGAGCAACGGCCATGATGACCGTGATCGAAACGCCTGCGAGAATCGCCGGCCAGAAGGCGCGCGGCTGACCAAGCTTCAAGCGGTAGCCGGCCATGATGAGCGCGCCGCATGCGCCTATGGCGCCGGCCTGGTTTACGGTCGCGATGCCCATGATGATCGAGCCGAGAACGGCGAAGATGAGTGCGAGCGGCGGAATGAGCGCGAGCGCAACGCTTCCGATGAACTGGGCGTCGAATTTACCCTCGTAGGGAACGGTCGGGGCCGATTTGGGTCTCAGGAAAGCCAGGACGGCAATGTAGAGCATGTAGAGCGCGACCAGCGCCAGGCCGGGGACGAACGCGCCCAGAAACATTTCGCCGGCGCTCGTCGAAGTCACGTCGAAATGCGACGGCATGACCAGTTCGCCGGTATTCTCCTGATAGAGCGCCTTGCGCGCCGTGCTGGCCTGATCGGTGGCGCTGGCAAGCTGGTCGGCGAGAATGATGAGCACGATCGAGGGCGGGATGATCTGTCCAAGCGTGCCGGACGCAGCGATCGTGCCGGTCGCCAGCGAATGAGAATAGTTGTTGCGCAGCATAGCCGGAAGCGAGATCAGGCCCATCGCGACGACCGTCGCGCCGACGATCCCCGTCGTTGCTGCGAGAAGCGCGCCGACGAACACGACGGACATGCCGAGGCCGCCTCGGATCGGGCCGAAGAGCTGCGCCATCTTGATAAGCAGATCTTCCGCGATTCGGGAGCGCTGGAGCATAATGCCCATGAACACGAAAAGTGGAATGGCGATCAGCGTGTCCCGCTCCGCCTCCCAATATATGCCTCGGAAATTGGTCACGCCCGCAGTCAGCCAGGTGACGGCGCCGCCCTGATAGAAGAAGGCATCGGGGTTGCCGGTGAAAAGATATCCGGTGAGCGCTGCAAGGCCGATGCTGATGATTGCGGAGCCGGGAAGCGCGAATGCGACGGGGAAGCCGGAGCCGAGCGCCGCAATCATCAGCAAGACAAGAACAAGAAGAAAGAAAACTTCCATTAGTCCCCCAATAGACCCCGGTTTTTCTTAGATCAGGATCATCTTTCACAGAAATGATACTGATCTGTTTGTTTCAAGCTCGGTTTTTCCGAAAATGGGCGCATTGAACCAGATGTCTCTATAGCGTACAGAATTTCACATTTGAGTCCCAGCTGCGGTAAGGTGCGTTTTCAAATTCCAAATTCATAAACTCCACCAGATCAATAGTTTCTAGTGGTTTGATTCAAACATTTGCATCCCATTTGCTGCACCCTCATTTGCAAATGTTTGTATCTGAAGAACCGCTAGTGGGCTCCGATCGGCGAGATAGCGCGTTTATTCGGTTCGCCCCGATAGTCTGCGATCCCTTCGAGAAAGAAACCTGCAAACTGGATCATCATCGATATTCCGAAGATGCCGAGGAAACCCGCCATCCAGTATTTGACGAACAGTCCGAAGCTAGCCTGGGTCGTTTCATAGATGAGCATCGGGCCGTTGATAACTGCGGATTTGCTGCCCATGCCGTAAAACATGATGGTCAGACAGACCGACATGCCCAGAAAGATCGAACCGAAGGCGTTGACGATGCCTTTTCTTCGTTCGCTGAAAGACGAGTACAGCACGTCGACCCTCACATGCCCTTCGTCGATGAGCGTGTAGGCGCTGGCGAACAGGAACAGCGCGGCGTACCAGAAGCGGACGAGGTCGGCCATGAACGCCTGCTCGTAAGAGAAGACGAAACGGCTTATGACGATCAGCAGTTCGGCCATGACCACGAGGATCGCGAGCCAGTGGAAAGCGAGCCCTCTGACGAAAAATGCGATCACGAAGCCGAAGGCGGCGATCGGCATGTGAACATAGGGGCCGCGATAGTTCGAACGTCCGAGGTTTGTAGCCATTTCATCGCCGAACAGCACAGGCAGAAGCCCCTCAATGCGAAGAAACGAGATCACCAGATCTGCGATGCCTATGAGTAACACCGCCCAGAAAAAGGCCCGTATGAGGTAGGCCGTAATGCCGTAGATCACATCGCAATCCGCGCGCAAATGCCGTTCCGACGTCCTCAGGACGTAAAAAACCGCCAGGATTACTCCCGCGAAATATATGCCTGCCTGGAGAATGCTGAGCGACGATCCGCCGACAAAAACCTGAAGCGCTCCCGGCCAATCCCTCCAGTGGGTCAGATAATTATTCAAGACAAAGGCGAAGGTGAAAAAAACGACGATCCAGGCAAAAAGCCTTGCAGAGATGGAAAGAGCATCCTCGCGATGAGCGTATGTCGTATCACTCACGGTAATTTCCCATCTTGTTAGGAGGGCCCCTTCTCAGGCGGAAGAGACGAGGCGTCGCCGCCCCGTCCCGAAATGTTGATAGTCCAGAAAAGCGCGCTCAGCCTTCGATGCCGATAACGCGGTTTCGCTGCAACGTGTAGGCCGTATCCGACAGAGCGATCCAGCCGCCGATTTCCGCGCGGGCCTTGACAAAGCTCTCGTGGATCTTCGCAGCCAGAGGGCTGTGCTGACGGACTTCGTCGAACACTTCCTGGGCGGCGACGCCGAACGCGTCATAGGTTTCGTCGTTGAACTTGCGGAGTTCAACGCCATGTTCCTCGATGAGGCGCTTCAGATAGATGCCGTTCTGGAAGTTGACTTCCGCGATTTGCAGCGAGTTCTCTTCGGCGCAGGCCGCCGTGATGATTGCCTTGTCGAGGTCGGAAAGGGCTTCCCACCAGCTCTTGTTGACGCCCAGATTGAGCATCGAAGCCGGCTCGTGCATGCCCGGATAGTAATAATATTTAGCGGCCTCGTAGAATTTCATGAAGTAATCGTTGTACGGACCGACCCATTCTGCGGCGTCGACTGCGCCGGAAATGAAGTTTTCATAGATCTGACCACCGGGGATCGCCACGGGAGAGGCGCCCATCTTGGCCAGCACGTCGCCTGCGATGCCCGGAATACGCATCTTCAGGCCTTTGAAATCGTCCGGAGAGTTGATTTCCTTGTTGAACCAGCCTCCCATCTGCAAGCCGGTATTGCCGCAGGGAATACCCTTGATGTTGAACTCGGCTCCCAATTCGTCGAGCAGCGCCTGGCCGTCGCCGAACTTCATCCAGGCTTCCATTTCGGAATAGACAAAGCCGAAGGGTACTGCGGTGAAATACGCCCAGCCCGGATGTTTGCCTTTCCAGTAGTAGTCGGCGGCGATGTAGGCCTGCGAATTGCCTGCGGAGACTTCGTCAAGCACGTCGAACGCGCCGACTTTCTCGCCGGCGGCGAAATATGTCACGTTGATGCGCCCATCGGTCAGTTCCGGAATACGGGTGGCAAGGCGCTGCGCGCTGATGCCGAGGCCGGGAAAGTCGCGCGGCCAGGTCGAGACGATAACCATCTCTTTTCTGTCCTGCGCGATGGCCGGGGCGGCGAGCGCAGATGCGGCAACTGTAAGGCCGGCTCCGGCGCCTGCTTTCTTGATAAATGAACGACGATCCATTCGATTAAACCTCCCAAAGGTTTGACGCAAAAGTTAGGTCCATGATTTTTTTGCGCCCGCTAAGCGGAGCAATTACGGACCCGAGACTTACGCTACTTTCGATTAATGGAAATCGCAATCATTAGAAAGGTCTAATGACGCTTAAAACTGCTCAAATTCTGGTCATCAGGCAAACGGGTCTATTTTTGTGCGGTTGCGAAGTCTCAGCCCGGACGCGCAATTTCCCAGACCCTCTCGACAGTCGCATAGTCGTTGTAGCCGCAGCGTGCGATCGGCTGCGCAAGGGCGGTGTCGAAACGCCCGTTGCGGATGAATTCGTCCCGGATATGCGTCGCGACCACCTGACCGAGGATGAGATGCGCGCCGGTTTCGCGCCCCTCCAGATCGGTCAGCGCGAGGCTGCGGGTCAGCCTGCACTCAAGCGCCGCGGGGCTTTCGGCGACGAAAGGCGGACGCACAAGGCGCGAAGCCGCCATCGTCAGACCGGCGTGCTCGAACTCGTTTTCCCCATCGCCGAGGCCGGCGGAGGACAGGTTCATTCGCTCGGCAAGCGGGCGCGTTGCGAGGCTGAAGGTGAATTCGCCGGTCTCCAACGCGTTGCGGGCGCTGTGCTTCATGCCCTCGCTGGAGAAGGCGATGATGTTCGGGCGGCTCGATACGGCGTTGAAGAACGAATAGGGCGCAAGGTTCACGCGTCCCGCGGCGTCGCAACTGCCGATCCAGCCGATCGGCCGCGGCGCGATGATCGCCTTGAAAGGATCGTAAGGCAGGCCGTGCGGTTCGTCGGCGGTGTAGAACACGGGTACGTACCTTTCGATTGCCCGGTTTGAGCGGACAGCTTAACGGAGTCCTCCGCCCTTGCTAAGTGGCGATGGCCGTATCAACGCGCTATGCCGCAGGCAGGAGCATTTACCGCTGAAGTAGGAACCGGTTTTGCGTCCGAAAATGCGACAAAACAATAAAATTAGAACGCGTTCACTGGCTCCCGTTTAGCTGAACGCGCTCAAGCGCGATCAGGCGTCGAGCGTAGCCTTGAACGCCGAAGCCTGTTCGCGGATCCGCTCCTTTTCGCCGGCGTCGAAACGGTCGTAAGTGCGGTACATCGGGGCCATGCGGCGGTTGGCCTCCAGCTTGTCCCGGTTGCGCGCAACGAAATCCCAATACAGCGCGTTGAACGGGCAGGCGTCTTCGCCGGTCCGTTTTTTCACGTCGTACCGGCAGCTCCTGCAGTAATCCGACATGCAGTTGATATAGGCGCCGCTCGCGGCGTAAGGCTTGGAGGCGAGCAGTCCGCCATCGGCGAATTGGCTCATGCCGAGGGTGTTCGGCAATTCCACCCACTCATAGGCGTCGGCGTAGACGATGAGGTACCATTCGTGCAG
>CAYOUE010000173.1:0-6654 GCA_964407075.1 uncultured Hyphomicrobiaceae bacterium
GCACGACGCTTTCCCAATTTTCGATGAAATCGTCTCCGAGAAGTTCGGCAACCGTCCTGTTCCCCATTTCCTTGATGTCGGCGCCCGCTGCGAAAGCCCGGTCCGAACCGGTCAGCACGAGGCAGCCCACATCGGGATCGGCTCCGAACGCCTCGACGACCTGGCGCAATTCCGCCGTCATGGCTGTGCTCAGCGCGTTGAGCGCTTCCGGCCGGTTGAGCGTGATGAGGCCAACCCGCCCCTTTTTCTCCACGATGATCGTCTGATAGCTCATTCGCATCTCCCTGATGGGCATCGTTATCTCTGGCATTTGGGGCAGTAAAAGGTCGAACGGCCGCTCTGAACGAGACGCTCCACCCGCCCGCCGCAGCCGGCTTTCGAGCAGCTTTCGCCGCTTCGGCCGTATACGCGGAAATTGTGCTGGAAATAACCGAGCGAACCGTCGGCCCTGCGGTAGTCGCGCAGTGATGATCCCCCCGCTTCGATGGCGTCTTCGAGGACAGCCCTGATCGCGGGCGCAAGCCGCTTCGCCGCAGCGCTCGGCGCCCCGCCCCGCCCTGCAAGCGCGGCTGCTGGCCTGTCCGGAGCCAGCCCTGCCCGGAACAGCGCTTCGCACACATAAATGTTTCCCAGCCCGGCGATCACATGCTGGTCGAGAAGAAAGGCCTTGAGCGGCTGCTTGCGGCCCTGGCCCTTGCGGGCAAGGAAGGCCGCGTCGAGTTCCCCGCCCAGCGGCTCGACGCCGAGCTTTGCGAAAAAGGGGTGCGCGGCGAGGCCGTCCCTTCCCATGAGAGTCATGTAGCCGAACCGCCGCGCATCATTATAGCGGATCACGGCGAGATTGCTCATTTCGAAGACGATATGATCGTGCTTGCCGTCCCGTCCCGCCTCATGCGCGAAATGCCCCAGAGCGCCGCCCCTGCCGTCCGCGCCGCGCAAGTGGCTTGCGATCAGGAACCGGCCGCTCATTCCGAGATGCATGACCAGCGTCTCCCCGTCATCCAGCGCGGCGAGAAGATATTTCGCGCGCCGCCAGAGCCGCTCCACGCGCCGTCCTTGCAGACGCGCGGCGAAGCGCTCCGGCAGAGGAAAGCGCAGGTCGGTACGGCGTTGCTCGACATGGGCGAAGGAGGCGCCTTCAAGCACCGGCGCGAGGCCGCGACGAACCGTTTCGACTTCAGGAAGCTCGGGCATATCGGGCAGACTCTATCATGGAAGCGGCCTTGATCCAGAGGAACATCCTCGCCGCCCCGATGTTGTAAAGACATCAGGGTCTACGCCAGAGCAGGCCCGCCGCAGCCGGCGTGAATTTTGCAACGCAAAAACACTTATTGCGGATTTGCATTGCAGTGCACCATAAGCTATGCGTTCGTCTCGCCGCCGGGCCTGGCGGTACCGGATGCTGAAACGCTCAGCAGCGTGTAATTCTGACCACGGCGATAAGGTGGCGTTAAGCAATACTGCGCTGCGGCTTAAAACCGCAGATAATTTGCCATAACTACGTGTTTTCTACCGCCTATGACTGCGTCTGATAAGTTTCAATTGCCGGGCGGAGAGTACCTGCAGCGGCGCGTTTGTGAAGTGGGTTCATGTTCGAGCGCAAAAACATAGAAAAGCATATCCCGCCACTCGTCGCCTGGATCGACCAGCACAAGATGCTGGTCTTTGTCGCCGCCGCCATCCTTTTCGTGTTTGGCGGCAAGGGGATGCAGCAGGTCCGGTTCGATCCGGACGTGCTCGTCTATTTCGACAAATCCATGCCGGAACGCCAGGCACTCGAAACGATGGAGGCCCGTTTCGGACGGACCAACGAAATCGTATTCGTCCTGCGCGGCAATGGCGGCTCGATGCTGCAGGAACGGAACCTCGAAGCGATTTCCTGGCTGCAGAACCGCGCCGGCGCCCTGCCCGGAGCCATGTCGAGCCGCTCGGTCCTCGATCTTGCGGGGGATCTCCCGCAAGCCTCGCCTGCACGGGCTGACATCCTGCGCCGCGCAATCGAGGAAGCCGGCTTTTCGGCGCGATCGGTCATTTCCGAAGACGAGACCGTGGCCGCTGTCGCTGTCATCTATCCGCGTTCGAGCCAGGCCGACATCGATCTGGAACAGGTCACGGGCCAGGCGAGGGAGCTGCAGAGCGGTTTCCGGGCGCGCTATCCGGGTGTGGAAATCCTCATGACAGGCCGCCTGATGATGGACCGGGCGTTCATTCATGACAGTCAGGAAGAAATTTACGGCTATGCGGCCATGCAGATCGGCGTTCTGGCGCTGATCCTGCTCGTCACCTTCCGCTCGTTCCTCGCCATGGGGACGCTGATGGCGATCGTGCTGCTTTCAGGCCCGCTCACGCTCGGCGCGGTCGGCTGGATGGGCTTTCCGCTGAACGGCATTTCCAGCGCCGCCTCGACCGTCCTGCTCGGGCTGGCGGTGGCGAGCGGGGTGCACATCGTCGTCGCCTGGCGCAGAGCGCTGAACGAAGGGCTTGGCCGCGTCGAGGCCGTGACCCGGGCCATGACCATCAATGCGGCGCCCGTCACGCTCTCGGTCGTCACGACCATTCTGTCGTTCCTGTGTCTGAACTTGGCCGCTTCCCCGCCCTTCGGACAGCTCGGCAACGTCGTCAGCCTCGGGCTGGTTTTCGTTTACGTGCTGTGCTTCACGCTGCTGCCCGCGCTGCTGCTGGTCATTCCCGTCAGGCAGGAGCGCGAATCCCTCGGACTCACCTCGATCATGCGCCGCCTAGGCTGCTTCGTGATACGCCGCAGCAAGGCGATGTTCGTACTCCTCACCGTCAGCGCGGGGCTATCCGTCGCCGGAATCTCGCAGATCACTTTCGACGACACCTTTTCGCATTATTTCGACGAGCGCTTCGAGGTGCGCAGGGCGACAGACCTGTTCGAGGAAAAGCTCTCCGGGACGATCTTCATCGACGTCTCCGTTCCTGTAACGGCAGAGGGCGGACCTTTCAGCGCCGGGCATCTGTCGAAGCTGAACGACTTCTACGGCTGGATGACCGCACAGCCCGAGTTTGCTGAAGCCATCAGCCTCAAAACAGTGCTGGACCGGCTCGCCTCGCAAAACCCTCAGGCGCTTGACGAAAACGGACTGCCGGCCGGCCTTGCCGCCGAAACGGCGCTCAAAGGCGCTTATGACGCTATGCGTAAGCAGGGGCTGATCGGCCTGGTCGACTCCAGCGGCAGTCATTCGCGCATCAACATCGTGCTGCGCGGCGTCAGTTCCGCCGAGACGATGAAATTCACGAACGCCGCCAAGGCAAGGGCTCATGCGATCTTCGGCGGGCCGGTCATCGCCACGGGTCTGCCGATCCTGTCCGCGCAGCTTTCCATCGACAGCACGCACACGATGCTGGTCTCGATGCTTGCTGCGCTGGCGGGTGTCTCGTTCCTGATGTTCCTTGCGCTGCGCGACCTGCGGCTCGGCCTCATCAGCCTTCTGCCGAACATGCTGCCCGCCGCAGCCGCCATGGGCTTATGGGGCTTTTTCGTCGGAGAAGTGTCCTTCGCCGCAACTGTGGTCGGCGCGCTCACTTTCGGCATCGTCGTGGACGACACCGTTCACCTGCTGATGAAATATCAGGCTGCACGCGAACGCGGCCTCGGCCCGCAGCTTGCGATTCACGAAACGGTGCGCTCGGTCGGCGTCGCCGTCGTCGTCACCTCGCTGGCGCTGACGCTCAGTTTCGCGGTGTTCACCTTCTCCGGCTTCCTGGTCAATCAGCATCTGGGCTGGCTCACGGCACTCACGCTGCTCGCGGCGCTGATCGCGGATCTGTTCTTCCTGCCGTCGCTGCTCTTGCGTTCGGACAGACAGCCCCGCAAACCGGCGCTGACCTGAGAGCAGGGCGCGCGGCTACAACCCCATCGGAATGCTGTCCAGCGGTATCAGGCGATAGGCGATGACTGCGTAGACGGCAGCGAAGAGCATGGCGGAAATCATCGTCGCAAGCAGCGCTTTCCAGAGTATGCGCGGATTCTCGGGCGCGCTGTCGGCAAAACCTTCTTCGCCCGCATTGCCGTCGGCCCGTATCCGGTTGCCTATCGGCAGCACCATGAAGAAGGCCAGCCACCAGCAGATGAAGTAGACGCCGAAGGCGATCGGCAGGGTCATTCGTCTTCACTCCTTCCGGTCACGATGTGGACCGTTTAGCGTTCCTCCCCGCCTCAGGCTTCTTCGAGTTCGACAAGGACGCCTGAAAAATCCTTCGGATGAAGAAACAGAACCGGCTTGCCGTGCGCGCCGATTTTCGGCTCGCCGTCGCCGATCAGACGTGCGCCCTTGGCCTGAAGCGCTGCCGCTGCGGCGCGGATGTCTTCAACCTCATAGCACAGATGATGAATTCCGCCCGCCGGGTTGCGCTCAAGAAATCTTGCGATCGGCGACGCCTCGCCGAGTGCGCCGAGAAGCTCGATCTTCGTATTCGGCAATTCGACGAAAACGGTCGTCACCCCGTGCTCAGGCATCGGCGCCTCGGCGGAAACGGAGGCGCCGAGCACAGACCTGTAGGTTTCGGCAGCCGCATCCAGGTCCGGCACGGCGATGGCGACATGGTTCAGGCGTCCGATCACCTTTCAGTTCTCCCGTTCACGCTCACGAAACAGCAATTAAATCACGGAAAGCAGGACCCGGACTATGGGCTTCTTGCCCCAGGCCTGATTGATGGCCGAGCGAACCGACTTGCGCACGGCTTCCGCAACAAGTTCAGGGCTTTTCCGTCGGGGGCGCGGAATGCTCTCGAAAGCGCCGATGGCTGCGGTCTGTGAGATGTCGAAAAAGCTCTCGCCGCGTGCGTCAAGTTGGGGAACGCCGATCAGCGAAACCTCCGGATCGGCGGCAAGCTCGCCGGAACGCGTCATAACAACGGAAATGACGGCGCTACCCGCGAAGCTCGATTTCCGCCGTTCGCGCACCGCCTCGTCCTCATAGGGAACGAGCACATTGCCGTCGCGGTAGATCCTGCCGACCGGGGCATCGTCAACAATCCTGGCCTCTCCCGGCAGGAGCCGCACCATGGCTCCGTCACGAACCGGACTGACCGATGCGAGGCCGTGCGCCCGCGCGAACTCGACATGCGCCTCAAGATGACGCGGCTCGCCATGCATGGGGATGACCGTTTTCGGTTTCACCCACTGATAGAGCTGCGCCAACTCGCCACGGCGCGGATGTCCGGAAGAATGGATCGGGCCGCCTTCCCAATCGGTCATGATCTGGACGCCGCGATCGGCGAGGCTGTTCTGTATCCCGATCACGGCGTGCTCGTTGCCTGGGATCGTGCGCGCCGAGAATATTACCAGATCGCCATGCGCCAGGGAGACACGCGGGTGCTGGCCTTCGGCGATGCGGGCGAGCGCGGCGCGGGATTCGCCCTGGCTTCCGGTCAGCAGCGCCACGACGTTGCCGCGCGGAAGATGGTTGAAATCCTCCTCGCCAAGCACCTTCAGATGCTCCGGCCAGATCCCGGTTTCGCGCGCAAGCTCGACGCTGCGGTGCATCGAGCGGCCGACAAGGACGAGGCTGCGGCCCGCTGCGTCCGCCGCCTTGGCGATGTTAAGCAGCCGCCCGACGCTGGAGGCGAAGCTGGTGATCGCCACACGCCCGGTCGCGCGCCGGATGATTTCGCCAAGCGATTGCGCGACCTCGCGCTCCGACGCGGTGAAACCGTCATGGAGGATGTTGGTGCTGTCGCAGACGAGAACCTCGACGCCCTCATTGCCGAGCGCCCTCAATTTTGCTTCGTCCGTCACGCGCCCCGCACCGGGCTCGGGGTCGAGCTTGAAGTCGGAAGAGTGCAGCACAGTGCCCAGTTCGGTCCGGATGGCGACAGCGCTGGTGTCGGGGATCGAATGCGCCATATCGACCAGTTCAATGTCGAACGGGCCGATTTTCAGCCTCCCACCGTGTGGAATCTCGTGCAGCTCCATCTGCGTGCGCCAGGGCGACTCCTTCAGCTTCTCGCGCAGCATGGCCATCGTGAAGCGCGTTCCGTACACGGGGACGCCCAGACGTGGCCACATTTCGGCGACCGCGCCGAAATGATCCTCATGCGAATGAGTGAGCAGGATGCCGGCGAGATTGGCGCGCTCCTCCTCGATGAAGCGCAGATCCGGCAGCACGATGTCGACGCCTGGCTCGCGGTAGTCGGGGAAGGTGACGCCGAGATCGACCATCAGCCACTGACGGCGATGCGCCGGGCCGAGACCATAGAGATAGACGTTCATGCCGATCTCGCCCACGCCGCCCAGCGGGAGGAACACCAGCTCGTTCTGATCGCTTCGCCGAGCCATTCCTATCGCGCTGCCCCGAGCGAAACGTCTCCAGCGGTGATCGCGCGCTCTTCGCCGCTGTCGAGCGCCAGGCGCAGCGCTCCGCGCTCGTCGATGCCGAGGAAACGGCCCGACAGCCGGTCCTGCCCGATATGTACCGAGATCTCGCCGCCAACGGGCTGCGCCCGCTCGAGCCATGCGGCGCGGATGCGGTCGAAGCCGCGCCCTCCGTCCCAGAGCGTAAGCCATTCGGCCGTCGCCCAGGCCAACGCGGACAGCGCCCTGTAGGGGCTGACATGGATGCCTTCCTTCGCGAGCGAAGTCGCGGGACGGCCGATATCGGCTGGCGCGGCGGCGAGGGTCACGCCGGTGCC
>CAYOUE010000174.1:0-6587 GCA_964407075.1 uncultured Hyphomicrobiaceae bacterium
TGAGTATCAGGTGATGCGGCACCTCGCCAATCTGGAGACGGTCAACACCTATGAAGGCACGCATGACATTCACGCGCTGATCCTGGGGCGTGCGCAGACCGGGCATCAGGCATTCTTCTGAAAACCTTGCTTCACGCGTTCTGCGCCGCATCGGCCTGCGAAGCCGCGCGCATGAGCAGCGGAATCAGCATCACGGCGACGAGCGGGAATACAAGCCAGTTGATCGTCTCCCAGCCTGAAGCAGACAGCAGCGCGCCGGAAGACAGGGACGATAAGGCGACCGTCCCGAAAATCAGGAAATCGTTCAGCCCCTGCACCTTCGCGCGCTCTTCCGGCTCGCAGCAATCCGTCAGCATGGCGGTTGCGCCGATAAAGCCGAAATTCCAGCCGACGCCGAGAAAGACCAGCGAAATCCAGAATATGGCCAACTCCAGCCCGGTCAGCGAAATGGCCGCGGAAACCGCGATCAGGGCCAGGCCGCAGGCGCTCACGCGCTCCTTGCCGAAACGGGTTATGAGGTGGCCGGTAAAGAAGCTGGGGCCGAACATCGCCAGCACATGCCACTGTATGCCGAGCGCCGCCTGCCCGACCGTATGTCCGCACGCGACCATCGCGAGCGGGGAAGCCGTCATGACGAAGGCCATCAGCCCGTAGGTGATGAGACCGGTGCCGGCGGCAAGAATGAAACGCGGCGTACGGATGATTTCGGCGAGCGGGCGTCCCCTGGGCTGGCCGGCGGCTTCGGCTTTCGACATTTCCGGGATGCGGAGCGAAGCGATGACCGGCATCGCCAACAGCGCCACGACCGAGAGGGCGAGGAAGCTGCCGGCGAACGGCGCGCCGGGATAGGCGTCCGTCGCCCAGATCGCGAGTTGCGGGCCGATCACGGCGGCGAGCAGCCCGCCGATCATCACCCAAGAGATCGCCTTTGCGCGGTGGGGCGCGCTGACGGCGTCGGCGGCTGCGAAGCGGTAGCTCTGCACGAATGCGCCGTAGCAGCCGAAAATGACGATGCCCGCGCAAAAGATCAGAAACGATCCGCTGACGATGCCGTATGTCGCCGTCAGTCCCGCCGCGACGCCGAGCGAGGCGCCCAGCAGGTATGCGCTGCGTCGTCCGGCCTGGCGGATGATGAGGGCGGCGGGTATCGTTGCGAGGGCAAGGCCGATGTGATGCGCGCTGACGGGGAGTGTAATCAGGCTCGGATCGGGCGACAGCACCTGTCCGACAAGACCGCCGAGCGCGATGATGACCGGAATGCCGGCAAGGCCCAGCGCCTGTGCGGTCGCCAGGAGCAGCACGTTTCTGGTGGCGAAACCTTCGGACAAAATACTACCTCTGATTGGCCGTAAACGCGCAACATTATCCCGGCAGGCCATGTGCGTACAATCTCATTTTGCGCATATGTCCAATGCGTCAGGACGGTTGCGTAAGACGAGGCCGTGTGCGGTAGCCGAAAACGGAAAGCGCGATGGCCGCCCATCCGACCATGAAGGCGCCGCCGCCGAGCGGCACGATCGGGACACCGGTCTGCTGCGCATTCAGCACCTGGTAATAGATACCGCCGGAAAACATCAGAATCCCTGTCAGGAAGCAGAGCGCGGCGAGGTTGAGCGTCAGCCCGCCCCATAGATTGCGCCGTCCTTCCGTTGCCGCCATCAGGATCGCCGCGCCGAACAGCGCCAGCGCGTGGATCATGTGGAACCGCTGCGCGGTCTCGTATATCGCGGCGAGCCTGACATAGCCGGTCAGGCCGTTCAGCCCGTGCGCGCCGTAGGCCGCGGCTGCGACCGCCGAAAGGGCGGCGAGCCCGGAGATGAAGAGCCAGATCCGAAACGCCATCGTCATATCCTCAAGCCGCGATCGCGTCTGGAGCCGGCGCGTTTTGCTTCAACAATTTGTAGGTGATCGAATCGAGCAGCGCCTCGAAGGACGCATCCACGATGTTCGGGGAAACGCCGACGGTGAACCAGCGCGCGCCTGTGTCGCGGTCGTGGGTTTCGATGAGCACGCGCGTTACAGCGTCCGTGCCCCCCGTTAGGATACGAACCTTGTAATCGACCAGCTCGATACCCTTGATATAGTCCTGATATTTGCCCAGATCGCGCCGGAGCGCCTGATCGAGCGCGTGGACCGGGCCGTTGCCCTCGCCGACATTCATGACCGTTTCCCCCGCGACGTTCACCTTCACGGTCGCCTCCGAAACCGTGACCAGTTCGCCGATGGCGTTATGACGGCGCTCGACCATCACCCGGAAACTCTCGACCCGGAAAAATTCCGGAACGCCCCGCAACGCCCGCCGCGCAAGAAGCTCGAAGGATGCGTCCGCAGCCTCGAAGGCGTAGCCGTTGGCCTCCCGCCGCTTCACCTCGTCGAGTAGCTGGCCGATATGCGGGTCGTCGGCAGCGACCTCGATGCCGATGCGCGCCAGCTCGGCGAGGATGTTGGAGCGTCCGGCCTGGTTGGAGACCAGCAGGCGGCGGCTGTTGCCGACGGCTTCCGGCGGGACATGTTCGTAAGTGGACGGATTTTTCTGCACGGCCGAGACGTGGATGCCGCCCTTATGCGCGAAGGCCGACTCCCCGACATAGGGCGCGGCGCGGTTCGGCGCGCGGTTGAGCAACTCGTCGAGCAGGCGCGAGGTGTAGGTCAGCCTGGCGAGCTGGTCGGGCTTTATCCCCGTCTCGAAGCGGTCGGCGTAATCGGCTTTGAGCAGCAGCGTCGGGATCAGCGAGGTGAGATTGGCGTTGCCGCAGCGCTCGCCGATGCCGTTCAGCGTGCCCTGAACCTGACGCACGCCCGCGCGGACCGCAGCCAGCGTATTCGCGACGGCGTTCTCGGTGTCGTTATGCGTATGGATGCCGAGATGATCGCCGGGGACATGCGCCGTCGCGTCCTCGACGATGGCGGCCACCTCATGCGGCAGCGTTCCGCCATTCGTGTCGCAGAGCACGACCCAGCGCGCGCCGGCCTCACAGGCGGCTTTCGCGCAGGCGAGCGCATAGTCTGGGTTGGCCTTGTAGCCGTCGAAGAAATGCTCGCAATCGATCATCGCCTCGCGCCCCGCCTCGACAGCGGCGCGGACGGATTCGGCGATCGAGTCCAGATTCTCCTCGTTCGAAATGCCGAGCGCCACCTCGACATGGAAGTCCCAACTCTTGGCAACGAAACAGACCGCGTCCGCCTCCGCGCCGACGATCTGCGCGAAGCCCGGATCGTTCGAAGCCGAACGCCCCGCCCGCTTGGTCATGCCGAAGGCGGTCAGCTTGGCGTTCTTCAGTCCTCGGCGTTCGGCGAAAAACGCCGTATCCGTCGGATTGGCGCCCGGATAGCCGCCCTCGACGTAATCGAGGCCGAGATCATCGAGCGCCCTGGCGATGAGCAGCTTGTCTTCGAGCGAAAAGGTGACGCCCTGCGCCTGCGCCCCGTCGCGCAGCGTCGTGTCGAAAAGATAAAGCCGCTCTTTGCTCATGACTGCTTCCACTCACTCTTTTTGTCTGTTTCAGTCCTGCCTGACGGCGCGGGACGCTTCGATCTTGTCGCGATACTCTTTTGGGATGTCGTCTTCCGAGCGCGAGCCCGGCAAACCGGCGAGTTCGCCGAACCAGGGCACGCGGCTTTCGATGCTCAATTGCTTTGCCGGTTTCACCGAGGCCGGATCATCCAGGCTGCCGATGGACACCCCGATCTTCGGGCTATCCAAATAGGCGAATGTGAGAGGCGTCCCGCAATCGGGGCAGAAACCGCGCTCGGCGACGGGGGAGCTGCGGAAGACTTTCGGCCGGCCCTTCGTCCATTTCAACTCGTCGCCTGGAACGCTGGCAAATGGCGCGAACAGGCTTCCGGTCGCTTTCTGGCACATGCGGCAATGGCAGATGTCGGCCTCGACCGGCTCGACGTCGAAGCCGTAGCGGATCGCGCCGCACAGGCAACCGCCGGTATATTTGTACGCGCTCACCGCGCGATCTCCCAGGTCGTGACGATCTCGCCCGTTTCGGGGTCCTTGGCGTCTTTCAGGGCAATGCCCATAGCGGCCAGTTCGTCGCGGATACGGTCGGCCTCGGCCCAGTTCTTGGCTTTGCGGGCGGCGAGGCGTGCCTCGATCTCGCGTTCGATATCAATGCCGTCGCTTACGACTTGGTAAGAAACCGATCCGTCGTCGTCTACTTGGGCCACCACTCCTGCATGTGCTAATTCGGCCTTTAGCTGAAATATGCGTGCTTGCAACTCATTGAGAGTTGCCATCTGCAGTTTATCAAGAAGTCTTCTTGCGTGAGGGGGCGCGATTTTTCCTCCCTGGCCAACGTGATTTACGTTAAACACAGCCAATTTTTTAGCTTGAAGTAGTCCTAGAAATTCGCACGCATCCATAAGTCTTACGCTTGCGGATTGATTGCCTGCTCGTAAATCTGAGAATTGCTGCCTAAGCCATGTGATCGCGGCGGATGTATTGAGGTCATCTGATAAGATGCTGATAAATTCACTATCTGGCTGTACAGCTATGCTGTGATCTCTGCGTCCAAGCGCACCAAACATGCCTGAACTGTTCTGAAGCAGCCTCGCCCACGCATATAGTTCAGCATTAGATTCCTGAAGGGCTTTATGTGTCCAGTCAATCGGCTGGCGGTAATGCGTGCGCAGCATGTTCAGCCGCAGAACCGGACCGGGCCATTCATGTAATAACTCATTGATCGTCACGAAATTCCCTAGGCTCTTGGACATCTTCTGCCCTTCGACCTGCAGGAAGCCGTTGTGCATCCAGAAATTCGCCATTTTGGGTGTTTTATTTGCGCCGCAGCTTTGGGCGACTTCGTTTTCGTGGTGCGGGAACACAAGGTCGATGCCGCCGCCGTGGATGTCGAACTGCTCGCCGAGCAGCGTCTTAGACATCGCCGAACATTCCAGATGCCAGCCCGGCCGCCCCGGCGTCGCAATCCCTAAAGGCGAAGGCCAGCCCGGCTCGCCCTCCCTCGACGGCTTCCACAGCACAAAATCCATCGCGTCGCGTTTGTAGGGCGCGACCTCGACGCGCGCCCCGGCGACCATCTCGTCGAGCGAGCGGCGCGCAAGGCTGCCATAGGCCGGAACATCCTTCAGCTTGCCGTAGTCGGCGACCGAGAATAGCACATGATCCTCGGCGGGGTACGCGACACCTGCCTTTTCAAGCTGCGTAATCATGTCCTTCATCTGCTCGATGTAGTCCGTCGCGCGCGGCTCATGTGTCGGCAGCAGGCAGCGGAGCGCGGCGACATCGGCATGAAACTGCGCAGTAGTCTCCTCCGTCACCTTGCGGATCGCCTCGTTCAGCGGCATGTCCGGATATTGCTCGGCTGCCCGCGCGTTGATCTTGTCGTCCACATCGGTGATGTTGCGAACATAGGTGACGCAGTCCTCGCCGTAGAGATGGCGCAGCAGCCGGAACAGCACGTCGAACACGATCACGGGGCGCGCATTGCCGATATGGGCGTAGTCGTAGACGGTCGGGCCGCAGACATACATGCGCACATTGGACGGATCGAGCGGCTGGAAAACTTCCTTCTTCCGCGTGCGCGTATTGTAAAGCTTAAGCGACAAGGCTCGGTCTCCTCGCTCTGTCCGGCGCGACGTTCGGCATATGTATTTCAGGAAAGGGAGAACCGCCGCGCGAGATTATGTCAGCGCGCAATAATCTTGCAGATGATGATGCCAAGATGACATTCTGGTCTCATGCGCGGCACATTGTCCATTTTTCCACGCACGGTCAAGCGAAATGGTCCGGCCTACCCGCCATTGCGCTCGGGGCGTCAAAATCGTTCAATAGCCGGGCGGGAAAAGCGGACGCTCCTTATTGAAACTCGGCGCAGTTCCTATATAAGCGCCCGGAACCTAGTGCTGAGCCAATGCCCAAGCGCACCGACATCGACGCAATCATCATCATAGGGGCCGGCCCGATCATCATCGGCCAGGCTTGCGAATTCGACTATTCCGGAACGCAGGCCTGCAAGGCGCTTCGCGGCGAAGGCTACCGGATCATTCTCGTCAACTCCAATCCGGCGACGATCATGACCGATCCGGATCTGGCCGACGCAACCTATATCGAGCCGATCACGCCGGACATCGTCGCCAGGGTCATCGAGCGCGAATGCGCCGAGCATCCGGACGAGAAGATCGTTCTGCTGCCGACCATGGGCGGGCAGACCGCTCTCAACACCTCGCTCGCGCTCTACCGCGACGGCACGCTCGACAAATACGGCATCGAGATGATCGGCGCTTCGGCCGACGCCATCGACAAGGCGGAAAACCGCGAGCGTTTCCGCCATTCCATGGAAAAGATCGGCCTCGCCACCCCGCGCTCGCGCCTCGCGCACGATCTGTCCGAAGCTCTCAAGGCGCTGGACGACATCGGGCTGCCCGCGATCATCCGCCCGTCCTTCACGCTGGGCGGCACCGGCGGCGGCGTCGCCTATAACCGCGAGGAATATCTCAGGACCATCGAACGCGGCCTCGACGCCTCCCCGACGCGGGAAGTGCTGATTGAGGAATCCGTGCTCGGGTGGAAAGAATTCGAGATGGAGGTTGTCCGCGACCGCGCCGACAATTGCATCATC
>CAYOUE010000175.1:0-6517 GCA_964407075.1 uncultured Hyphomicrobiaceae bacterium
TGGTGAGGAATGCCCTGTAGCCAGCTTCCAGCAGGGAGCGGATCACAGGCAGGCGCGCGATCCGGCCCGCAAGCCGGAACTTGGGAAGCCGGGCCCACAATTCCGAAAAGGCCAGCGCGCCGCCGACCAGTTCTCCATCCGTGCGCAGGACGTGAAACCGGCGCAGTGCTTCGGCCTTCGTCAGCCCTTCGGCGACGTACGGCGTGTCGCAGGCGCTGACGTCGATCCATTCGATGTCTTCGGCGCCTTTCTGCTTCCGGTAAAACCCGATCTCGCGGCGGCACAACGGGCAGGCTCCATCATAAAATACGGCGGGTCTGGCTTGCGTCATCGTCCGGCCTTTCAATGTCATGAGCCCGCAGGTGGGAAAGGCGCTGTGAAGGCGCAATGTGGATAAAAGCCGCAGCCGGGCGATGGAAAAACCGCCGCGGCTGGTTTAGAGTTGTGCCGTTCCTGCAGACTGCGGACGGCGCGGCGCTTCCACCAGCGGTTCGATTCAAACATTTGCAAATGAGGGCGCCGCAAGAGCTAGGGGAGCGCGTGGCGGGGCATGACCGTCGGCATCACGATCAGCGAGCCTGCGAGCACGGACTGGCCGTGGATCGCCGAAGCCAGTGTGCCGATCGGCGGGCCGGTCGTGGTCAGCAACGGGCGTCTGCGCGATCTTCGCCAGCGACCGGCGTTTCTGGCGGCGCTTGGCGGAGAGCCCGTCGGTTTTGTGGTTTATCGCATCGAGGGCAAGGCGCTGGAAGTGCTGGCTTTGCGGGCAGTGCGTCCGTTCACGGGGATCGGGACGGCGCTGCTGGCGGAGATCGACCGGCTGGCGGCGCGGCGGGGCCTTGCTCTCATCGAGTTGGACACGACCAACGATAATGTCGATGCGCTGCGCTTCTATCAGCGTCGCGGCTTTCGCGTCGCCGGCTACCGGCCCGATGGCTTCAGGGAGGTTCTGCGGCTCAAGCGGCTCAATCCGGACATGCAGATAGCAGGCAATTTCGGCATCGTGATCCGGGATGTGATCCGGCTTTCCAAGCCCGTCCTGCCTGCATGAGCGTTGCGGTTTATCCGCCGCCGTGAGCCGCCAGCCGCGCCGCAGCCTCCACGCTGCCGAGCGCCGCCGCCATTTCGTACCAGCGCACGGCCTGTTCGGGATCGTCAAGCCTGCCCGCGACACGCAGTTGCGAAAGCAGGGCGGCATCATAACTTTCCGCCAGCCGGAATGCGCCGCGCGCGCTGCCCCTGTAGGCGAGACCGCGCAGGACGCCCCGCGCCGCGCCGACGTCGTTGCGAGCCAGCATCGTCTCGGCAATTTCGAGCAGGAGCTTTTCCGCATCGGGCGCGAGCGGAGGCGTCTGGCCGTGGCGTAACGGGACGGCTGGACTCTCCCTGGCGGCGGTCCCTACCTGCGAGGCGAGCGCTGTCAGCTCTTCATCGGGCGAGGCTCCGGCGTGCAATCCGGGGGCGATATGCGCAGGCTGGGCTTTCGCAGCAGGCGCGAAACGCACCTGGACGATATTGGTGCGCGCGACACTGTGCTGACCGCGTATCAGCCTGACTTCGAGCATGAAGCCTCCAGCGTAATCCGCCGGCGGAATGATTTCGAGCCCCTCCGCCTCATGCGCCGACACCAGCCAGGCGTCGGTCGTGCGGAAGCCTGACGACAGCGAGAAATCTCTTGGCAAGCCCCGGAACGACAGCAGGAGATAGTCGGTCGGACGGAAGGGCGGCAGAATCATCGGGAGCGGGGCTGCGCGTCCCGATTCGGCGGAAATGTCGGGAATGTGGAAAACGCTGTCGGCAGTCTCGGCAGGCACAGCCTCATGCAGCGGAGCCGCTGCTTCTGCCGCCGCGCCGTCCGGTTCGGCTGCATATGCGCGGGCCGGCACGCCCACCGCAGCGCAGGCGCAAAGGGCGGCGAGCAACGCCTGCCGGGTTCTGCGGCGCAACGCGCCGCAGCAAAGGGTCAAGCGCCATACGATAGAGCGCCGGATCTTCAACCGGAATCGGCAGAGCGCTCTATCTACTTGTTTAAGCATCGGATTTATCCGAAAACCGCTGCGCACTTTTCGGTCCGATGCGCTAGTCATTTCCGGGTCCGCCGTGAAATGCGATGAAGCTTCTGAATTCGTCGAACAGTTTCTCCTTTTCGGGCTCGCTGATGGCCGCCCCGCCTGAGGCGTCCTCGCGCCGGGCCAGAAACGCCTCGAACTGTCTGCGCATGGACTTCTCGCCGCTGCCGGTTGCGGCGGGATCGGGTGGAGGCGATTCCTGTTTCCTCGCTTCAAGCCAGTTCTGCGCGGCATCGAAGCGCACCCATCCCGGGACTTCGGCGGCCGGGTTGAAATCGCGCCATTTCGGGTGACGCGAAGGATGGCGCAAACTTTCCGCCTGATCGAAGAACGCCTTCACGAAGCGCTCGATTCTCCGGTAGCGGAACGATCCCTTCGGCCATTTATAAACCGCAAGCAGCGTTCCCGAGGAGAGCGTCGGCACGGCGGCGTCCTTCGCGATCAGTCCGGGATAATGCTCGTGCAGGAGGACGCCGGGCGGGTAGAGGCCGAACAGCTCGTCCCGGTTTTCAGGCGGCATGTCGTCTTCGGTGACGGGGATCAGGGCGAGACCGTCCGCTTCCTTCAGCGCGGCGAGCGCAGGGTGCGGCGCGCCGGAGACGATGACATGCGCGTCCAGCCTGCCTTCCCGCAGCGCCAGCAACGCGTCATGATCGTCCATGAAGGATGTCTCCGCCTCGACGCCCGCCATGCGGAACAGCCGCTCGGCGGCGGCGTGGGCGTGGCTGTTTTTCAGGTTGAGGCTGATCCGCCGGCCATGCAGATCGACGAGGCGTTCGTATGGCGCGCGCGCGAGGATGTGGACCTCGGAGTCGTGCAGCTTGGCGACATAGCGCACCACGCCGCCGATGCCGCCGTAGAGCGCCGGATCGCGGGCCTTGAGTTCGCCGAGATGCTCCTGTCCGACGATCGCCATGTCGATGCCGGTGAGCAGCAGGAGATCTTCGAGATTCTGCACACCGCCATTGCCTGCGACCGGGAGCACCCTGACGCCGCCGGGCCGCGGATCGTTGACCGAATGGCCGATATCCTCGGCGAAGCGCGCGCCCGTTCCCGACTGGGGCGGGGTCATCAGCGTCACGATGACGGCATTGGCCCGGCGCTTGCGCTTTTCGATCGGCGACAAAGGCGCCGGCGCAGGGGCGGTTCCGGCCTGCTCTGTCCCGGCCTGCGGACCAGCTTCCGTCGCGCCTTGCGCTGCGGCCGGCGGAGCAGCGCAAGCGATCGCAAGCAGCATGAGCAGGGAACAAAGTCTTCGCATCCGCGCACCTCGACGGCAGAATATGCAATCAGAGGTTGCAAAATAGCCGATGCGCAGCGTTGCACAAGCTGAAATCGGGCCGGAGTTGAAAAATCGCCCCGGTTATCCGCGCCCTATGGCCGGACGGCCGCCGGGAGATAGTCGGGCGAACGCAGGCCCATGGTGCCGTCGCCGTTGAAGAAGCGGTAGTCCATCTGTCCGGCCTGCATTTCGAAGACGAGCGGCTCGGCGTCCTGCGCAAAGAGCGAGGCAGCGCGCGCCTGCGCTCCGTGCAGCGTGAGCCTGAAGCGGTATGTACCCGGCTCCAGATCGAGGATGCGTGGCACGGTCTCGCCGTCGCGAGGGAAAAACTGGACGGTGGCCGAATAGGATTCCCGGCCCGGCAGCGAGATCGGCGTGAAGGCGTTCTGCGGACTTGTGCCCCACGGCCCGAAATTGGCGGCGTAGAACATCTTGCTTTCGCCGGAGCGCAGATTCGTCACTTCGAAGTCGATGGCCGTTACCGCCCCGGTGCGTGCGCCGTCATTCACGAAAGTGAGCGGCACAGCGAAGATCTCGAAAGGGCTGTCGGGGCTGTCGGGATCGGCATACTGGATGAGCGGGGGCACGTATATCGCCAGTTCGGCTCTGCGCATGGCGGATTCATAGAAGCTGAAGCCGGAAAAGAGCAGGGCGAAGGCCGAAATTACCGTCGCCGCCGCGCCGCCGCCGTAAACGCCGGAGCGTGCGTGCTCCAGCATCTGGCCCTGAACCGTATTGCCGTTTCCCCTGCCGCGCCCGAACATTGCTACGCCCCATCGCTCATGCCGGAAAACGCTCCGGCGCGCTCCTGCCTGGAAGATCGTCTACAAGCGATGTCTTAAGCAGATTGCCGCGGGCCTGCAAAGCAAGGGCAGCGCGGGCTGCGGCGTTTGCCGGAAGGCTAGTGCCATTTTTGCTGCACAATCCGCGCGCCGGGGCGCCTGAACGGTCAGCGGGTGCGGAAACGCCGCGCCGCCTCGACCTCGCGCCCGCGGCCATAGCTGGTGAACATGTCCTCAAGCTCCGGTTTCCGCTCGATCTGGCGCGCGTAGATTTCGCCAGCCACGCCGCTGAACTCACCGCCGCGCCCGATCATCTGCTCGCCGATTTCCAGAATGCGCAGATTCGGCCAGGCCTGTTCGCGGATGGTCAGCACCTGATGGAAGATCTGGCGCGCAGACAGATCGGGCTGCGCCTGGGACAGCATCAGCGTCATCGAGGCGGTCGAGCGCGAAACCCCCATATGGCAATGGACCAGAAGGTGGCGCAGGGCCTCGGGATCGCGGAGCACCTCGCGTCCGAACTCCAGCACCTGCTCGACATGATGCGGCCCCGGAGCCTCCATGCCCGGCAAGTCCTCGATCACATCGTGGAAGCGCAGCTCCATGCGGGCGTGTTCGCCGTAATCCCCGAAGGCGTCGAGGCTGCCGTGATCCGGATCGACGATCGAAAGCACATGGCTGACCTCGCGCACCGCGTGCCCCGGCAGTTCCTGAATGCCGCAGATCGTGATCGGAAAAGGCGCGCCGGGAGGCTGTTGCGAGTCGTCCTGCATCTATCGTGATCCTTTTCAATCCATTTTCGGTAAAACTATAACATGGCTGTACAGCAGGATTGTAAAAGGACTTCGCCGCGAATTTTCGCGCCGCAAGTGCGGATCGCCGCGTCTGCGATTTGTCTTTCGGGAACCTGCGTACTACAGTCGGGTTCAAGATTCAGCCTGACAACACAGAAAGGATGCAGCGACCGCATGTGCGGAATTTGTGGCGAAATCGCATATTCATCTCATACGGCCAGCGCCGAAGCCATAGCGCGGATGATGGACGTGATGCGGCCCCGAGGCCCTGACGGCAGCGGCGAAGTCGTGCGCAACCGCGCCGGTCTTGGCCACCGGCGGCTCAAGATCATCGACCTGACCGAAAAGGCGGCCCAGCCGATGTCCGATCCCGCGCTCGGGCTGGAAATCGCCTTCAACGGCTGCATCTACAATTATCCCGAATTGCGCAGGGAGCTTCAGGGCAAGGGCTACAGTTTCTTTTCCACCGGCGATACGGAAGTCATCCTGAAGGCCTATCACGCCTGGGGGCCGGCCTGCGTGGAGCGCTTCAACGGCATGTTCGCCTTCGCGCTTTACGAGCGTGACACCGGCCGCGTCATGCTCGCGCGCGACCGCTTCGGCATCAAGCCGCTCTATCTGAGCGAGACGCCTGGACGGCTGCGCTTTGCGTCGTCGCTGCCGGCGATCCTCGCCGCCGGCGATGTCGACACCTCCATCGACCGCACCGCGCTCGCCTTCTACATGAGCTTTCACGCGGTCGTTCCGCCGCCCTGGACGATCCTCAAGGGCGTGCGCAAGCTCCCGCCCGGCACGGTGCGGATCATCGAGCCGGACGGGACCTCGCAGGAGAAGCGCTTCTGGCGGCTCGGCTTCGAACGCGACGCCGCCGACATCGAACGCCCGTTCGAGGAATGGCGCGACCTCGTGCTGGAGGCGCTGCGCAAGGCGGTCGCCCGGCGCATGGTGGCCGACGTGCCGGTCGGCGTGCTCCTCTCCGGCGGTGTCGATTCCAGCGTGATCGTCGGTCTGCTCGCCGAGGCCGGCCAGCATGGGCTGATGACCTTCTCGGTCGGCTTCGAGGAGGCGCATGGCGAGAAGGGGGACGAGTTCCAGTATTCCGACCTGATCGCCGAGCGCTTCGCCACGAACCATCACAAGATCTTCGTGCCGTCGGAGCGGCTGATGGACGCGCTGCCGGGCACGATCCGGGCGATGTCGGAGCCGATGGTGTCATACGACAATGTCGGCTTCTATCTGCTCTCGCAGGAAGTCTCCAAGCATATCAAGGTCGTGCAGTCCGGCCAGGGCGCGGACGAGATCTTCGGCGGCTATCACTGGTATCCGCCGCTGATGGCGTCGAACGATGTGACCGCCGATTACGCCCGCGTCTTCTTCGATCGCTCTTTCGAGCGCTTGAAGGAGCATCTCGGCCCGGACTGGCTCGCCGATCGCGACGAGGCGCTCGCCTTCGTCGAGGAGCATTTCGCCATGCCCGGCGCGGAGGCGCCCGTGGACAAGGCGCTGCGGCTCGACTCCACCGTCATGCTGGTCGACGATCCGGTCAAGCGCGTGGACAACATGACCATGGCCTGGGGCCTGGAGGCGCGC
>CAYOUE010000176.1:0-6477 GCA_964407075.1 uncultured Hyphomicrobiaceae bacterium
GTTTCGCCGAGTGGTTCGCCACCACCGAGCCTTTGCGGCGCGGCGGCGCGTTGCCGCTCAGCGAGTTGCGCGGCGCGTATGTTTTCGAGGCGCCCGGCGGGCCTTTCCGGCTGCGCGCGCGGGCCGACCGGATCGATCTGCACGCGGACGGCTCCATCGCGATCTACGACTACAAGAGCGGCGGCGTTCCGCCCGAAAGCGCGGTCCGCTCGTTCCGCGCCCCGCAATTGCCGCTCGAAGCGCTGATCGCGGCAGAAGGGGGCTTCGAGGGGATTGCGAAGGCCCGCGTGACGCGGCTCGCCTATATCTCGGCGAAAGGCGGCGAGCCGCCCGGCGAGGAACTGGTCCTGAAGGACGATCCTTCAGGGCTTGCCGAAGGGGCGCGCGAAGGGCTGTCGGCGCTGATCGCCTTCTTCGACGATCCGGCGACGCCATACCCAGCCTTGCGCCGCGCAGCGTTCAAATCCGTTTATGCCTACGACGCTTACGCACATCTCGCCCGCGTCGCGGAATGGGCGGATGAGGAGGGAGGCGAGACATGAGCGCGTCCGGCATCGAAGCGGCGCGCGAGGCGGCCCGGCGCAATCAGCACGGTGCGGCCGATCCGGCCTGTTCGGCCTGGGTCTCGGCCAATGCCGGCACGGGCAAGACCTATGTTCTTGTCCTTCGCGTTCTCCGGCTGCTGCTCTCCGGCGCGCCTGCGCAAAGTATCCTCTGTCTCACCTTCACCAAGGCGGCGGCGGCGGAAATGTCGAACCGCCTGATCGGCCGCCTGGGCGCATGGGCGGCGATGGACGCGGACGCCTTGGAGGCCGAATTGTCCGGCCTGCTCGGGCGCGCGCCGGAGGCGGAGGAGCGTCGCGCAGCGCGTTGCCTGTTCGCTGAAGTCCTCGACGCTCCGGGCGGGATCAGGATCATGACGATCCACGCCTTCTGCGACCGCGTGCTGCGCCGTTTTCCGCTGGAGTCTGGCGCTCCGCCTGGGTTCACGATCCTGACCGAGGAGGAACGCCGCGCGGCGATCGGCGAAGCCGTTGCCGCGGCGCTTCTGCAGGCTGCGCAGGACCCGCAAAGCGTAAACGGCAGGGCGCTTTCCGCAATCGCCGCCAATGCGGCCGAAACGCAATTCGACGTCCTGGTGAAAAGTGTCGCCGCCCGGCGCGAGGAGTTGCGGAAGCTGATCCGGATGCAGAACGCGGACGATCCGTTCACGGGCGTCGAGGCGGATCTGCGCGCTGCGCTCGGGGTTCATGCGGAGGACGACGAAGCCGCGCTGCTCGATGCGCAGGCCGCGGTACTGACAGATGCGCAGATCGCCGAAGCGGCCGCGATCCTCAACGGGGGAAAGCCGACCGACCTGAAACTGGCTGATGCGCTTTCGCGCGCGCGCGGGACTGCCGGACAGCGGCGCTGCGATGCGTTCGCGGCGGCATTCCTCAAGAAGGACGGCGAAGCGCTTTCCGACCGCTACATCACCAAGGCAGTACGCGACGGCTATCCGGCCCAGGCTGCGGCGCTCGACCGGGCGCGCGACGGCTTCGCCGCGCTGGAGTGGCGCCGCAGGGCGCTGGCCGCCGTTCTGGCAAGCTGCGCGCTGCTTCGCCTTGCAGATGCCGTGCTTCAGCGCTATGAGGACGCGCTTCTTCAACGCGGCGCGATGGATTTCGACGGCCTGATCGCCCGCACTGCCGCGCTCTTCACACGCTCCGGCGCGGCGGACTGGGTGCTGTTCCGTCTTGATGCGGATCTGCGGCACATCCTCGTCGACGAGGCGCAGGACACCAGCCCTGCGCAATGGGAACTCGTCCGCAGTCTGACGGCGGAATTCTTTGCGGGCGAAGGCGCAGAGGAGCGGCACAGCACGCTGTTCGCGGTCGGCGACGAGAAACAGTCGATCTATCGCTTTCAGGGCGCCGATCCGCGCCAGTTCATCGAGACCGGGCGGGACTATGCGCGCCGCGCGCTGGACGCGCGTCAGACATGGGTCGAGGCGCCGCTCACGCTCTCCTTCCGCAGCAGCCGCGCCATTCTGGACGCCGTCGATCTGGTCTTCGCCGATCCGGCGAGGACGCCCGGCCTCGCCGCAGATCCCAAGCCTGTCCGTCATGCCGCCAATCGCGAGGGCGCGGCGGGCCGCGTCGAGATCTGGCCGGCGATCGGACCGGAGAGCCGCGAGCCCGTCCCGGTCTGGGAGCCGCTGTCCGACGTCTCCGGCGGCGCGCCTCCCGCGAACCGCCTCGCAGCGCGCATAGCCGCGCAAATCCGCCACTGGCTCGACAATGGCGAAATCCTGGCCTCGCAGGACCGCCCCGTCCGGGCGGGCGACATCCTGATCCTCGTGCGCAAGCGCGCACCCTTCGCCGCGCCGATGATAAAGGCGCTGAAATCGCAAGGCATTCCTGTCGCCGGGGCGGACAGGATGGAGCTTACCGGACAGCTTGCGGTCATGGACCTGATGGCGCTCGGCGACGCGATGTTGCTGCCCGAGGACGATCTGACGCTCGCGAGCCTGCTGAAAAGCCCCGCCTTCGGATTTTCCGATGACGACCTGTTCGCGCTGGCCTGGGAGCGCGCCGGCACGCTCTGGGCGGCGCTTGCGGAGAAGGCCAGGACCGGCGCGCGCTTCCGCGAGGCTTGCGAAACGCTCGTGCGCTGGCGCGCGGAGGCGGTGCAGGCTGCGCCTTACGATTTCTACATGGCGAGGCTCGACCGGGAAGGGCTGCGCGAGCGGCTGCTGGCGCGGCTCGGCCCTGACGCCGCCGATCCGATCGGCGAGTTCGTGAACCTTGCTTTGGCCTATGAGGCCAACGCCACGCCTGCGCTCCAGGGCTTCCTGCAATGGCTGCGCAGCGCGGATCCCGAGATCAAGCGCGACATGGAGGCCGCCCGCGACGAGGTGCGGGTGATGACCGTGCACGGCTCCAAGGGGCTTGAGGCCAATATCGTCTTTCTGGCCGATACTTGCTCGGCGCAGACCGCAAACCGCAATCCCCTCGTCATGATCCCTTGCGCCGAGCCTGCGCCCTACAATGCGCCGCCGCTTCCGGTCTGGGCGCTGCCCGGCTCGCAGACCGTTCCGGCGATCAAAGCTGCGAAAGATGCGGAGGCAAGGGCGGAGGCGGACGAATATCAGCGCCTACTCTATGTCGCAATGACGCGTGCGCGGGACCGGCTCTATGTCGCGGGATTCGAGGGACAGCGGGGGCGTGGCGCAGGCTGCTGGCACGACCTGATCTGCGAAGGGCTGGAGGGGCGGCTTGCTTCGGCGGAAGACGCGTGGGGCAATCCGGTGCTGCGCCTCGATCAGCCCCAGACCGCTCCGCCCGAGGATGCCGGGGAGGCCGCCACCGCCCGGCAAAGCGCGCCGCCGCCCGGATGGGGACCGCCGGCTGCGGACGCGCCCCCGGCTGTCATCCTGAATCCGTCAGGGCTTGCGATGGAGGATGCGCCCCACCTCGGCGCGAGACCGCGCGAGACGGCGCTTCTGCGTGGGCGCGCGGCGCACAGGATGCTGGAGCTGCTGCCGTCTCACGACGGGGAAAGCCGGGAACGGATTGCGTCGGCCTATCTCGAAGCCGAGGCGTCAGGCTTGACTGCCGGAGAGCGCGAGAGCCTCCTGCGGGACGTGATGGGGATCCTGAGCCATGACGAATATGGCGCGCTGTTCGGGCCGGACAGCCGCGCGGAGGTTGCGTTTTCCATGGACTTCACGCCGCCGGGTGTTGACAGGGCGGTGACGATTTCCGGGCAGATCGACAGGCTCGTCATGCGGGAAGGGCGCATCCTGATCCTCGATTTCAAGACAGGCGCCGCCCCGCCCGCGCCGGAAGAGACGCCCGAGGCCTATCTGGCGCAGCTTGCCGCCTATCGCGCAGCCATTGCGCGGCTCGATCCGGAAAAGCCTCTGGATGCGGCCATTTTATGGACCGAAGCGCCCACTCTAACGCCGATTACGGACAGCCTGATGGCGCGGGGCGAGGCGCTGCTTCACGAGGCTTTGCGCAGGGCTTGTCTTGACCCCCGGCGCGTGCATACCTAGTTCTATGAAAAATATCGGGCGGCGCGCCCGCATCAAAGGAGAAGTTTCATGCATCCGATGGCCGTTTCCGACGACACTTTCGAAGCGGAAGTGCTCAAGGCGTCCGAACCTGTCGTGGTCGATTTCTGGGCGGAATGGTGTGGACCCTGCCGGATGATCGCGCCGGCCCTGGAAGAAATCGCGGGCGAGCTTGCCGGTAAGGTGAAGATCGTGAAAATGAATGTCGACGAGAACCCGAAAACGCCCGGCGAATTCGGCATTCGCGGCATTCCCGCGCTGCTCCTGTTCAAGAACGGCGAACTGGCTTCGCAGCAGGTCGGCGCGCATCCGAAAAGTAAGCTGAAGGCCTGGATCGTCGAAAGCGCAGACGTTCAGGTCGCGTAAGCCGCTTCGGCTTCGACTCATGCGAAAAAGCTCCGCCGAATTGGCGGAGCTTTATTTTTTATACGCTTGAATGACGGGTCGGCTTATTTCAGCGATTCGCGCTCATGGCCGAGACGGAAGTTCAGGCCGGCTTTCAAGACGCTGATGTCGTCAATTACAACTGGGCCGTCAAAACCTGTGCTATCTTTCTTGCTCGGGTCAACATCGCCATCGCCAATGTAAAGATACTCGGCAAAAAACGAGATGCCGTCGCCAAGCTGACGCTCGTAACCGGCTCCGACAACCCAACTTGTGTAGCTGTCGTCAAAAGATTTTTTCGGTGAGCAACCGGGTGGTGAGCCGCCAATGCAAGCATCGGTGTCAACGCCTACGAAAGCGACGCCTGCCGTTGCATATAATAATGAGCCATCAAAGGCATACCCAAGACGGCCCCGCAGTGTTGCTAGCGAGTGAATCTCAACCGTACGTGAGAAATCGCCCACACCGTCCTTATTGGCATCTCGGCCAAATCTCTCCACATCTTTGGAATTTAGCCAGGAATAGTCGCCTACAATTCCGAATACATATTGGCCCCGCTGGAAATCGT
Source organism: uncultured Hyphomicrobiaceae bacterium (assembly GCA_964407075.1). Taxonomy (GTDB): domain Bacteria; phylum Pseudomonadota; class Alphaproteobacteria; order Rhizobiales; family Rhodomicrobiaceae; genus JAHQVI01. The sequence continues at coordinate 5,010 of CAYOUE010000176.1, forward strand.
AACCGATCTGTACGCCGAACAGCCCACCATCAAGATCAAGCGGCTTTGACTCGACACCATCCCCGTCGTATTCTTTGTAAGTACCATCAGCCCAAGCATATCCGGCGAAACCGCCGAAATACAGGCCCTGCCAGACCGGCGCGGCGTAGCTGCTGTAAACCGGCGAGTCTTTCGTCGAAGGATCGTGAAGAGAAGCGGCGTTGACCGAGCCTGCAGCAACAATGCAAACAGACGAAAGCGCCGCAAGAAATATGCGCATGAAGTCCCCCATCGTGGATTTTGGAAGTAACGCGCAACTGTCTGGCGGCACGCGGACTTAAATCCGCACAGATTGCAGGCTTATCTTAATTTTATACCAATGCATCGCGTTACACGCTCAGGTTGAAACCTGCGTAATTCTTCGATGGCTAGAACGAAATCGTCACCGCGGTGGCGGAAAAGCCACAGTCTTGTTTATGGGCATTCAGGGGTGATGTCAGAACGATGGGGCAGGCTGGGTCTGCCCTGCGGACAGAAGCCGCGGCAAGCAGGCAGGATCAAGGGCCATTTCAAGCCGCGCGGCTGACACGCCCGGAATTCCGCTGGATGACCGCATAGCCCTGCCGCATGATGTCGTAGCGGTAAGCGGGCTTGATGTTCCTGCTGTCGATGTAGTCGCATCCGTACCAGGGCGTCATGAGCCGCACCTCGAAAGGCAGCGACTCGAAACCGCCTTCCGGAAAGATAAGCGTCATCGGCTCGGGGCCCGCGCCGTAGGTTGCTTCATATCGCTCGGTCATAACGCTCTTATGCCATGAGAACAAAAAGAGAACAATATCTTTCTTGTCAACTCTCATACGCGCGTTAGTTGTAAATCTTATGAACAGGCCGAATTTGTGGCGGCTTATCCGGTTCACGTGGAATTGTGCGCGGATTACAAAAAATTAAACATTGAAAACAATGTATTATTATGTCCCCGCCTTTGCCGTTGCGCGCCCGCTTGCGCTCCGGCCATTCCGTTCATTTCATGATGGAGGCGTGGTTATCCACAGCCTTCGAATATCGTATGCACGCATCGGTTGACATATTCCCGAAATCGCTGCGGCGCGTTGCGCCGGGAGCGGCGGGCTGCTAGCTTCGCAGTGTCCGCGCAAGGCGCGGCCTCTCAGGAGAACCGGGCTGAAGAATGAGCGCTGAGACCAGGACCTATCTCGTTCTGGCGCGGAAATACCGCCCGCAGACATTCGACGACCTGATCGGACAGGACGCTCTCGTCCGCACGCTCAAGAATGCGTTTCAGAGCGGGCGGATCGCGCAGGCCTACATGCTGACCGGCGTTCGCGGCGTCGGCAAGACGACGACGGCGCGCATTATCGCCCGGGCGCTCAACTACTCCCGGCCCGGCGAGGATGCCGGCCCCACGATCGACATGCCCGATTTCGGCGAGCATTGCCAGGCGATCATCGAGAGCCGCCACGTCGACGTGGTC
>CAYOUE010000177.1:0-3301 GCA_964407075.1 uncultured Hyphomicrobiaceae bacterium
GACGTAGCCGGCTTCGGTCAGCGTCGTCGCGTCCGCCATCGTGAAGGGCACGTCGAGAATTCGGGCCAGCGTCTGGGCCAGCAGGGTCTTGCCGCAGCCGGTCGGACCAATCAGCAGGATGTTGGATTTGGCCAGTTCGACGTCGTTGTTCTTGGTAGCGTGATTGATCCGCTTGTAATGATTATGCACCGCGACGGAGAGCACGCGTTTGGCGTGCGACTGGCCGATAACGTAATCATCTAGAATATTGCAGATTTCCGCCGGCGTCGGGACGCCATCGCGAGATTTAACATAGGAGTTCTTGTTTTCTTCGCGGATGATGTCCATGCAGAGTTCGACGCATTCATCGCAAATGAACACGGTAGGCCCTGCAATAAGCTTGCGTACTTCATGCTGACTCTTGCCGCAGAAGGAGCAGTAAAGGGTGTTTTTGCTGTCTTTTCCGCCCGCATTGCTCATACGATTACCTCGATTTTCCGTTTGAAGCCGCAAAGCTCGCACCGCAGGCTAGCAATCGACCGTCCCCTTTCGCGGATTAAAGACCGCTTCACCATTCTCAAACCGACGTCCCATGCTATCCGAGTAATCATCAAGATTGTTCTAATAGCGTCGCCGGACCGCGTTCCGGAAAATGCGTGAGGGGAAATTTGGCTGGAACGCTTTACGTGCAAAACCGACTCCTTAAGCCGTTACGCATATACGCTAATCACCCGGCCGCGAAATCTCAAGATCGCTGCGCAAGTTCTGACCGAATCGTGAAAAGGCCAGCTCGCCCGCCTTTTCGAGTTCAAAACTTTCACATTTTCCTCATCATTCGCCCGATTAGTCAAGCCGCGAACCTGCGCGCCCGGCCGTCTCGCCTTCGAGCAATTCCCGCTTGGAGATAACCTTGTCGATCAGTCCGAATTTTTTCGCCGCATCCGCCGTCATGAAATTGTCGCGTTCGAGAGCCTCGGAAATGACCTCGACAGGCTGTCCGGTATGCTTCGAGTAGATCTCGTTAAGTCTTTGACGGACAGACAGAATTTCCTGCGCATGTCTTTCGATGTCGCTCGCCTGCCCCTGGAAGCCGCCTGACGGCTGGTGCACCATGATCCGCGCGTGCGGCAGCGCATAGCGCATTCCCGGCTCCCCGGCGCAAAGCAGGAGCGAACCCATCGACGCAGCCTGGCCAACGCAAAGTGTCGCAACCGGCGGCCGGATGAACTGCATCGTGTCGTATATCGCCAGCCCGGACGTCACGACGCCTCCGGGCGAGTTGATATACATGGAGATTTCCTTCTTCGGATTGTCCGCCTCGGCATAGAGAAGCTGTGCGACGATCAGCGACGACATATGGTCTTCGACCATGCCGGTCACGAAAATGATTCGCTCCTTCAGCAGGCGCGAATAGATGTCGTAAGCCCGCTCGCCGCGATTGGTCTGCTCGACGACCATCGGCACAAGAGTGGACATGTAAAAGTCAACGGGATCCCGCATTGCTCGCTCCAGCTTCGATCACAGGCTGCCACACATGGAAGAGGCACGCTCGGTGATTCGCGTTAATCAATCCTATCCAACCCATCCTGCGCGATGATCGGCATATTCATATGGCGCGCAAACAGCTTTTCGGCAATCAGCGATAAACACATGCACTGGAGGACCGTGCGCGGACGAGAAACGTCGTCCAGGCATGAACGGCGCCCCTGATTGAACCTAGTGGAGCTTTTGAATATGAGATTTGAATACCCCTGCTCGCCGCAGCCGGGATTCAAATCTCAAATGCTCCGCTAGTGGTCGTGATCGCAATGTTCGCCGTGCTCATGATCGTGGTCATGAGCCGCGCCGCCGAAAAGCTCCTTCGGGGTGACGGTCTTGTCCGTGACCTTGACGAATTCGAGCGCGAAATCGACCACCTTGTCTTCGAAGATCGGCATCCGCAGCTCGATTTCGGCATTCGGATTCTTCTTGTAGAATTCGAGAATCTGGCGCTCTTGACCCGGATAATTCCGGGCCTGCTGCAACACGGCGCGGCGCACTTCCTCATCCGTCACCGTAATCTCGTTGCGCTGGCCGATCTCGGAAAGCACAAGCCCGAGACGGACCTTGCGCTCGGCTTCCGCCCTATGTTCCTCGCGCGCCTTTTCCTCCGTCGTGCCTTCATCCTCGAAGGTCCGCTCCGCGCGCTCCATGCGCCGGGTCAGGTCGCGCCAGACCGCTTCGAACTCACTTTCGACAAGCGAGGGCGGCAGCTCGAAGCTGTGCGCCTTGTCGAGCGCATCGAACAGCGCCTCCTTCGCTCGCGCGCGGGACGCCTGAGAGAACTCTTTCCCGATCTGGTCGCGCAACGCGTCTTTCAGCTTGGCAAGCGATTCGAGACCCAGGGACTTCGCCAGTTCGTCATCCGCTTCGGGGATGCGCGGGGCGGCGACTTCCTTGACCTTGACATCGAACTCGGCGTCCTTGCCGGCCAGATGCGCGGCCTGATACTGCTCAGGAAAGGTGACTTTTACGACGCGCTCGTCGCCGGTCCTGGCACCGAGCAGCCCTTCTTCGAACCCGGGGATAAACCCGCCCTGGCCAAGCACGATCGGCGCATCCTCGGTCGCGCCGCCTTCGAAGGGCTCGCCGTCAATCTTTCCGGTAAAGTCGATGGTGACGCGGTCGCCGTTCTCGGCCTCGCCATCCTTCGGCTCGAAAACCATGTTGCCGCGGCGGACCCGGTCGAGCGCGTCCTCGATCTCCTTGTCGCTGACCTCGGCAACGGGGCGTTCGATGGACAGCGTCTTCAGATCGGCAAGCTCAATCTTCGGCAATACCTCGAAGATCATCGTATATTCGAGATCGCGGCTGCCCTCGATGATCTTGGCGACGACGCCTTCCTCCTCGGGCAGCTTGATGTCCGGGCGCAAAGCAGGCCGTTCGTCGCGGTCCGAGATCGCCTTCGAACTGGTCTCCATCAGGGTCTGCTCAAGCACCTCCGACATGATGGACGGTCCGTAAACCTTCTTCAGGTGGTTCTTCGGCACCTTCCCGGGGCGGAACCCCTTGATGCGGACCTTGTCCTTGATGTCGTCGAGTTTCTCGTTGAGGCGCGTGTCGAGTTCATCCGCACCGACGACGATCTTCAACTCGCGTTTCAGGCCTTCTGACAGAATTTCGGTGACTTGCATAAGAATTCTTGCTTTCGAAAGTTTGTGCGGCTGGCTTATCGTTCCCAGATAGTGCGCTGAAAGTCTTGGTGCGGGCGGAGGGACTTGAACCCCCACGGCTTGCGCCACCAGAACCTAAATCTGGCGTGTCTACCAATTCCACCACGCCC
>CAYOUE010000177.1:3311-3582 GCA_964407075.1 uncultured Hyphomicrobiaceae bacterium
CGGCTCCGGCGCAACCGGTTTGGCCCGGTCTATAGCACAGCGTTTTTCGCTGCGGCTACAGAATAAATGCTTTAAATAGGCTTCGCATCGCGCTGTCACAATATGAAGCCGCAAGACAGGGAGTGACCCTCGTTGGACACAGCATCTTCCGTTCTTGACACAATTGGCAATACGCCGCTTATCCGATTGAAGTCCGCGTCGGAAGAAACGGGCTGCGAAATCCTGGGCAAGGCCGAGTTCATGAATCCCGGCCAGTCGGCCAAGGACCGCG
>CAYOUE010000177.1:3592-6459 GCA_964407075.1 uncultured Hyphomicrobiaceae bacterium
TCATCCGTGACGCGATGGCGAGGGGACAGCTCCGGGCTGGCGGCGTGATCGTGGAAGGCACGGCGGGCAATACGGGCATAGGGCTTAGCGTTGTCGCCAACGCGCTGGGCTTCAGAACCGTAATCGTCATTCCCGAAACGCAGTCGCAGGAGAAGAAGGACACGCTGCGCATTCTCGGGGCGAAGCTGGTCGAGGTACCGGCGGTCCCTTACAGGAACGAAAATAATTATGTCAAATATTCCCAGCGCCTCGCCGCAAGGCTGAACGAAACCGAGCCCGGAGGCGCAATCTGGGCGAACCAGTTCGACAATGTCGCCAACCGCGACGGGCACATCCAGACGACTGCAAAAGAAATCTGGGAGCAGACCGAAGGCAAGCTCGACGGTTTCATTTGCGCGGTCGGAACCGGCGGCACGCTCGCAGGCGTCGCTGCAGGCTTAAAGGGGAAAAATCCTGATATCAGAATCGGTCTCGCCGATCCGCATGGCGCGGCGCTTTACAGTTACTACACGACGGGCGAACTGAAATCCGAGGGCTCCTCGATAACGGAAGGCATCGGGCAGGGGCGGATAACTGCAAACCTTGAAGGTCTTGCAGTCGACAAGGCCTACCGCATTTCCGATGCGGACGCCGTGGCTCGTGTTTTCCAGATCCTGCGCGACGAAGGCATGTGCCTCGGAGGCTCCAGCGGCATCAATGTCGAAGGCGCGATCCGCCTTGCCCGCGACCTCGGCCCCGGCCACCTGATCGTGACGATCCTGTGCGACTACGGCACGCGCTATCAGAGTCGCCTATTCAATCCGGACTTCCTGCGCGAGAAGGAACTGCCCGTACCGGAATGGCTGAAGGAGCCTCTCGACCTGCCGCAAGTCTTCGTATGACCGGCGCAATTATGGAAACGGCACAATGACAAAGCTGAACCGCTGGCTCGTTGAAACGGACTGGCTCGAAGAGCGCCTAGAAGCGCCGGATCTCGTCATACTGGACGGTTCGTTCCATCTGCCGGGATCAGGCCGCGACGGAAAGAGCGAATTTCTCGAGGCCCGCATACCCGGCGCTCAGTTTTTCGACATCGACGCCATCTCCGACCCGTCGAGTTCGCTCCCGCACATGCTGCCGCCGCCGGAAATTTTCTCCCTGCGCGTCAGGAAAATGGGCATCGGCGACGGCGCGCGGATCGTGGTCTACGATACGACCAACATGTCGGGGGCGGCGCGGGTCTGGTGGATGTTCCGCGCAATGGGCTTCAGGGACGTCGCCGTACTGAACGGCGGTTTCAGCAAGTGGCGGGCGGAGGGCCGCAAGATCGCGAGCGGCGAGCCACGCATTCGCTCCGACCGCCATTTTACGGCGCGTTTCAATTCCGGCCTCGTGCGCGATCTGGACGATGTCATGTCTCTGCTCGGCCGCCCGGACATTCAGATTGCAGATGCGCGCTCGTCCGCCCGATTTTCCGGCGAAGCGCCCGAGCCGCGCGAGACGCCGCGGCGCGGCCACATACCCGGAGCGCTGAACGTGCCGTTCACCGACCTGCTGGCCGGGGACGGAACCCTGCTCGAAGGCGCCGAGCTCAAGACGGCATTCGAGGCGCGCGGCCTCGACATCCGCAAGCCGGTGGTGACGTCTTGCGGCTCCGGCGTGACCGCGTGTCTTCTTGCGCTCGCGCTCGCCACGCTGGGCAACGAAACCGTGGCGGTTTACGACGGCTCATGGGCTGAATGGAGCGATAGCGATGCGCCCGTAGAGACAGGTCCGCCGAAAGAGGCTTAATTCCTGGCGCTTTTTCGCGTGCCGGAAATGCTTATGAGAATTACGGCGAGCGCGCCTGCGCCTGCCGAAAAGGCAAACCGTTCACCGGAGGCAAGATCGAGCGCACCGCCGCCGATATAGCACAACGCGGCCATGACGCCGCCTCCAAACAGGGCCTGTGCGATCCTGCGTCCTGTTGAGGATGGAAGCGTCCACATCGGCGGCGCCGTCTCCCGCGAGGACGGTCCGGCAGCATCAGGCGTGCCGCCAGGCGCGATTGCGTCAGCTTGCTGAGCCGTTGCGCTTTTGCGCAGCCTGTTCAGTTCCTCCGCCTCTTCCTGCTGGCGGACCATATCCGGATCCATCGACTGCCTTCCTCCGCGCCGCCCTATTGCCCTTCGACCCCCGTCCGGCCCTCCGGGATCCCGCGCTCGCCAAGCGCCACCCTGATCTCGTCGAGAATTGCCGGATCGTCGATCGTCGCAGGCATACGGAAGTCCTCGCCGTCGGCGATCGCGCGCATCGTGCCGCGCAGGATCTTGCCGGACCGCGTTTTCGGCAGGCGCTGGATCGTAAGCGCCAACTTGAACGCCGCGACCGGACCGATCTCGTCGCGCACCTTTTGCACGATCTCCTTCTCAACATCGCTCGGACTTTTCTCGACACCCGATTTCAGCACCACGAAGCCTGCCGGAACCTGCCCTTTCAGTGCGTCGGCGATGCCGATCACGGCGCATTCGGCGACATCGGGATGGCTGGCGACCACTTCCTCTAGCGCCCCTGTCGAAAGCCGGTGTCCGGCAACGTTGATGATGTCGTCGGTGCGCGCCATGACATACACATAGCCGTCCTCGTCGATATAGCCCGCATCGGCGGTCTTGTAATAGCCGGGATGCTCGCTGAGGTAGCTTTCGCGGAAACGCCTGTCGTTCTGCCACAATGTCGGCAGGCAGGCGGGCGGCAGGGGCAGACGGATCGCCAGCGAGCCGACCTTGCCGCGCGGGGCGGGTTTGTTGTTTTCGCCGAGCACGCGGAGATCGTAGCCCGGCATGGGCACGGCAGGCGATCCGTATTTCGTCGGCAGCAGTCCCAGTCCGGCGGGGTTGCCGCAGATCGGC
>CAYOUE010000178.1:0-4757 GCA_964407075.1 uncultured Hyphomicrobiaceae bacterium
GCATAACCAGAACAGACTCTCCTTATGAACGAGGGCACTACGGGGAGCACGTCAGCGAGCAAGAAGCGGCGGCTGGAATCGAAGTCTCTACGCGCGCAGGTGAAGAAGGCGCGGGGGCGTCCGGAGACGGATTGATCCTGTCCTCCCGTCTAAGCCTCTTCCTCAAATCTGTGCTTCTCGCGGTTTTTGATCGCACGGGCGGGGTCAAGAAAGCGGCCATTGATGGCTATGTATACGCCGGGCGGGAGAGTCAGCGCGCCGGCGGCGGCGAAGCCGATATTGAAGATAGCGTCAGTCGATTTGAGACGCGCGGGCTGCATGGCGCCGGTAAAAACGACGGTCTTGTCCGTCACATCCCCGAGCAGCCTCGCCGTCCGGATCATGGTGTCCGTGCCATGCGTCACCAGCACGGATTTGCAGGGGCTGGCCCGAACCGCGCTGCAGATCGCGGCCCGATCTTCGTCGGTCAGATCGAGACTGTCCTTGCGCATCAGCGGCGTAATCTCATGACCGAAAGCGACATTCGCTTCATTGAGAATCGCGCCTATCGCGGTTTCGCCCACCTGGAACTGGCTTAGCGCATCGAAATACACCTTGTCGATGGTTCCGCCGGTGGTGAGGATATGGAGCTCGATGTTCACGGGCCTGCCAAAGAATGATCCGGTCAGGTGTCCGGCCGGACGAATGTGGCGATCCCGGCAGGGCTCGAACCTGCAACCTACGGCTTAGAAGGCCGTTGCTCTATCCAGTTGAGCTACGGGACCAGGAGGATTGCGCCATGCGCGCCACAATAGTGCGGAATGGGCCGGTTTTGAAGCCGTTCAGTGCGTCCAACTTCCGATGCGGCCATATTTGAAATTGTCGGCATAGGCTTTCTTGCTTGGCGCGCGCGGATTCGGCTCGAAAAGACGGTAGGGAATGCCGTTGCGCCGCGCATAGGCGATGGCGTCGTCCTTCGTCTCGAAACGCAGATGGATCTGCTGCTTCATGTCGGCGCTGCTGGTCCAGCCCATCAGCGGCTCATATTCGCGGGCCCGGTCGGGCTCGAACTCCAGAACCCACTCCCGCGTCTTGGCGGCGCCCGACTGCATGGCGGTCCTGGCCGGTCTGTAAATGCGCGCAACCATCGTTGTCTCCAGAGCTTTGAAGCGTTTTATCAGCATATCCGCCGGATTTAAATGCGCATAATGTGCATATGCGCAGCCGAAATCCCCTTGCAAGCCGGGATCCGGCCTTTCGCCTGCGCAAGCAAAGGCTGCGGAAATTCTTCGCCCGTGCGCGCCGCGCACATACCCTGAAACGATCACGCCGGAGCCGCAGGAAGGCTTATTCCGAGCCGCCGCCCGTCCGCATCCAGCGCTGCGCGGCCTCCTCGTCGGACGCCTTGTCCTCGACCCATGCGCCGCCGCCGGCCCGTTCCTCCTTCTTCCAGAACGGCGCGCTCGTCTTGAGATAGTCCATGAGGAACGAGGCCGCCTCGAACGCCGCCTGCCGGTGCGCGGAGGCGGTTACGACCAGCACGATGTTGTCGCCGGGCGCGAGCTTGCCGTAACGGTGGACGATCACGCTTCCGTTGAGCGGCCAGCGGCGGCGCGCTTCAGCCTCGATGCGCTCCAGCTCTGCCTCGGTCATCCCCGGATAATGCTCCAGGGTCATCGACGATATGGCGCGTTCGCCCTCGCCAGCGCGCACGATCCCGGTAAAGCTCACCACCGCGCCTGCGTCGCCGCCCGCGCGCGTGAGCGCCCGGATTTCCGCGCCGGGGTCGAAATCCTCTGTCTGGACACGGACTGACATCACTTCCTTCCCTTCGGGCCAGTTGCAGCCTGTCCCGGTCTGTCGTATTCGAATGCGGACAATGCCCGCCGCCAATTTATGCCAGACGCCGGAGCGCTTTGCGAGGGCCTGCCGCGACATGAAAAAACTGGAAGGAAAGAAAGCGCTGGTGACGGGCGCGAGCCGGGGCATCGGCGCAGCCATAGCCATCGGTCTCGCCCGGGAGGGCGCAGATGTCGCTTTCACCTATTTCAGCTCGTCCGATGCCGCCGCCGCAACAGCCGAGGCCATCCGCGCGCTCGGCGTCTCATGCTTTGCGATCCGCGCCGATGCGGGCGATGGCGGGGCGGTCCGCGAGGCCGTCTGCGACGCGCACCGCCGGCTGGGCGGGCTCGACATACTCGTCAACAACGCCGGCATGTTCGAGCGCCGACTGCTCCAGGAAACGAGTGACGAGGAGTTCGACCGGGTGATGGCCGTAAATCTGCGCGGGGCCTATATCGCGATCAAGACCGCCGCGCCGCTGATGCCGGAAGGCGGGCGCGTCATCAACATGAGCAGCACGTTCGGCGCGCGGGTTCCGACCTCGGGCATCGGGCTTTACGCAACCAGCAAATTCGCCATTGCCGGCCTTACGCGCGCCTTCGCCCGCGATCTCGCCCCGCTAGGCATAACGGTCAACGCGATCCAGCCTGGCCCCATCGCCACCGACATGAATCCCGCCGACGGCCGCCATGCGCGGCTCATGACGATGATGACCGCGCTCGGCCGTTACGGAACGCCGGAAGACGTCGCCAACGCCGCGGTCTTCCTCGCAGGCTCCGAAAGCGGCTATGTGACCGGCGCGACCCTCAATGTCGATGGCGGCTTCGAGACCTGACGGGACCATGCCGCGACCGGCGGTCAGTCCTTGTACAGCCCGAAGGCGCGCCATGCCCGGCGGACGTAATCGGCGCTGTAGGTATGGCCGCCGTCATGGGTGCAGAACTCCAGAAGCCTGCCCTGGGCATTCGTGCGCCTTTCGCATGTGAGCGCCTCTGCGGCCACCGTTTCCGCCTCGCCGAATCCGCCGCTTTCGGCGAACAGCGCAAGTGCGCGGTAAACGTCGCCCTGTCTGCTGTCGGCGATGACGCGCCCGCCGAGCGGCACCATGCCGTCCTGTAATCCGTGGAAATGCATGAGATCGACCGGCCCGCCGGGGCACGAGCCGGGCACCGGCGCCCAGAATGTGCCCGAAATCGGGGCGAAGCCGGCGAACAGGCCGCCGCGGTGGCAGGCAAGGTTCCACGTCATCATCCCGCCTGCGGAAAAGCCGGTCATGAGAATCCGGCCGCGGTCCACGGCGTAGCGCTCCGCGACCTCATCGACCAGCCGTTCGAAATAGGCAAACTCGATCTCACCGGTGTTTTCCCTTTCGCGCGGGCGGTTGGGCAGCTTCCAGTCGTCGCCGATGCTCTGCGGCGCGACCAGGACCGCGTTCAGCTCTTCTGCGAGCCGCAACAGCGACTTGTTGCTCATCGTGCCGGCGGCGGAGTTGCGCCACCCATGCGCGAAGAAGATCGCGCCCCGCGGCCCGGCGCTTGCGGTATCGGGCGCATGGACCCGGTAGACGCGGTCGCCGAGGCTGCAATCGCTCGCGACGCCGCAGGCCTGGGCCTGTCCCGGCGCGAGCGTGAGCATCAGCGCGAAAAGCCATCTCATTCGTTCGTCTCCCCAAATGCGCACATGCGATGTTACCCCGGCGGGCGGCGGCGTTCACGCCACGCTTATTTGAACCGTCTTGCGGTTGAAAACGCTTGCAATTCCAAGGACGCCTGCTTAACGCGGCGGCAGGCGGATCGCGCCGTCCAGCCTGACGCATTCGCCGTTGAAATAGCCGTTCTCGATCAGGTGGAGGGCGAGGGCGGCGTATTCGTCCGGCTCGCCAAGGCGGTCAGGATAGGGCACGGACGCCGCGAGCGCCGCGCGCACCTTCTCCGGCAGGCTTTCGAGCATTGGCGTGCGGAACAGGCCCGGAAGGATGGTGTTCACGCGGATGCGCTCCTTCATCAGGTCGCGCGCGATCGGCAGGGTCATGCTGGCGACGCCGCCCTTGGAGGCGGAATAGGCGGCCTGGCCGGTCTGGCCGTCCTGCGCGGCGACGCTCGCCGTGCACACGATCGCGCCGCGGTCGCCATTCCCGCCGAGCGGATCGAGCGTCAGCATTCCGGCGGCGGATTTGGCGATGCAGCGGAACGTGCCGATCAGGTTGACCTCGACGGCGCGCGCGAATTCCTTCATCGGAAAATGCCGGATCTCGCCTGTGTCCCTGTCGCGGCCTGCCGTCTTGAAGCCGTTGGCGATACCGGCGCAATTGACGAGGATGCGCTCCTGGCCGAGCGCAGCGCGCGCCTTGGCGAAGCCTGCATCGGTCTCCTCGTCGCTCGTCACGTCTACCCTGCAGAACACGCCGCCGATCCTGGCCGCGGCGGCTTGCCCGGCTTCCTCGCCGAGATCGAAGATCGCGACCTTCACGCCCTTCGCGGCGAGCGCTTCGGCGGTTGCGCGCCCCAGCCCGGACGCGCCGCCGGTGACGATTGCGGAAATCGAGGCATCGAGTTTCATGGCGGCTTCTCCGTCTGTTGCCGGCGACACCGGCGCGCCGGATGGTTTCTGACATAGATGAAAGCCGCGTTCGATTCAAACGCCAAGGCTATTCGCGGCGCGCAGCGTCATGCCGCCGCAGCGGCGCGGCGCATAATGGAATTTACCGCGGCGCAGCATCTGCTCTATAAGCTGGTCCGGTTGCTGCCCGGATGTCCACCGATGCGCCGTGGCGGACCGGAATATGGAGCAGAGTCATGAGCCTGAGGGTGAATTGCGCCGCCGCCGCCTGCCTGGTCGTTCTTGCGTGCGCCGCAGCGCGCGCGGCGGAAATCTCCGTCACTGTGACCGGGATCGAGGATTTGAGCGGCGAGATCGGCTGCGCGCTCTATGGCGCG
>CAYOUE010000178.1:4767-6423 GCA_964407075.1 uncultured Hyphomicrobiaceae bacterium
GTCCGGCGAGTTTCTCGACCCCGCCGCTTCGGTCTCCGGCCAGTGGGTCAAGGCGCGGGCCGGCGGCGTCGAATGCCGGTTCACCGGTCTTGAGCCGGGCGCCTACGCCGTCGCCGTGCTTCAGGACCTCAACGGCAACAGGACCAACGACACCAATCTCCTCGGCATCCCGACCGAGCCGTGGGGCGTCTCCAACAACGCCCGCCCGCTGTTCCGCGCCCCGACCTTCGAAGAGGCGCAGGTGACGGTCGAAGACGGCGGGCGCGTGGAGATCAGCGTGGAGCTGGAGACGACGATTCCGTAGAGGGCGGTCTGGCGCAAAGTCGATCGTCGTGGATTGAATAGCCTGGCGAAATCGCGCTGGAACGAAGTTATGCAGCCTTGTTCAGGCGCTCCATTTCCTGCAGGAACTCGAAGCGCAGTTGATCCGCCTCTTCGTCCGGAAGCCATTTCGCCATGTTCGGGAATACCGTCTGCCACATCCGCGCGTCGCGTTCCGACCAAGGCATCTTTTCGGCGCAGCGCATCTTTTCGAGCAAGGACCGGAGGCGAAGACGGATGGCCTCGGGATCGGGCAACGTGCTCCTGCACGGAGCCTGCATCCGGTCGTCTCCGGGGCCGAACAGGCTCTCCTGAGCGGGGCGATGGCCGAATAGGTCAGTCTGATCCGTCATTTGCCTGTGGCTCGATGCTGGCGAAGCCCAGAGCCTCGCGCGTCAATGATTCGTGCAGCGTTGCGTCCAGAATGGTATCGGCTTCGGCGAAGAGATCAATCAGCTCGGCGATGCGCCCACAGATATCGCGCAAGTCGCGCACGAATGCGAGGTCGGAAGGCAGGTCGATCCGCGCTTCGAGCCAGCGCGGCAATAGGCGGTAGCCGCTCACCGCAAAGCCCCAGACGGCCTCCGGCAATCCCGTGACCCTCCCGGTTCCATCGGCGCAGAGCGTGATGGAGCCCGCGTCATATTCGACGGCCGCGACCGGGCCCTGGGTCTGAGTTTCGAGGCGGGCGAAGTCGGGCCGCCTGTAGGCTGCCGCAGGTTCGCGCGCAAAGGTTTCGACCGCCCTGATCTCTCGCCCGAGGCGCGCTGCGGCCCGGAAGTCTTCAGGGCGCGCCGGAAGCCGTCGACTATCTGCCCAAGCCCGACGAGGTGCGCGCGCGGCTGCACGCCATGCTCGCCGAGATGCGCGCCGCCGACGCCATGCCGTGGGCCCAGCGCCGGGCGCTTCTCAACGCCAAGATTTTCCCGCAGATGGCGAACTGGCTGCCCGAGGACGAGGCGGCGCAGCTCCGCTTCGCATTCGAGGCCGAATTCGCGCGTCTCCAAGCCGCGTAAACGCTCAAAACATATAAAGACATCTTTATATGCTGTTGCCTTTATCGCCGTGCGCCTTTATAAGCGGGGACAAACCCGCCATGCGGCCAAGTGAAACCATATGAAGGCGCACCACATGAACGATATGAGCCCCGCGAAAGATTTCATCGTCAAGGACATCTCCCTCGCCGATTACGGACGCAAGGAGATCGAGATCGCGGAAACCGAAATGCCGGGCCTCATGGCCGCGCGCGAGGAATTCGGCGCGTCGCAGCCGCTGAAAGGCGCGCGCGTCGCCGGCTGCCTGCACATGACGATCCAGACCGCCGTGCTGATCGAG
>CAYOUE010000179.1:0-6422 GCA_964407075.1 uncultured Hyphomicrobiaceae bacterium
CGACGTGCAGACCGGCTTCGTCGAGCAGGGCCTCTATGCCATAGCCTTCCATCCGAATTTCAGGGAGAACGGCTATTTCTTTGTGCATTACGCTTCGCTGCCCTTCAACGGCGACGGCGTCATCGTGCGTTTCCAGGTTGATCCGGCAAGCCCCGACGCGCTGACGCCCGAGCGAACCAACGAGACCGCAAAGGTCATCATGCGGATCGAGCAACCCTGGTACAACCATAATGGCGGGCAGATCGAATTCGGCCCGGACGGCTATCTGTATATCGCCTCGGGCGACGGCGGCTGGGAAGGTGATCCGCTTCAGGCCGGCAAGGATCTCTCCACGCCGCTCGGCAAGATCCTGCGCATCGACGTCGATGTCGAGGAGGACGATCTGAGGCCGTACAAGATCCCGGCTAGCAATCCTTTCGCTTCGGCGGCGAAGGAGCAACTCATGGTCCTGTTCGGCATCACCGAGGAGCAGTTCGCGCAGATCCGCACGAAGGCTCTGCCCGAAATCTGGGCTTACGGCGTACGCAACCCTTATGAATTCTCCTTCGATCCGAACACCGGCAACCTGTTCATCGCCGATGTCGGCCAGAACCATTGGGAGGAAATCCTGTTCCAGCCCGCCGGGAGTGCGGGCGGCGAATATTACGGTTGGCCCGATATGCAGGGGACGTTCTGCCATCCGATGACAGGCAATCCCGAGGACACGGATTGCGCCGTGGTCGGCGTCCTGCCCGCCGCGCAATATCCGCATCAGGTTCCCTATCCAGGCGCCGATGAGATCAGCGAAGGCTGGGGTTGCTCGGTTCAGGGCCTCGGCGTCGCCAATTACGGCGGCATGGAAGGCGTATATCTGGCTGGTGACTGGTGCTCCGGCGCGGTGTTCGGCCTCGGCTGGGACGCTTCGGCGAACCGTTGGCAGCTCCAGGAGCTTCTGAAGACCGAGCTGCAATTCACCGCCGGCGGCTATGACGAGGACGGCAATGTGATGGCCGTGTCCGCGAACAATTTCTATCTTGCGGACCAGGGGCCGGCGCAGAACCCGCCCGGCGCATTGTGGCGCGTCGTCCCGGCAGACCAGGTGCCCGACGGAGCCGTGACCGCGCGCGTCAGGCAATAACGCCGCGGGCATGACATGATAGCGGACGCCGGGCTCAAGGCCCGGCGTTCCTTTCGAGCAAGCCGCAGGAATAAAGTCGGACAGACAATGCGCTCAACACTACGAATTCCGTTTATGACTCAGCTTTTCGCCGCGCTGGCGCTTTGCGTTTCAGCTTTTGCGCCCGGCGCTAGCGGCAAGCAGGACGAAATCGAGAAACAGGACAGCCAGGTTGTTTTCCGCCACGTTCTCGACAATGCGCCCATCGAATTCACATTCAAGCCTGACCAGGAGATCACCGAGGCGGTCCGCAGCTTTCACGAGACTGCGGAAAATCCCTATTCCGGTCAGGATGAAGCCATCGCGGACGGCAGGAAAATCTATGACCGGCTGTGCGCTGCGTGCCATCTGAAGGACGGCAAGGGGCGCATCGGTCCCAATATTGTCGATGAGAAATTCACATATGACCGCGTCGCCACCGATAAGGGAGAGTTCGAGATCATCTATGCAGGCGGCGCAGGCGCGATGCAGGCGTTCGGGCGGCGCATCACCCAGGACGAGATCCTTCGCGTCATGGCCTATCTGGATGAACTCAAGGCTCAACAGGGCGGCGGCTGAGCCACAACCGGGTTTAATCTCACAGGAGGGAAGTCGGAACCATGAACAGCCTGCCGCATGAAAAGCTGATCGAAGCCCTCGGGCAGGCGCGCCTCGACGCAGGGCCGGTACCGGCTCACGGTAACGCCGATCCCGCACCGAGCGAGGATGAAGGCTATGCACTCCAGGCGCGACTGGCCGAATGGTTCACACGCGAAGGTCAGGGCGCTGCCGCCGGCTACAAGATCGGCGCGACCACGGACTCCATGCAGGCCTATCTGGGCGTAGACGGCCCTGCCTATGGCCGCATCATGCAGGCGAATATCTTCGCGTCGGGGGCGGAAATCGGAGCCGGACGGCTGTACAGGCCCGGCGTCGAATGCGAGCTGGCCGTGCGGATCGGACGCGACGTTCCCATGCGCCCGTCAGGCTGGAGCCGCGGCGAGCTGGCGGACCATATCGAAAGCCTCAGCCCGGCGATCGAGGTGGTCGAGAACCGTTATGGCGACTTTCTTTCCGCCGGTTTCGGAACGCTTGTCGCCGACGACTTCTTTCACAAGGCCTGCGTGATCGGCGATGCTGTGAAGGACTGGCGGGCCATCGGACTGTCGCAGGCCAACGCCCGCACGTTCATCAACGGCAGGGAAATTGCGGCGGGAGACGGCGGACAGGTCATGGGGCACCCGCTCGAACCGCTCGCCTGGCTCGTGAGCAAGCTGCAGGCTCATGGGCGTTCGCTGAAAGCGGGCGACATCGTGCTGACCGGGTCGATGACGCCGGTCATCTGGGTCGAGGCGTTTCCGGCCGAAATCAGGATCGAAATCGGCGGACTCGGCGATTGCGCTGTGACGCTCGCCTGAAGGCTCCGGCGCGCGCCAGCGATGCCGTTTATCAAGGGTCTTGAGGAAATTCGCGGCTTGGCGCAATTTAACTGGTATGATGACCAAGCGTGAACCACGCCGGCGAAGCAAGCTGTCGCACGGCGTGCGCGAAAAGATCCTCGCCCTTATCAAGAACGGCGCGCTGGCGCCCGGAGACCCCCTGCCTTCGGAGCGCGAGTTGATGAACTCGCTCAGGATCGGCAGGCCGGCGATCCGCGAAGCCCTGCAAAGCCTGCAGAGCCAGGGTCTCGTCGAGATCCGCCACGGCGAGCGGGCGCGCGTTTCTCTGCCTTCCATGGCCCGCATGGCCGACCAGATGGCTGAAACGATGCGCCATCTGCTGACGCATTCGCCGGCGAGTCTCGAGCATCTCAAGGAAGCCCGCGCGACTTTCGAAATGGAGATGGCGCGCATTGCGGCGAGGACGCACGCTCAAAGCGATATCGACAGGATTCGCCTTGTCCTGCAAAGCCAGGAGGAGGCTCGGTCGGAACCGAGGCGCTTTCTGGAGATTGACGGACAGTTCCATAGGGAGATCGCTTCGGTGAGCGGCAACCCCATCTTCACCGCGCTATGCGAAGCGATTTTCCGATGGCTAACGGACTTCCATATGGACCTCGTCCATGTGCCCGGCCTCGAACAGCTCACACTCGACGAACACGCCGCGATCCTGGCCGCAATCGAGGCGCAGGATCCGGCGCAGGCCGCCAAGGCGATGGCAGACCACCTCTATCGCGCCAACATGCTCTACCATCGGGCGCATCTGATGCGGGAGACCGGATAATCGCCCCGGCCTTCAATCCGGGCCTTGCTGCATATGCATCACTGGTATAATCTCTATGGTTAACAGCCTGCCACAAGAGCAGGCGGGGCAGGAACCAGGGAGAGGACGCGCATGGCGCCGCCGCGGCTGCGGGAAATGGCCCGCACGAAATCCATCAAGATCGGGCATTTCATCGTCGAATTCGCCACGCCCGGCATCGGCCATATCATGAAGAACGCCGGCTGCGACTTCGTCCTGTTCGACACCGAGCATTCCGGCTTCCACAACGAGACGATCAAGAGCGTCATCCGCTATTTCGAGGCCGCCGACCTGCCCGCCATCGTCCGCGTCCCCTCCAAGGAGTATCATCACATCGCACGCGCGCTCGACATGGGCGCGGAGGGCGTCATGGTGCCGATGGTCAACAACGCCCGCGAGGCGGAAAATCTCGTCGCCAGCATGAAATACACGCCGCAGGGGGCGCGTGGCGTTGCGCTCGGGATCGCGCATGACAATTACCGCGCAGGTCCGGTGATGGACAAGCTGGCCGCCGCGAACGCCCGTTCGGCGCTGTTCGCCCAGATCGAGACCGCCGCAGGCGTCGAAAACGCGGAGAAGATCGCGGAAGTCGACGGCGTCGATTGCCTGTGGGTCGGGCATTTCGACCTGTCCTGCTCTCTCGGCATTCCCGGCGAATTCGACAATCCGGCGTTCACCGACGCCATCGCGCACACCATCGCCTCCGCGCGCAAGCATGGCAAGGCGGTCGGACGGCTGGTGCCCGATGTGGCGCAGGGCGTCTCACTGTTCAAAGAAGGCTTCGACTTCATCTGCTATTCCGGCGACGTGTGGGTGCTGCAGGGCGCGCTGACCGAAGCCGTCTCGGCGATCCGCGAAGGCGCGGGCGATGGCGTAGCCGGGAAGACCGGCGGCAAGGCGAAAAAAACGAAATAGGAGGCCCGCGATGGACAGGTTCCGCGTCGCTCTCTCGGGCGATTTCCGCAAAGCCGACGGCAGCCCGACCTATCCCAGCTTCGACCTTTCGCCGCTGATGGACGATCCCCGGATCGAGACGGTATGGGTCGATCCGGTGGACGGCGTCATTCCGGCGGAGGGCCTGGCCGGGTGCCACGCGCTGATCCTGCTGATCCCGAAATTCACCAAGGACTCCATCCCGCCGGACGGCCAGCTTGCCACCGTGGCGCGTTTCGGCGTCGGCTACGACAATGTGGACCTGAAGGCCTGCAGCGAGCATGGCATTGCGGCTGTCATCACGCCCGATGGCGTCCGCAGGCCGGTCGCGGTCTCGGTCATCACCTATATTCTCGCCCTGTCGCAGCGGCTGATGATGAAGGACCGGCTGTGCCGCATGGGGCCGGAAGGCTGGGCAAAACGCGCTGACCATATGGGCGAGGGGCTGATCGGCAAGACGCTCGGCCAGCTCGGGATGGGCAATATCGGAGCCGAAGTGTTCCGGCTTGCTGCGCCCTTCGGCATGAAATTCATCGCCCATGATCCTTATGCGGACAAGGCGCTCGCCGCCAAACTGGGCGTCGAACTGGTTTCCTCCGAGGATCTCTTCCGACGGTCGGATTATCTGTCCGTCAGTATTCCGCTGTCGGAAGAGACCCGTCATTACGTCAACGCCGCAAGGCTTGCTGCGATGAAGCCGACCGCCTTCCTCATCAATACGGCGCGCGGGCCCGTCGTCGATCAGCGCGCGCTTTATGATGCGCTGACGGCGGGGACAATCGCCGGGGCGGCGCTCGACGTGTTCGAGGTCGAGCCCTGTCCGGCCGACGAGCCGATCCTGAAGCTCGACAATGTGATCGTCACGCCGCACTCGCTCTGCTGGACCGACGAATGCTTCGCCGGGAACGGAGCCGCGGACATTGCCGCCGTCAAGGACATCATGAAGGGGCAAGCGCCGCGCGGCATCGTCAACCGCGACATTCTCGAAAACGAAAACTGGAAAGCCAAGCTCGCCGCTTTCGCGAAGACGTTCGGTTGAGAAGGCAAAAGGCTCGCGCCCTGAACAGGCGCAGAAGAAACCGGACCGCAAAGAACGGCCGGCCAGATTGGGAGGAAGGCAATGAAAAGACGGGAGTTTCTCGTTTCGGCATCGGCACTTGCCGGTCTGTCGATGATCGGTTTTCCAAGGCTCGCGCGCGCCCAGGCCGCGCAGGCCGCGGTCGACGCCGCAAAGCAGTTTTCCGGCAGCCAGATCACCATCGTCTGGGAAGCCGGGCTGCAATCGCTCGATCCGCTGAATTTCTCCGGGCCGATGTGGAAGGAGTTGACCGGCATCGACGTCAGGGTCATCGAAGTGCCCACCGCGGAAATGTTCACCAAAATCCTTCAGGAGCATCGGGCAGGAACCGGTGCTTATGACGCTCTCAACGTCATCCCGTCCTGGATGCCGGACCTTGTCCGCGCCGGCGCGCTGGAGGAACTTGACCCTTATGTCGACAAATACGGCTACCGTGACCAGCTTCAGAACATCGCGCCAGTCTACCGCGACAACCAGATGACGGTCGACGGCAAGATTTACGGCTTCCCTGACGATGGCGACGTGCTGGTCATGTATTACCGCACCGACGTTCTGGGCGACCCGGCCATTCAGGCCGCCTTCAAGGAGAAGCATGGCTACGACCTGCCGGTTCCGCCCACGACCTGGAAGGAATTCAGCGACGTCGGATCGTTCATTTCCTCGCACACGGGCAACAAGCCTTACGGCGCGGCCTTCTTCCGCGACCCGCCTTATGCGCAGCTCATGTTCCAGGAGCGATTCCGCGTCGAAGGCGGACGTTTCTTCGATGCCGACACCATGAAGGCGACGATCAATTCGCCCGAAGGCGTGAAGGTGTTCACGGAGTGGCTCGCAGAGAACGAATGGATGCCGGCCGGCGTGCAGACCTGGGGCTTCGTCGAGAACCTCGCCGCCTTCCTTCAGGGCGACACGGCGATGACGATCTCCTGGCCGCCTTATGGGCGCTGGGCCGCTGGATACGGCACAGATCAGGATGCGCTCGCATGGGTGCCGAAATCACAGATCGCGGGCAAGGTCGGCTATTCGACGCCGCCG
>CAYOUE010000180.1:0-6414 GCA_964407075.1 uncultured Hyphomicrobiaceae bacterium
GCATCTCGCCAGCCGCAACGATGTGTGGATCGCCTTTCCGGTTCACCCCAATCCGAATGTCCGCGAGCCGGTTCACGAAGCCCTTGGCGGCCATCCGAACATCTGCCTGCTGGAGCCGGTGGACTATCTCGAATTCATCGCCCTGCTCGATCATTGCCGGATCGTCCTGACGGATTCGGGCGGCGTGCAGGAGGAGGCTCCGGCGCTCGGCAAGCCGGTATTGATCCTGCGCGACACAACCGAGCGCCCCGAGGGCGTGGAGGCGGGAGCGGCGCGGCTGGTCGGACTGAATGCGGAAGCGATCATCGCTCATGCGGAAAGCCTGCTCGACGACCCGGCGCAATACAGCGCCATGAGCGAAGTTCGCAATCCCTATGGGGACGGCACGGCGGCCGCGCGGATCGTTGAGGCGCTGCTCGAAAAACACGCCCCGTCGCGGCGCGCCGCCGAAGACGTCAGCCATTTGCAGGGGGACAGGCCGTGACCGTCAAATCAATCGCCGCCGGGCCAGAGGCCATGAAGAATCACGGCCCCGTCGGCCGCGCGCCGAACAAGCCCGGCAAGATAAGGCATTTCATTGCCAAATCGGCCGCAGACCTGGTCAGCGGCCGCGGCAGTCTTGTCAGTCTCCCGCTGAAGCCGGACGGCGACGGTCCGCATCTCGAAGCGGCGGCCGATTGGCTGATGCGCTCGATCGCGGTATGCGGCGGGCGCGCCTCGTCCAAGGGCTACCGCTTCATGCGGGGCTGGATGCCGGCCTATCCTGAAACCAGCGGCTATATCATTCCGACGCTGCTGACTCTCGGCAACGAACTGGACGATCCGGATTATGCGGAAACGGCATGGAGGATCGGCGGATGGCTGACAGGAATACAGCTTGAAAACGGCGGATATTCGGGACGCGAACTAGGCGTTCAGGACGCCCCCGACGTCTTCGATACCGGGATGATCCTGCTCGGCTTCAACGCGCTTCTCATTGCGCGCGAGGATGACAGGATCACAGAAGCCGCCGCCCGCGCAGCCGGATTCCTCGCGTCGAGCCTCGACGAAAACGGGTGCTTTGCGCGCAACACCAGCCACGGCATGATCCACGCCTATAATGTCAGGGCGGCCTGGGCGCTGCTCGCCTACGGCGCGATGGTCTCCGACGAGGACCTGCAAGACGCAGCGCTCTCCAATGTTGACTGGACGCTGCGCCAGCAGACGGATAACGGCTTTTTCCTTCAGAACGCCTTCAAGCCGGGCGGCAACGCCAACACCCACGGCATCGCTTATGTGTTGCGCGGCCTCCTCCAGTGCCATGATCTGACCGGGCGGCAGGATCTGCTGCAGGCCGTCGTCAAGACTGCGGAAGCGCTCCTGCGGCTCCATGCCTCGAATGGCTGGATCGCAGCGGAACTTGGGCCGGACTGGGCGTTCCGCTCCTCGCATATCTGCCTTACCGGATACGCTCAGCTTGGCATTGTTTTCCATCGCCTGTCGCTGCTGACCGGAGATGGAGCCTTCGCCGCCGCCGCGGACAAGCTGATCGGAGCCGTTGCTCGCAGTCAGGACATAACTTCCAGAGGCGCCGCCCATTATGGAGCGATCGCGGGGTCCTATCCCTTCTACGGAGCCTACGCGCCTCTGCAATATCCGAACTGGGCGACGAAATTCTTCATAGACGCGCTACTGCTCAGGCGGCGGATTCTCGCCGGACGGATGGAACGCTACGATTATGAACTCTATGCGGGCTGATGCGGCCATGCAGTCACGGTCCATGAACAGACGCGCGCAAAGGGAAACGCCATGAAGGTCGAATCTTTGCCGATTCCCGACGTGAAGCTGATATCGCCGAAGGTATTTCGCGACGAGCGGGGATCGTTCTGCGAAAGCTGGAGCCGGCGCGCCTTCGCCGCGCAAGGGGTGGACGCCGCCTTCGTACAGGACAATCACGCCGTATCCTCGAAAGCCGGAACGATCCGCGGTTTGCATTTTCAGGCCCCGCCGCACGCGCAGGGCAAACTCGTCCGCGTCCTGAGGGGCGCTATCTTCGATGTCGCCGTGGATATACGCCAGGGCTCTCCCGATTACGGCCGGCATGTGAGCGCCGTGCTTTCCGCCGATAACGCGCTGCAGATCTGGATCCCGGAAGGCTTCGCACATGGCTATGCGACGTTGGAGCCGGATACGGAAGTTCTGTACAAGGTAACGGACTACTATGCGCCCGGCTCGGAAGGCGGCGTCGCCTGGAACGATCCCGCGCTCGGCATCGCATGGCCCATAGATCCGCAATCCGCCTCTCTTTCGGAAAAGGATCTGCAGCTTCCACTGCTGCGGGACATCGCATCGCCCTTTTCCATGCCCGCACAGGGAGCGAACCGATGAGCGGCGCGGGGAAAATCCTCGTAACCGGCGGGGCGGGCTTTATCGGGTCGGCGCTCTGCCGCCACCTGATCGCCAATACCGGCTATTCGGTGGTCAACATCGACAAGCTGACCTATGCGGCAAATCTCGCCTCGCTGAAAGCTGTCGACTCCTCGCCGTGCTACGAACTGGTCAGGGGCGATATCTGCGACCGCGCGCTCGTCGAGGCGCTGTTCCGGACCCACCAGCCGGATGCGGTCATGCATCTCGCCGCCGAGAGCCATGTCGACCGTTCGATCAACGCTTCCGGCGACTTCATCCGGACTAATATCGGCGGCACGCATGTTCTGCTTGAAGCTGCGCGGAGCTATTGGAGCGCACTGCCAGCGGAAAGGCGCGCGCGGTTCCGGTTCCTGCAGTGCTCGACGGACGAAGTCTACGGCTCGCTCGGCGCGGATGGAGCCTTCTCGGAAACCTCGCCATACGATCCGTCCTCGCCCTATTCGGCAAGCAAGGCCGCAGCGGATCACCTCGTCATGGCGTGGTTCAGGACCTACGGCCTGCCGGTTCTCATCTCCAATTGCTCGAACAATTACGGGCCTTGCCATTTCCCGGAAAAGCTCATCCCCCTGATGATTCTGAACGCGCTGGAGCAGAAGCCGCTCCCCGTCTATGGCGACGGCTCCAATGTGCGCGACTGGCTCTATGTGGAGGACCATGTGCGGGCGCTACAGCTCATTCTGGAGAGGGGCGCACCGGGAGAACACTACAATGTCGGCGGACGTCAGGAAGCGGCGAACCTGGAAATCGTCGAGCGCATCTGCTCGCTCATGGATGCGTTAGCCCCTTGCGGGCGGCCGCGCCGGGAACTCATCGCTTTCGTCGAGGACC
The DNA here is from genome assembly GCA_964407075.1 of uncultured Hyphomicrobiaceae bacterium. Classification (GTDB taxonomy): domain Bacteria; phylum Pseudomonadota; class Alphaproteobacteria; order Rhizobiales; family Rhodomicrobiaceae; genus JAHQVI01. The sequence continues at coordinate 3,238 of CAYOUE010000180.1, forward strand.
GGCCCGGACACGACCGCCGTTATGCGATCGACCCTGCAAAGATCGAGCGCGAGCTGGGCTGGCGCGCGCGGGAGACGCTGGAAAGCGGGCTTGAGAAAACCGTTCGCTGGTATCTGGACCGGCGCGACTGGTGGGAGCCGCTGCGTAATGGCGTCTATGGGGGCGAGCGCCTCGGTTTGAACCTTGAGCCGGCCGCATCAAACGGTGAGCGGACATGAGCGTTAGCCCCAAGATTCTGGTCGCCGGGGCATCAGGCCAGCTTGCGCGGGCGCTCCAGGCGGAAGCGCGCCTGCGCGAGGGCAAATTCAGCCTGACCGCGCTGGGCAGGCCATCGCTCGACATCACCGATCCGGCCTCGATCGAAGCTGCGGTGATCCGCGAGCGTCCCGCCATCGTCATCAACGCCGCTGCCTATACCGCGGTGGACCGGGCGGAGTCCGAACCCGGCGCGGCTTTCGCCCTGAACCGCGACGGCGCGGCTTCGCTTGCGCAGATCACGGCGCAAAACGGCGCGGCGCTGATCCATGTCTCGACGGACTATGTGTTCGACGGGACGAAACCTCGCGCCTACGCAGAAGAAGACGCGCCGAACCCGCAAAGCGTTTACGGCCGTTCGAAGCACGAAGGCGAGCTTGCGGTCGCGGCCGCCAATCCGCGCCATCTGATCGTTAGGACATCGTGGGTTTACAGCGAATACGGCTCCAATTTCCTGAAGACCATGCTCCGCCTTGCGCGGGAGCGGCCGGAATTGCGCGTCGTATCGGACCAGTACGGCAATCCGACCTATGCCCGCGATCTCGCCGCCGCGATCCTCGATCTGGCTGAAAATCTCGCAGGCAGGAACGACGAAGCCTGGGGCGTGTACCATCTTGCAGGATCGGGCGATGCGAGCTGGCGCGATTTCGCCGCCCGGATCATCGCGTGCGGCGCGCAATATGGCTGTCCTCAGGTTCCGGTCATGCCTATTCCGTCGGCGGATTATCCAGCCGAGGCGAAACGGCCTGCAAATTCAAGGTTGGACTGCACCAAGGCTGCGCGCATGTTCGGCGTCGCGCTTCCGCGATGGGAAGACGGCGTCGTCCGCTGCCTCTCAAGGCTGCATCCCGCCGCTGAGGCGGCTGCGGAGCTATCCGACGAACTGCACACCAATCCATCAGGGGACGCGCCATGAAAGGTATCATTCTCGCCGGAGGAAAGGGCACGCGCCTGCACCCTTCGACCCTCGTGGTCTCCAAGCAGCTCCTGCCGGTTTATGACAAGCCGATGATCTACTATCCGCTGACCACGCTGATGCTGGCCGGAATCCGCGACATTCTGGTCATCTCCACACCCGAGGATCTGCCGCTGTTCCGGCGGCTTCTCGGATCGGGCGAAAGCTGGGGCATCCGTCTGAGCTACGCAGAGCAGCCGAGGCCGGAAGGTCTCGCGCAAGCCTATATCATAGGACGCGATTTCGTCGCGGAGGAGCCGTCCGCTCTCATCCTCGGCGACAACATCTATTTCGGCCACGGCCTGACCGACAGGCTGCGCGCCGCAGCAGCGCGCAAGAGCGGCGCCACGGTGTTCGCCTATGCGGTCAGCGATCCCGAGCGCTATGGCGTCGTCGAATTCGACGCCGAAGGACACGCCGTCTCGATCGAGGAAAAGCCTCGCAAACCGCGCTCGCGCTGGGCGGTAACGGGACTGTATTTCTATGACGCCGGCGTGACCGGGATCGCCGCCTCGCTCAAGCCATCGGCGCGGGGCGAGTTGGAGATCACCGACGTGAACCGGGCCTATCTGGAAGCGGGCGCGCTCCATGTGGAGAAGCTCGGACGCGGCTATGCCTGGCTCGATACGGGCACGCCGGATTCGCTCTGCGAGGCGGGCGATTTCGTGCGCGCACTGGAGAAACGGCAGGGCTTCCGTGTGGCCTGCCCGGAGGAGATCGCCTTCCGCATGGGCTTCATCGACGCGGCGCAGCTTGCCGGACTCGGAACGGCGCTGGAGCCGTCCGCCTACGGACGCTATCTGCAGGAGATCGCCCATGAGAAAGTCTGACGCGGGCGGGGCGGCATGAAGGACGTATACATCGTCGGCTGCGGCTATGTGGCCGATCTCTACATGAAATCGCTGGAAACTTTCCCCGACATCAAGGTCGTCAGCGCTTACGACCGGGATCCGTCGCGGCGCAAGGCGTTCTGCGCCCATTGGGGCGTCGATCCCGCCGAGAGCCTGGACGGCCTCCTCGATGCGGGGCCGCCGGGGCGTCTGGTCCTGAACCTAACCAATCCCTGCTCCCATTACGAGGTCAGCCGGGCCTGTCTCGAAGCGGGTTTTCATGTCTATTCCGAGAAACCGCTCGCCTTGCGGATGGAGGATGCCGAAACGCTTCATGCGCTGGCCGGCGAGCGTGGCCTTATGCTCGCCTCGGCTCCCTGCAGCATCCTTGGAGAAGCGGCCCAGACGCTCGGGAGCGCCCTGCGCAGCGGCGTCGCGGGCGTTCCGCGCCTCGTATATGCCGAACTCGACGACGATTTCATCCCGCAGGCCCCGCATCGGAACTGGATCAGCGCATCCGGCGCGCCCTGGCCGTATGAGGACGAGATGCGGGTCGGCTGCACGCTCGAACATGCCGGATACTATCTGACCTGGCTGATCGGGCTTTTCGGATCGGTGCGCACCGTGGTCGCGGCCTCGGCCGAAACCATTCCCGGCAAGCTGGGAAATGAGCCGGCCGCGCCGGATTTCTCGACGGCCGTCCTGTTCTTCGAAAACGGCCTCACGGCGCGCCTGACCTGCTCCATCGTCGCCCCGCACGATCACCGCATCCGCATCTTCGGCGACAGGGGCGTGCTGGAGGTGAAGGACGCCTGGAACAATTCCGCATCCGTCCGATTCCGCCGCCGCTTCACCATCCGCAACCGGCTCGTCACGCATCCTTTCGCAAAGCGGATCCGCCCGCGGCCGCGGACCCATCCCAAGGTGGGGCGCAACGGAGCCGCCTCGATGAATTTCGCGCTCGGCCCGGCGGAGATGCTCGATGCGCTCGCGGAAGGCCGGCCCAGCCGCCTTTCTGCTGATTTTGCGCTGCATCTGAACGAGGTGACGCTCGCAATCCAGAACGCGGGAGACGCTGCGGGAGCACAGCATATGCGGACACGCTGCCAACCTGTCGAGCCGCTGTCATGGGCGATG
>CAYOUE010000181.1:0-6389 GCA_964407075.1 uncultured Hyphomicrobiaceae bacterium
GTGCGCGCGGTGGCGGCAACGGGCTATGACGGGCCATTCAGTCTTGAGATTCTGAATGACCAGTTTCGCGGCGGCAGCCCGAGGATGGCGGCTCTCGATTGTCACCGGTCTCTCGTCAACCTTCTGGACGAGGCGCGGCGGCTGGAGCCAGAAATCCGTTACCAGATGCCGGACCTGCCCGCAAAGGGCCGGGTCAGCGGCGTGGAGTTCATAGAGTTCACCGCCAACGACGTCGAAGCCAAGACTCTCGGCGAGATGCTGCACAGGCTCGGCTTCAAGCCTGTCGCCAGGCACGTCGCCAAGTCGGTGACGCTCTGGCGGCAAGGCGGCATCAATATCGTCATCAACACCGAGCAGGAAGGCTTCGCGCACTCGGCTTACGTCATGCATGGAACCTGCGTCTGTGACATCGGGCTTCTCGTCGAGGATGCCAAGGCGACCATCGAACGCGCACGCGCACTGGGCGCAAACGTCTTCTCGCAGCGGCGCGGCGCGGGCGAACTGGATATTCCGGCGGTAAGAGGCGTGGGCGGATCATTGCTGCATTTTCTCGACCGGAAGTCGGAACTCGCCGAAGTGTGGGACACCGAGTTTCGCGCCTTGGAGATCGAAGCTTCCGCAAATCCAACCGGGGTGACGCGGATCGACCACATCGCCCAGACCATGAAGCACGAAGACATGCTTACATGGACGCTGTTCTACACCTCCATATTTCAGGTCGAAAAAGCGCAGATGGTCGACGTCGCAGACCCGGCAGGACACGTCCACAGCCGCGCCATCCAAAGCCGAGACGGCGCTGTCCGGCTGACGCTCAATGGGGTGGATACGCACAGGACTTTCGCCGGGCGTTTCGTTTCGGACACATCGGGCGCATCCGTACAGCATATCGCCTTCGCCACTGACGACATATTCGCGACGGCGCAGAAGCTGGCGGCGAACGGCTTCGAAGCCCTTCCGATTCCGGCGAATTACTATGTCGACCTGACAACGCGCTTCGACCTCGATACGGAAATGCTGAAGTCGCTACGAGCAGCGAATATCCTCTACGATGAGGACGCCAACGGCGCTTTTTTCCAGCTCTATTCACGCCCCTATGCGGACGGCTTTTTCTTCGAGATCGTGGAGCGGCGCGACGGATATGACGGCTATGGCGCCCCGAACGCTTCATACCGCACGGCGGCGTTGAAGCGATTGTCGCGCGTTAATCCTGTGCCGGAGCGGTCAAAGCCGAACGGATCGGCTCTGTCCAACTCAACCCTGATAGCCGAACATGCGCGGCAGCCATAGTGTGATATCGGGCGTCAAGGTAATCAGTAGCAGTGCCCCGAGCATAGCCACCAGAAAGGGCGCGGTTTCCTGTGCGATCCTGCGCATAGGCGCGCCGGAAATGTTCGTCATGATGAACAGAAGCAGGCCGTATGGCGGCGTAATCAGCCCGATCATGATGTTGACTACCGAGACGATGCCGAAATGGACCAGATCTATCCCGAGCGCCTGCGCCGTGGGTATGAGGACCGGCACCACGATCAGCAATATCGTCGTCCCTTCCAGCAGGCATCCCAGAACCAGCAGGATGACGTTGACGAGAATCAGAAACGCGGTCGGCGTCAGCTCGTAGCCCGCCAGAAAAGCGCGCAGCGCGTTAGGAATGTTCTCAACCGTCACGACATAGTTGAAGACCAGGGCGCCGGCTATGAGCATACCGATGGAGGCGGTCGTGCGCGCGCTGGAAAGGAGGGCCTGATAGGTGCTTCGCAGCGTGACCGATCTGTAGAGCAGGACTGAAATCAGATAGGCGTATGCTGCGGCGATCGCGGCGGCTTCGGTCGGGGTCGTCACGCCGCTATAGATGCCGCCGAGCAGAACCACAGGCATCATCAGGGCCGGAAAGGCGCGGATGGTGACGCCGGGCAGCTTTCTTAGCGGCACACCCTCCTCCACGGGAAAATTACGCCGCCGCGCCGTTCCTACGATGATGCCCATCAGCGCGAGGCCCATGAGCAGACCCGGAACCACGCCGGCAAGAAAAAGATAACCTATGGAGACGTCCGAGATCAGCGCATAGAGTACGATGGGGATGGATGGCGGGATGATCGGACCGATGACAGCCGACGAGGCGGTCAGGGCGGCTGCGAAGCTGGCGGGATAGCGGCCTTCATGCGTCATCATTTTCTGCATCAGCTTGCCGCTGCCCGCCGCATCGGCGATTGCGGAGCCGGACATGCCGGCAAAGACGATGCTCTGCGCAACATTCACGAGCGCCAGGCCGCCTCTGAAGCGTCCGACAATGGCGTTGCAGAAACGCAGAAGCCGCTCGGTCATGGTGCCGGTGTTCATAAGCTCGGCTGCGAAGATGAACAGCGGTACGGCCAGCAGGATATAGCTGGAGTACATGCCGTTCAGAAGCTGTTCAGCCGCTGTGCCCATATCCAGCCCGGCCAGATAGAGATAGAGAATCGACCCGCAGATCATCGCATGACCGATAGGCAAGCCGAGAATGCTGAGCAGCAATATGGCGGCGATGGATGCGGCGAACGGACTGCCGGTCATTTGCCGTCCTCGCCCGGTGGCGGGTCATTGGCCGCAGGATCACTTATTGCGCTCCACAGGATCCATGCGTAGCGGGCGATCACGGCCACCGCAAAAACAATATAGATCGAGAAGATGTAATCGAAGCGGATGCCGATATAGGCCGTACGCTGCACCTTCATGAAGGTTACGTAATCGACCACGGCAGGCAGCGACATGACGTAGAGCGTCAGCAGCGCCAGCGCGCTCAGGATCGCGAGAATGCGGCGCAATTGCCGCCCGGCGGCTCCATAGATCAGGTCGAACCGGATTTCCTCGTTTTCCCGGACGACGAAAGCCGCCCCCCAGAGCACGAGCCAGAGCCAGGCCAGAATTGTGATTTCAGTCGTCCATCCTGTCGGAAGGTTGAACACGTACCGGAAAGCTATCTGGATAATGAACGCGACGAACATGATGGCGAGGATCGCCGCTGCAGCGAATTCGGCGCAGCGGCCCAGCCATAGAGCGAGCTTTTGCATTGATGCGTTCATTTCCGGAATCGCCTGCGGACAGCCATCAGGATTCCTTATCCCGGAGGCGGTTTCGGTTCAACGCTCAGTCAGGAGACAAGCCTGGTTTCCGCCGCCGCAGGATTTGCACTGGCGGCGGCGGATCGCCCTTCATCAGAGCGCGTTGATCCTGTCCAACATGCCCTCCGGCCAGTCTTTGGCCAGATCGGATTCCAGATAGAGCTTCTGCGCGTGTTCGCGGAATGCGGCCACGTCGGGGGTGTGCAGCTTGAGCCCTTGCTGCTTCATGAAATCCGCAAGCTCCTGTTCACGCTTCAGATGCTCTTTCGTGCTCCATTCGATAACCTTGTCCGCGGCTGCCTGGAATGCCTCCTGCTGCTCCGGCGACATGCTGTTCCAGAAGGTGGAGGAAACCGTCAGCAGATCATAGCCGACGAGATGCGAAGTCAGCACGAGCTGCGACATGACTTCGTAGAACTTCATGTTCTGAACGTTGGGCAACGGGTTGTCCTGACCGTCGATCGCGCCGGTCTGGAGGCCCGTATAGACCTCGGCATAAGCCATCGGGGTCGGGTTTGCGCCAAGCGCCTGCCCGAGAAACTGCCAGGCCTCGCCAGGCGGCATACGCAGTTTGATTCCTGACATGTCCGCAGGCGTGTTGATTTCCTTATCCGTCTTAAGGCCGACTTGGCGGGTGCCGAAATAGGTCGGTCCGAGGATATGGATGCCGAGCTTCTCCTCGGCCATCTGCTTCATTTCCTGCCCGACTTCGCTTGCGAAGAAGGTCTTCAGGTGGTCCGCGTCGCGGAAGAGATAGGCGGAAGTCAGGATCGACCATTCCGGAAGCTGGTTGGCGATATCCTGCGGAGCGATGTTGCCCATTTCCAGATTGCCGCGCTGGAGCGCTACGAGTTCAGTGCCCTGCTTGAAAAGCGTGCCGCCGTAATAGGGCTGCAGAGCGAAGTTGCCCGAGATTTCCTCGCCGAACATCTTCATCATGTTCGCGCGGATGTCCTGCTCGGAGAAAACGGCGGAGAACCTGACGGCAGGCTTGTCCTGCGCAATGGCTGAAGATCCCAGGCCAGCGATGGCGGCGACCATCGCGCTTGCAGCTATCAATGAACGTCTGATTTTTAAGGGACGCATTTAACTCCTCCCGAATTTTGCATCTTGTGGCTTGCCGCTTTTCCGGCAGGCTCACTAGATCCATTTTTCGCATTGGATAGTTTTTATTTCAATATGTATAATCAATTTCATATGATATTTTTTTCTATAGCGGTTGAAAATAACAGATTAGCCTCGCGACAGTCCGGCTGCTCTGAATTATGACGTGAGGGCACAAGGTACATTCGAAATGCAAAAATGGTAATAATTGCCTGATGATGATCTAATATGCTGATGAATCATGATTTCTATGAATCCAGCAAAACACATAGTAATATATGAGGATAAGCTAATTATCGGATATTGATACCATGACGCTTGTTGACCATCCTGCCGAAACCATCAGCGAGAACGCTTACAAGCGGATGAGATCCGACATCATTTTCGGCCGGCTGGCGCCAAGGCAGAAGCTCAAGCTCGACAAGCTGAAGCACAGCTACGGCGCCAGTATCAGCACGCTAAGGGAGGTTCTGAGCCGTTTGGCATCGGAAGGATTTGTGCTCGCAGAAGGCCAGCGCGGCTTTGAAGTATCTGATGTGTCTGCCGAAAATCTGAAGGAAATCGCTGCATTGAGGCAATTGCTCGAAGGCCATGCTCTCGCTCAGTCCTTTGCCGCCGGGGATATGGAATGGGAAGGCCGGGTGGTGGCGGCGCATCACAAGCTCGCCTCGATGGAACGCCTGATGCAAAGCGGAGATCGCAGTCAGACCGAAACCTGGAAGCGATATGACTGGGAGTTTCACCAGGCGCTGACTTCAGCCTGCGGCTCGCAAGCTCTCATGGAAGCCCACGCCGGCGTGTTCGATAAATATCTGCGTTATCAGATGATCGCCCTAAGCTTTCGTGGCGAGATCGCTGCTCGCGAGCACCAATCCCTTCTGGAGTGCGCGCTTAAGCGCGACTCCGATACTGCTCAGCGCATATTGGCGGAGCATATATCCGGAGGCGTTCAACACGCCCTCGCGACCGGCACAATCAGCTAGGTTGCAACATCCAGCCATAAAGTGTCATATAAAAATTATAATATCATATGTAACAACTAACGCATGTTGATTATAGAGGCATCACATGCAACGATCTCTTGAGCAAGCGTCCTTTGAGAAGGAATCAGGTGACAATGGCTTCGACGGCAGAGATCCGGCTTGGCCTGATCGGCGACCATATTCAACGCTCGAAGTCACCCCTTTTGCACAGACTTGCAGGCGTCCTGTGCGGTCTCGAAGTCTGCTACGACATATTGATCCCCTCCGAAATGGGCATGAGCTTCGAGGATATGTTCGAAAGCTGCCGTTCGGCGGGATATCGCGGCATTAACGTAACTTATCCTTACAAGGAAACGGTCGTCTCCTCGGTAAGCGTCGAAGACCCGCGCGTTGCTGCGATCGGCGCCTGCAATACCGTGCTCTTCGAGAGCGATGGAGCGCGAGGTTTCAACACGGACTATTCCGGTTTCGCGTCAGCTTTCCGCTCAGTGTTTCCTGCCTCCAGCCCCGGCATAGTCGCCATGGCGGGAGCGGGAGGCGTTGGCAAGGCGGTTGGCTTCGCTCTCGCCGATCTCGGCGTTGACGAACTCCGCCTTTTCGACCGGGATCACAAGAAAGCCGAAGCCCTGGCGAACGCGCTTGCACGCACCTTTCCCGATACGCCGGTGTCGATCTCTGAAAGCGTCGAAGAGGCGGTTACAGGCGCAGACGGCCTAATAAACTGCACGCCGCTCGGCATGATCGGCCATCCCGGCACCGCGATTCCGAAATCGCTGATCGGACCGCAGCGCTGGGCGTTCGACGCCGTCTACACGCCCGTCGAGACCAAGTTTCTGGGCGACGCCCGGGCAGGCGGCCTCGAAATCATGAGCGGCTACGAGCTGTTCCTGCACCAGGGCATTGATGCGTTCCGCCTGTTCGCAGGGCAGTCAGTAGATCTGGCCGAACTTCGCAAGATCCTTGTCGAACGCGAAAGCTGAAATAAGAATTGAAAGAGAAAATAACGTTACAAATAAAAAGCTTATGTTGCGGCATATTGCCGATTAAATTTTGTAACCTGCCGAACCCGTCGAGTCATATTGGTCGCGCTTTCAAAATCATGCGTCATTCGCCAGCTTCAGCTTCAATATCGTTTTCAGGTATATGGGTATTGACGTGCTCCCCGTAGATGCCCCCATTTTGAGGTTAGTCTCTGTTCGCGAAG
>CAYOUE010000182.1:0-6358 GCA_964407075.1 uncultured Hyphomicrobiaceae bacterium
TCGCGTCGCGCTTCGTGAAGCCGCAGGACATGCCCTGGGAGGAAACCAAGTTTCCCGGGGTCGTCGTCAAGACGCTGATGCTCGACAAGGCGAACGGCCTGCTGACCGTTCTGCTGAAGATGGAGCCGGGAGCAATGCTGCCGGACCACGAGCATGTCCTGATCGAGCAGACCTACGTGATCGAGGGGCGCCTTGTCGACGGGGAAGGCGAATGCGGGCCGGGCGAATTCGTCTGGCGTCCGGCAGGCAGCCGTCACGAGGCCGGAACGCCCGATGGCGGCCTCATGATCGCGATCTTCCAGGTTCCGAACAAGTTCTTCGACGAACCGGGAAAAGTCACCGATCTCTTGGGGCAGGACTGGGAGAAGGCGTGGAGTCCGGCTCTCGCAAGGAGCGCGTGAGCGCGATTCGGGACGCTGGCGTCTTGCTGCGCCGAATTATGCAGTATACTGTAAGTGAAAGCTATCCCGGTCGAAGCCCGGGACGGGACAACAATGGGAGGTGACTGAATGAAACTGAAACAGGCGGCGAAGGCCGCGGCATTTGCCGGTGCAATGATGATCGCTGCTCCGGCGGCGCAGGCGGAGGTCTGGAACCTTCCGTCCGGCTACGGAGCGAACAATTATCATACGCTGAACCTGAACTGGTTCGCCGATCAGGTGCGCGAGGCGACCGGCGGAGAGATAGACATTGTCGTTCACCCCGGCGCTTCGCTCATCAAGCTGCCGGAGATCAAACGCGCCGTTCAGTCCGGACAGGTTCCGATCGGAGAAATCCTGCTCGCCAATTCCGGCAATGAGGACGCGCTGTTCGAAGCCGATATGGTTCCGTTCCTTGCGCGCGGGCTGGATGAGGCGAGAAAACTCTACGATGCGCAGAAGGAGATGCTCAACAAGCGCTTCGAGGCGCAGAATCTGGTCATGCTGTATTCCGCGCCCTGGCCGGGAAACGGTATTTTCGCGAAGTCCGAGTTGTCCTCCCTTGCCGCCATGTCGGGGACGAAATTCCGTGCTTATAACGCCATTACCGAGCGCCTTGCGGAAAAATTCGGCGCGCAGCCGGTGACAATCCAGGTGCCCGAACTTGCGCAGGCGTTCCTGACCGGGCTTGCCGATGTCATGGTCACATCAGCCCCGATCGTGGTGAACACCAACGGCTGGGACTACGGCAAATATTTCTATGACTTCAACGCCTTCCACCCGCGCAGCGCCGTGATCGTCAACAAGAGCAGTTGGGACGCGCTGCCGGAGGAAACGCGCGCGAAAATCCTTGAAATCTCCGCCCAGGCCGAAGCGCGGGGCTGGGAACTGGCTACGGAAAACCAGAAATCGACCGTCGAGACAATGGCGAAAAACGGCATCACGATCATAGAGCCGGACGACTCCATGATGGGCGAATTCGCCAACGCGTCGCAGGAAATCATCGACGACTGGGAAAAGCGCGCCGGCCCTGATGGCGCCGCGTTGAGAAAAGCGTTAGGTAAGTAATTCCTTCAGCGGAAGGACCGCGGGGCGCATCCCTTGCGGCCCTTCCGCGCTGCATGGCAACAGGAAGCAGGCTCCTCGCCTGAAATCCGGACCAATGAGCTCAGTGCGCCGTTTTCTGGACATTGTTTACTTGTGGAGCGGCGGCCTGGCCTGCATCTTCCTTGCAAGCATCGTCATTCTCGTGATGCTTCAAGTCTTGACGCGGCTTTTCGGGCTGCATGTCAGCGGGCTGATCGACTATGCGACCTACGCGATGGTTGCGTCCTGTTTCCTCGGGATCGCGCTTACGCTCAAGCGCGGCGCGCATATCCGCGTCTCGCTTCTGCTCGGCGTCCTGTCGGGTCCGGCAAGGCGCGGTCTTGAAATCATAGCGCTTGCCGTCAGCGCGGGCGTCATGGCCTATTTCGCCTGGTATTCCGTTCTGCTCACATACGATTCATGGCGCTTCGGCTATCTCGAAATGGGACTTGCCGCGACGCCGCTGTGGATCCCGCAAACGGGCATGGCGGCGGGAGCTGCCATCGGCGCAGCTGCTTTCATCGATGAACTCGTCCTTGTCCTCCTGGGGCGGACGCCCGGCTATATCGAGGCGGAGAACGCATTCATCCCGCTTCAGCACCGGGATTAGGCATGGACACGCTAACCATAGGCCTGACGCTGCTCGCCGTTCTCTTGCTGCTCCTCGGCTCGGGCGTATGGATCGCGATCTCGCTGTTCGGGGTGGGCCTTGTCGCGCTTGGCGCGTTCACCAACACACCGCCTGGCCTCACGATGGCCAATCAGGTCTGGGGCAGCATGGCGAGCTGGACGCTCACGGCTCTGCCGCTTTTCGTCTGGATGGGGGAAATCCTGTTCCGCTCACGGCTTGCGGAGGATCTGTTCAAGGGCCTTGCGCCATGGCTGCGGGGGCTGCCGGGGCAACTGCTGCATGTCAACGTCGTTGGAAGCGGAATTTTCGCCGCCTTTTCCGGATCGTCTTCTGCGACGTGCGCCACGATCGGCAAGATCGCGATTCCCGAACTCAGCCGGCGCGGCTATCCGCAATCGGTCATGATCGGCTCTCTGGCCGGGTCAGCAACGCTTGGGCTTCTGATTCCCCCTTCGATCATCATGATCGTCTACGGGGTGGCGGCGGATGTCTCGATCGCGAAGCTTTTCATCGCAGGGATTGTGCCGGGGCTGCTGCTCATGGCGCTGTTCTCGGGCTATATCGTGGTCTATTCGCTTGTGAAGTCCGAAATACTTCCGCGGGAAAACGAGACCATGACGCTGATGGAACGGCTCAGGACAGGCCGTTTCATGATCCCGGTCCTGTTCCTGATCTTTCTCGTTATCGGCTCCATCTACGCAGGATTTGCAACAGCCACCGAGGCTGCTGCGCTGGGCGTCTCCGGCGCGTTGCTGCTGTCCTGGCTGTCCGGCTCGCTGTCATGGAGGAGCTTTACGGACGGCCTCATGGGAGCGATGCTGACCTCGACGATGATAATGTTCATCGTGGCAGGCGCCGCCTTCCTCACGACAGCAATGGGCTTCACCGGCATCCCGCGCTTTCTTGTGCAATGGATCGGCGCGCTCGACCTTGGAACCTATGGCCTTCTCGCAGGGCTCATGATCGTATTCCTTGTCCTCGGCTGCTTCATCGACGGAATTTCGATCGTCCTGCTGACAACAGCCGTCCTTTTGCCTTTGGTGGAGGCGGCGGGCATAGACCTCATCTGGTTCGGGGTGTTCATGGTGGTCGTCGTCGAGATGTCGATGATAACACCGCCCGTCGGGTTCAATCTGTTCGTGCTGCAAGGCATGACCGGCAAGTCCATCGGCAGGATCGCGCTTGCTACCCTGCCTTTCTTTATCATCATGGTCGCTCTGGTCGTATTGATTACGATCGCGCCGCAGATCGTGCTGTTTCTTCCAGGTCTCATGTGACCCCGCCGGATTTCGCGGCGCTGGCGGGCTATTCCGCATCGGCCTTGCCGCCAATCCTCCGGTAAGCCTCGAAAACCGCCGCCGTATCCTGATCGCCAAGCCCCATGTCGAGCGTCTTGGCGTACATGTCCTGCGTCACCGCGAAAAGCGGCGCGGGACAGCCGAGTTCGGCGGCGAACGCGCCGATCACGTCCAGATCCTTACGCCAGGTCGAGTTGCGCATGGTCGCGGGCTCGTAAGCGCCTTCGGCCATGAGCGGCGCGCGCATCTGGAACATGCGCGAACTGCCCGCGCCCGTCCCGATCGTCTCCACGACGCGCGTCAGGTCCATGCCGGCGCGTTCGGCGAGCAGCAGCGCCTCTGCCGCCGCCGCATTGTGGATCGCGACAAGCAGGTTGGCGATGAATTTCATCCGGCTGCCATTGCCGAAGCCGCCCAGATTCTCTGTGAGCCGGGCGAAATCGTCGAAGAGCGGGCTGCATTGTGCGATCGCGTCCGCATCGCCGCTGGCATACACGACGAGGTCGCGCGTTTTCGCCTGCGCGCCGGTTCCGCTCAATGGGCAGTCGAGCGCGATGTGGCCGGCTTCGCCGAGAAGCGCCTCGACGGCGAACTTGTCCTCCAGCGAGAGCGTGCTCGCCTCGATGACGATGCGGGAGGGCGCGCCGCTCCCCGCGATGTCCGCGGCGACGGCGCGGGCCGCCGCTCCGCTCGGCAGGCTGGTCAGGATGACCGGCGTCTCCTGCGCCAGCGCGGCAGGACCGGGGCATATGCGCAGACCGAGCCTCGAAAGCGCCTCGGGTTTCTCCGGCGCGACATCATGGCCGTATACGGTCCAGCCGCGTTCGAGAAGATTTGACGCGATCGCGCCGCCCATGATGCCCAGCCCGGCGATTCCTGCAATTCGTCCGCTCATACGATCTCCTCCGATCCGCGATGCCCGGGACGCGCTCCATCCTGCGGGGCCTGCTCCCGCTCCTGACGCAAGGCGCTGGCGATTAAGTCTTGCAGATGCGCGCCATTCAAGCAAACTGCCGGGGACTATGACAAATGGCCATGCAGGGAGGATAGCGATGCAGACGCGAGCAGCAGTGGCGGTCGGCGCAGGAAAGCCGCTCGAAGTCACCACGGTCGAGGTCGCGCCTCCGCGCGAAGGCGAATGTCTCGTGGAGATCAAGGCGACAGGCATCTGCCATACGGACGAATTCACCCTGTCTGGCGCTGACCCGGAAGGCATATTCCCTGCGATCCTCGGCCATGAAGGGGCGGGTGTCGTCGTCGAATGCGGTCCGGGCGTACGCACGCTGAAGCCGGGCGATCACGTCATTCCTCTTTACACGCCGGAATGCCGCGAATGCGACTATTGCACATCCGGCAAGACCAATCTGTGCCAGAAGATCCGCGTCACGCAGGGCAAGGGGCTGATGCCGGACGGCACGAGCCGCTTCTCCGCGGGCGGCGACCAGATCTTCCACTATATGGGCACATCGACCTTCGCCAATCACACCGTCGTTCCCGAAATCGCGCTGGCGAAGGTCCGCGAGGACGCGCCCTTCGACAAGATCTGCTATATCGGCTGTGGCGTAACGACCGGCATTGGCGCGGTCATCAACACGGCGGGCGTGGAAATCGGGTCTACGGCGGCGGTGTTCGGACTGGGCGGTATCGGCCTGAACGTGATCCAAGGACTGCGCATGGCGGGCGCGGATATGATCATCGGCGTGGACCTGAACGACAGCAAAGCCGAAATGGCGCGCAAATTCGGCATGACCCATTTCATCAACCCGTCGAAGGTTGAAAATACGGTGGCTGAAATCGTCAAGCTGACACAGCGGGGCGACGATCTGATCGGCGGCGTGGATTATTCCTTCGACGCGACCGGCAACGTCAAAGTGATGCGCGACGCGCTGGAATGTTCGCACCGTGGCTGGGGCGTATCAGTTATTATCGGGGTGGCCCCTGCGGGTGCCGAAATCAGCACGCGCCCCTTCCAACTGGTGACAGGCCGCGTGTGGAAAGGGACCGCCTTCGGCGGGGCCAAAGGGCGCACCGATGTGCCGAAATTCGTCGATTGGTACATGTCCGGCAAGGTCGAGATTGACCCGATGATCACCCACAAGCTGACCTTGGACGAAATCAACCACGGGTTCGACCTGATGCACGAAGGCAAATCCATTCGCGCAGTGGTCGAATTTTGAGTGACCTGACCATCCGCCCTGTGCGGGACAGCGATGACAGCACCCTTTGGGCGATGCTGGAACCGGTGTTCCGCGCGGGCGACACTTACGCGATTGACCCTGCCATCGGGCGTGACGCGGCGCTGGCGTTCTGGTGCGGCGGCACGCATAGCGCGCTTGTCGCGGAACGGGACGGCGTGGCGCTTGGGTCGTATTACATCTGCCCCAACCAGCAGGGCGGGGGACATCATGTGGCCAATTGCGGCTTTGTAACCGCGCCTGCCGCCACAAGCCAAGGCGTCGCCCGCGCCATGCTGGCCGACGCGCTGGACCGTGCGCGGGCTTTGGGGTTCCGTGCGATGCAGTTCAACTTTGTCGTGTCCACCAATAAGCGCGCGGTGGCGCTGTGGCAGGCGAACGGGTTCGAGATTGTGGGCCGCCTGCCCTGCGCTTTCCACCACCCGAAGGCTGGCTATGTCGACGCGTTTGTGATGTACCGGACGTTGTAGGGGCATTGCCCCCGTCCCCATGCTGGGGACTCTCCCAGAGAATTTGGGGCAAGATGAAAGGGCGATCCATGGCGCGTGCGGGCATTCCACTTCTGGCGGTTCTGATTGACGCCGACAATTCCTCGCCCCGCTGGGCCGAGGCAATTTTCGAAGAAATCGCATCCTTGGGCGAAGCCAGTGTGCGGCGCATCTATGGCGACTTCTCGCGCGCGCAGATGTCCAGTTGGCAAGACAAGCTGCCGGGTTTGGGGCTGGTGCC
>CAYOUE010000183.1:0-6330 GCA_964407075.1 uncultured Hyphomicrobiaceae bacterium
CTTAGCCGCGCTTCGGCCTGCGCTGCGCTCTCTGCCAGACCGTCTGTCGCGCCAAGTGCGGCGATCTCGTCAGGGGCGAACCAGCGTGCATCGGCTGCGTCGCTGCCCGCTCTGACCCGGCCGGACGCCAGAAGGCCGCAGAACACGATAATCACCCGATGAAATAGCACCTCGCGCCTGTCTGTTTGCTGAATGACGTCACGAATTGCGGCGGGACCGTAAAATTCCGCTTCAACGCCTGTCTCTTCGCGCAACTCGCGCCGGGCTGCCGCCTCTGCCGTCTCGCCCGGACGTATATGTCCGCCGGGAAGACTCCACAGCCCCATCGAGGGCTCCCGCCCGCGCAGAACGAGCAGAACCCGCCCGCCATGGAAGATCGCCGAGCTGACAGCCGCCTGTGGGATATTAGGCGCGTGCGCGTTCGCAGACTGGTTCATTGCCGGGCGCTCCGGTTTTTTGACATTTCGCGGGCGGACATTATCTGACTTTACAAGGGCTTTTTACAGAAACGCCATATGTTGGCTTCCGGCTTGCATGGTACATGCGCAGGCGGCAGGTCCGGACGGCCAGGCAGGAATCGGATCTCGGAAGACATGCTGAAAGTCATCGCGGATTTCTTCAACGCACTCGAAGGCTCGGGCGATGAACGCGAGACCCTGGGCCATGATCGCATCAGACTGGCGACTGCGACGCTGCTATTTCACGCGATCGCAATAGACGGCGAGGCCGACGAGAAGGAACGCGCATTCCTGCGCCGGATGCTGCGCGACCATTTCGCCCTGGACGGAGAAGAACTCGCGGAATTGCTCGAAGATGCAGAAAAGCGCGAAAGGGAAGCCGTCGACATCTACCGTTTCACCTCCGTTCTTCGCGACCGGCTTTCACAAGACGAAAAGCGCGAGATCGTCGCCATGATGTGGCGTCTGGCCTACGCCGATGGCGAACTTGCCGCACTGGAGGACAATCTGATCTGGCGAACGGCCGAACTGCTTGCCGTGCCCACCCGTGATCGTATGGAATTGAAAAAGATCGCACAGAACGAGGCGGGGCGCAGTCCGGAATGACAGCATGGCTGAGACGGCTCGAAACTGCATGGATGCGGCGTAATGCGTCTCGCGCCGGAATCGGGGGGCAGAGCGGGACGCTGATGCCTGTATGCATTGTCACGGGGGCGAGCGAGGGCATCGGCAAGGAGCTTGCCCGCATCTTCGCCGCGCGCGGCCATCGGCTGATGCTGGTTGCCCGCAATGAAGCCGCTCTCAAAGAACTGGCTGAAGAACTGCGAAGCGGCCAAGAGGCGGAAATCTTCATCGTTCCGGCGGATCTGGCAGGGCAGGACTATCAGGCGCGCATCGCGGATTGCCTGAGCCGCAACGATCTGTACGCCGACATTATCGTCAACAACGCCGCGATCGGCCTTGGAGGGCCATTCGCCGCGCAGGAGCCGGAACGGCTCGCAGAACTCTGCCGCCTCAACATCGAGGCGCTGACGCTCCTGACTCGCGCCTTTCTGCCCGGCATGATCGAGCGGGGACGGGGCGGGATTCTCAATGTCGCCTCGCTCGGGGGACTGCTGCCCGGGCCGTATCAGGCGGCCTATTACGCCTCCAAGGCCTATGTCATATCGCTGACGGAGGCTCTCGCTCATGAAAATGCAGGAAGCGGCGTCAGGATCTGCGCGGCTGCCCCCGGCCCGGTCGCAACGCGGTTCCATGAAAAAATGGGCGCAAGCAACGCATTTTACCTGAAACTCATGTGGCCGATGCAGCCGGAGCGCGCCGCGCGGATCATCCATAGCGGTTTCGCCGGAGGTCGCACCATCATCGTTCCTGGTCTGCTGGCGTCGTTGAATTCTTTCGCGGCGCGGTATATTCCCCATGTCATTCTGACGCCATTCATCGGCTGGTTCCTGAAACAGCGCTATTGAGAAGCTGGCTGCAAGCCCGTTCGTCCATCATGACCCGAAAGCCTGAAAACGATCTCATCAACGACAAATACGCCGATGTCGGCCTGTCCGGACCGCGAAACGTGCTGCTTGTCTTTCATCGGGAAGAGTCGCAGGCCGGGGCCGTCGGCCAGTGGCTGACGAGAAACGGCTACCGGATGGACATCCGACGCCCGCGCTTTGGCGATGCCCTGCCGGAAACTCTTGAAAATCACGCCGGCGCAATCATCTTCGGCGGGCCGATGAGCGCGAACGATTCCGACGACTTCATCCGCAGGGAGATCAACTGGCTCGCCGTGCCGCTCAAGGAAAACAAGCCGTTTCTGGGCATCTGTCTTGGCGGGCAGATGCTGGCGCGGCATCTCGGCGCGGAGGTCGGCCCGCATCCGCAACGACTCATCGAAGTTGGCTATTATCCGATCGAGCCGCCGCCCGCTGCGAACGGCCTCGATCTGCCAGGCCATGTCTATCAATGGCATACGGAAGGTTTCGGTCTTGCCTCCGGCGCTACGCTGCTGGCGGCTGGCAGGGATTTCGAAAATCAGGCGTTCCAATACGGCGATGCCGCCTATGGCGTGCAGTTCCATCCGGAAATGACGCTCGCCATGATCCACCGCTGGACCACGAATGCTGCCCACCGTTTCGCCATGCCCGGTGCAAGGCCGCGTTCCGAGCACATATTGGCGCATACCAGCCACGGCCCCGCTCTGCGGGCCTGGCTCGACCGTTTCATGCGGCGCTGGCTGTCGCACGGCGGAAACAACGTTTAATGACCGTTCAACCCGCGGGCGAGGACTTTTCGCATGACGCTCGGGAGCGCCAGTTCGCCGAGCGAGGATCGCGGATGCCATCGGCAGCCCTCCGGCGCGGCCGCCCTGACGCCCAGCGCGCGGCAAACCTCCAGTTCGAGATGAAAATGCGTGAACGTATGCGCGACCGGCCCCGCCAGCGCCCGCCACGGCGCGGCCAGAGGCGCCCTCGCCGTTGCGACCCGCCAGTCCGTCCGTCGCTCGACCCAATCGCTCGAAGGCACTTCGAGCATTCCGCCGAGCAATCCCTTTGGCGGGCGGCGGCGCAGAAGAACCGCCCCGTCGCCTCGAACCGCCAGAAAGGCGACGCCGTAACGGTTCGGCCTTTCCTTCTTCGGCGGTTTCACCGGTAGAGTCTCAGCGATACCTCTGGAATAGCCGGCGCAGAAGCCGGAAACAGGGCAGCGCGAGCAGGACGGCGAACGCGGCGTGCAAATGGTCGCGCCCAGATCCATCATCGCCTGCGCGAAATCGCCGGGCCGGCCGGCTGGCGTGAGAGCCGCTGCGGTTTCCCTGATCCGCGCCTTCGCGCCCGGCAGAGGATCCTCGATGGCAGAAAGGCGGGAAATCACCCGCTCCACATTTCCGTCCACGGCAGCGGCGCGGCGGTTGAAAGCGATCGCCGCGATCGCCGCAGCGGTGTAAGGGCCGACGCCGGGCAGCCTTCGCAGTCCGGCTTCATCGTCAGGGAATTTGCCGCCATGATCGTCAGCAACGATGCGCGCGCAGGCATGGAGGTTGCGGGCGCGAGAATAGTAGCCGAGCCCGGCCCATGCGGCGAGCACGTCGTCGAGGCTGGCGGCGGCAATATCCGCAACCGTGGGCCAACGGGCGATGAATGACTGGAAATAGGGAATGACCGCCTTCACGGTCGTCTGCTGCAGCATGATCTCGGACAGCCAGACAGCGTAAGGGTCGGCAAGCACGCCGGGAGGTTGCCGCCAGGGCAAGGCGCGGGCTGAATGATCGTACCATGCGAGCAGGGAATCGGTGAAATCCGTCATGCGGCTTTCCGGAGTGGGGCTTGCGTCAGACTTATGGTCACGATGTCGGCATATTTCATTCCACACCCCGGCCGGACCACTATGCCGGCGGCATCAGGCCTAGAACCGCCGCGATCAGGAAGGCCGAAGCCACAGTCGAGTACAGGATCGCCCGCGCAATCGTCTCAGCGGGCGCGCCGAATTGCAAGGCCATCACGAAGGGCATTGCGCCGCAAGGCCCGGTCGAGGTGAGCAGGACGATACCAGCCTCCTTGCCGCCGATCGGTGCGATTCCCGCAAAGAGCGCCCAGACAAGCAGCGGCATAGCCGCCAGTTTCAGCCCCGTGATTGCCGCCGGGGCGAGGGTGGAGCTTCTGGCGGTACGTCCCGCAAGCACGACGCCGAGCGCAAAAAGCGAGGCGGGCGGCCCCGCGTCACCCAGAAAGCGCGTGAAGAACACCAGCCCCTCGGGAACCGGGAGCCCGGAGAAGGCGACCGCAAGCCCGGCAATCATTGCGATCACAGGCGGGTTGCGAAGCAGAAGCGACGTCAGCCGCTGCGCGGCGTTGCCACGCGCGTCCGAGGTCATGAGATCGAGGATCACGATCCCCGCGCCGAAGACGAAAGTGGCGTCGATGAAGATGATCGCAACGACCGGCGCCGCCCCCGCTTCGCCATAGAGCGCCAGCGTGATCGGAAGAATGATGAAAACATGATTGGAGAAGCCGGCTGTCATGCCGATCAGGAGGCTTTCGACCCGCCCGCTGCGGAAGACCTGCCATGCGAGAAGCGCGCCCGCGGCGATGATGATGAATTCGACGGCGAGATAACCGGCAACCGCCGCCAGAGGAAATGCATCAACCGGCGTTCCGGAGACGAGGCGGAACAGCAGGGCCGGCACCGCGATCATGAACACGAAGCGGTTGACGGCCATGGCCGAGGCGGCGTCGAATATCCCCCGCTTGCCGGCCAGATATCCGATCAGCGCCACCGCAAAGACCGGCAGGATCGCCGAGAAGAAAACCTGAGCCAATGAGAGCCGTTCCCCCTTACAGCACTTGTTTCGCGGGAACGAACTTAAACGCCGTCAGGCGGGACGCAACATGTTATTGCGCGCTGGATGCGCTCAGCCTGCGGCCTTCAATTCATCGGCCTGCGCTTCCCCGCCCTTCCCTTCGGGTTCGTAATTCAGGATCGGGGCGAGCCATTTTTCCGCCGTCGCCAGCGTCCAGCCCTTGCGCCGGGCATAGTCCTCGACCTGGTCGCGGTCAATCTTGCCGACGCCGAAATAATAGCTGTCGGGATGCGAGAAATAGAGGCCGGAAACCGCCGCGCCGGGCGTCATCGCATAGCTTTCGGTCAACTCGATGCCCGCCTGGCCGGGAGCGTCCAGCAGCTCGAACAAGGTCGCCTTTTCCGTATGGTCGGGCTGAGCCGGATAGCCCGGCGCGGGCCGTATTCCGCGATACTCCTCGCGGATCAGGCCGCCAATGTCCAGATCCTCATCTGGCGCATAGCCCCAGAATTCCTTGCGGACGCGCTCGTGCATCCGCTCCGCAAAAGCCTCCGCGAGACGGTCGGCAAGAGCCTGGGAAAGGATCCTGGAATAGTCGTCGTTGGCGCGCTGGAAACGGGTGGCGACAGCTTCCTCGCCGATACCGGCCGTGACGGCGAAGCCGCCTATATAATCGGCCGCGGCGCCTTCCGGGGCGATGAAATCGGCCAGCGCGGCGTTCGCGCGTCCGCTGCCGCCGCGGCTGATCTGCTGGCGAAGCGTATGGAGGGTCGCCAGAGTTTGCGTGCGGCTATCGTCTGTATAAAGACGAATATCGTCGTCATTCACGCTGTTTGCGGGCCAGAATGCGATCACGCCGTTGGCAGTGATCCATTTCTCGGCGATCATCTGCTTCAGCATGGCCTGGGCGTCGGCGAAAAGTGGGCGCGCGGCCTCGCCGTAACGGTCGTCGTCGAGCACCGCAGGATAGCTGCCCTTGATCTCCCATGTGGCGAAAAACGGCGTCCAGTCGATATAGCGGGCAAGTTCGGCGAGGTCGTACTCGCGGAAAGCTCGCACGCCCAGAAAAGCCGGTCGCGGGGGCGTATAGCCGTCCCATTCGATCGCCTGCCTGTTGAGCCGGGCCGCGGGCAGCGCGGTGCGGGTCTTGGCGCTGCGCCCGCGCTCATGGGCGAGCTTGAGTTTCGCGTAATCGGCGCGGATCTTCTCGACGTAATCTGCGCTGTTTTCCCCGATGAGTTTCGAGACAACGCCGACGGCGCGGCTGGCGTCCGTCACATGGATCGCCTGGTTGGCGGAGTAATTCGGACTGATCTTGACGGCGGTGTGGACCTGGCTGGTCGTCGCGCCTCCGATCAGCAGCGGCACCGCGAAGCCTTCGCGCTCCATCTCGGCCGCGACATGGCACATCTCGTCGAGGCTCGGCGTGATGAGGCCTGACAGCCCGATGACGTCAGCCTTTTCCTTGCGTGCGGCCTCCAGGATCTTCTGCGCCGGGACCATCACGCCCAGGTCGATCACCTCGTAATTGTTGCATTGCAGGACAACGCCGACAATGTTCTTGCCGATGTCGTGCAC
>CAYOUE010000184.1:0-6275 GCA_964407075.1 uncultured Hyphomicrobiaceae bacterium
AAGGAATACCGCCAGCATTTCGAAAAGGACCGCGCGCTCGTCCGCCGCTTCCAGAAGATCGACGTCGCCGAGCCGACCGTGCCCGATGCGGTAGAGATCCTCAAAGGCCTGAAGCCGTATTTCGAGGACTTCCACAAGGTCAAATACACCCAGCAGGCGATCAAGGCTGCCGTCGAGCTGTCGGCGAAATACATCCATGACCGCAAATTGCCGGACAAGGCGATCGACGTGATCGACGAAACCGGCGCTTCGCAGATGCTGCTTCCTTCCTCTCGGCGCAAGAAAACCGTCAGCGTCCGCGAGGTCGAGGCGACCGTTGCGACGATGGCGCGAATTCCGCCCAAGAGCGTGTCCAAGAACGATGCCGAGCTGCTCCGCAATCTCGAAGCCGATCTGAAGCGCGTGGTATTCGGGCAGGACCCGGCGATCTCGGCCCTGTCCTCTGCGATCAAGCTCGCCCGTGCGGGCCTGCGCGAACCGGAAAAGCCGATCGGCTGCTATCTGTTCTCCGGCCCGACCGGCGTCGGCAAGACCGAGGTCGCGCGTCAGCTGGCCAAGCTGATGGGCGTGGAGCTGCTTCGTTTTGACATGTCGGAATATATGGAGCGTCACGCCGTATCGCGTCTCATCGGCGCGCCTCCCGGCTATGTCGGCTTCGACCAGGGCGGCCTGCTCACCGACGGCGTCGACCAGCATCCGCATAGCGTGCTTCTGCTCGATGAGATCGAGAAGGCGCATCCGGACCTGTTCAACGTGCTCCTGCAGGTCATGGACCACGGCAAGCTGACCGACCATAACGGCAAGCATGTCGATTTCCGCAACGTCATCCTCATCATGACGACGAACGCGGGCGCGTCGGATCTCGCCAAGAACGCCTTCGGCTTCAACCGCACCAAGCGCGAAGGCGACGATCAGGAAGCGATCCAGCGGCTGTTCACGCCCGAATTTCGCAACCGTCTCGACGCCACTATCGCGTTCCGGAACCTGCCGCGCGACGTTATCGGCAAGGTTGTCGACAAGTTCGTGTTCCAGCTTGAAGCCCAGCTCGCAGACCGCAATGTCACGATCGAGTTGAGCCCTGAGTCCGCGGAATGGTTGATCGAACACGGCTATGACGAGCAGTTCGGCGCCCGCCCGATGGCCCGCGTCATCCAGGAGCATATCAAGAAGCCGCTCGCTGAGGAGCTGCTGTTCGGCAGACTCGAAAACGGCGGCACGGTCCGCGTCGTCCTGCAGGATGAGGAGGAAGGCCGCAAAACGCTCGGCTTCGAGATCGTCGAGGCCCGTGCCAAGCCGAAGAAAGCAGACGATGACGGCGGATCATCCGGCGGCGGAAAGCCGGCTGCCAAGAAAGCCAAACCCGTGAAACGGACGCAATCGCAACGCGGCGGCGGGCGGGGATCTAAAAAGTCTCCGCAGATTTCATCTTCCGGCGGCTCTGCAAGCCTTGTGCCCAAAGTGCCGCTTGTCCCCTGACGGCGCACGTCTCCGGCAGGGCGCGCGATTGCCGCAATCGGCCCCGCATGGAGCGGCGCAGACGCGCGCATTCGGCTTGTGTTTGCCTAGACGGATGATCCGGAGCGGCAGAGAAAAAGCTGCTGACGGGCGCGAACGCACGAAACGGAGCCTTTCGAGCAATGGACGGTAGCCTTGGCGCTCAGGCCAGTCCGGGCCTGGGACAGGACGAAACGCGGCTTGCGGCTTTTCTTCGAGGCGCGCGTGAAACGCCCCTGGTGCCATCGCTGATTCTAGCGCTCGCTTTCGTCGGCTTCGGCGCGCTGACCAGCCAGACGGGCCTGTCGCTTCTGGATACGGTCTTCATTTCCGCATTCATGTTCGCTCTGCCGGGTCAGGTGGTGCTGGTCGACGAAATGGCGCGCGGGACCTCCGTTCTGACCGCGGCGATCGCGGTTACGGCGACCGGCGTGCGGCTTCTGCCCATGACCGCCGTGGTTCTGCCGATGATCCGCGACCGGAACGCTCCGAAATGGCTCGAACTTGCGGTGTCCTATCATGTCGCGGTCACGGTGTGGGTTGAGACCATGAGGCGCGCCCCGCATGTTCCGCGCCCGCTACGCTCGGCCTATTGCCTCGGCATCAATCTCTGGCTTGTCGGGGTCTCGACCCTTGGCGGCGTCGCCGGATTTCTGCTGGCGACCGAAGTTCCCCCGCCTGTCGCCGCGGCGCTCCTGTTCATGACCCCGCTTTATTTCCTGCTCGGCATGTTGATGACCGCTACGACGTCCGCCAGCCTTGCACCGATCCTGTTCGGGCTGGTTCTGGGGCCGGTCTTTTATGTCTGGGCGCCGGGCTTCGATCTGGTTCTGACCGGGCTCATCGGCGGCACTGCGGCCTATGTGTTCGGCCTGCGCAGGCGCAATGACAGGGACGGGGCATGAGCCTTCCCGAATTCACGCTGCTCTACATCTTCGCCGCCGGCATCCTCATGATGATGGTTTGGCGCTTTGCCGGTTTCCTGATCTCTTCAGGCCTGCGTGAAGACAGCGGCGCGGTCATCTGGCTCCAGGCGGTCTCTACCGCCCTGATCTCCGGGCTGCTTGCGCGGATGATCCTTTTCCCACCGGGCGCGCTGGCGGATGTCGCTGCGCCCTTCCGCCTCGGCGCTTTCGCCTTCGGCGTTGCGATCTTCTATCTGGCGCGCCGTCATCTCGGGCTAGGCGTTCTGGCCGGCGTCGGCGCGCTCGCGCTGCTCTCCGCGATACCGGCGTGAGGGGGGCGAGAGTATCCTCACACGCTCCGGACGAGCCGAATCCGCTCCGTCAGACCGGAAACACCACCGTCCTGCGCGCGTTCAGCATGACGCGTCGCTCCAGATGCGCCTTGACGGCGCGGGCGAGGACGCGGCTTTCGATGTCGCGGCCGACCGTTATGAAATCCGCAGGAGTCATGGCGTGCGTGACGCGCTCGGTTTCCTGTTCGATGATCGGCCCCTCGTCGAGATCGGCGGTGACGTAATGAGCCGTCGCCCCGATCAGCTTCACGCCGCGCGCATGGGCCTGGTGGTAGGGACGTGCGCCCTTGAAACTCGGCAGGAACGAATGGTGGATATTGATCGCCCTGCCGTAAAGCCGCTCTGCGAGCCTGTCCGAGAGGATCTGCATATAGCGGGCGAGAACCACGAGATCGGCCCCGCTCTCGCGTACGAGCTGAAGCAGCCGCTCCTCCTGCTCCGGCTTGTTCGCTTTCGTCACCGGCCAGAAGTGATAAGGAACCCCTTCCGCTTCGGCGATCGGGCGGCAGGTTTCGTGATTGGACGCGATGGCGGCGACATCGGCCCGAAGCCAGCCCGTGCGGATCTGATAGAGCAGATGCACGAGCGCATGGTCGAATCCGGAGACCATGACGATGATCCGCGGACGGCGGGACAGGTCGGTAATCTCCATGCGCATCGCGAAGCGCTCGGCGGCGGGACGCAACGCGCGTTCGATATCCTCTCGGGACGCTCCGGCCTGTGCCGTCAGGCCGATACGCATGAAGAAGGTGCCGGTATCGCGATCCCAGAACTGATTTGACTCGGTGATGTTGCCGCCGATCGAAGCGATTTCCGTCGTCACAGCGGCCACAATGCCGATCCTGTCCGCACAGGAAAGCGTTATCACGAAGGCGTCTGTCGGCATGGACCGGGAAACCTCTTGCGAATGCGCAGCCCGGGGCGGCTGCCGGTATGCGCTATCTCTTGCGGCCCGGCGCCTGCGGCGTCAATTGAAAAGCAGGATCGTTCGACCCGCTGCGGGTGGGCGTAGCGCATCAACTTGAGCGTCGCTTTTCGCTGCGAATGGGCATACAGTCTGCGCGCTTTCCTGGAGCACGTCATGGATTTCGGAATTCCTCTCGGCGAGATCGCCATGCTCGCCGGCGCGCTGCTGTGCGGCGGTTTCATCGCCGGCATCCTTTCCGGCCTGTTCGGCGTCGGGGGAGGCGGCATCCTGGTGCCGGTTCTGTATGAGCTGTTCGGGCTTCTCGGCACGCCTGACGAGGTGCGGATGCACGTCGCGGTCGGCAGCAGCTTCGCCATCATCGCACCCACCTCGCTGCGGGCGGCGCGCGCGCATTACCGGCGCAACTCCATCGACGTGGCGCTCTTGCGCAAGCTGTTTCCAGCTGCGCTCATCGGAATTCTCGCAGGCGCGCTGGTCGCGCGGATCGCCGATGACTCGCTCATGCAGCTCATCTGGGTCGTCTCGGCGGTCATCTTCAGCTCCAGCATCATCTTCAAGCCGGAGAACTGGCGGTTCAGCGGGGATATATCACGGCCGCTCTATTATGTGCCGATCGGGTCCGGCGTCGGCTTCATTGCGACGATGATGGGCGTGGGCGGGGGCGCGCAGATTGCGGCGTTCATGGCGCTGTTCGGGCGCTCGATGCATCAGGCGGTAGGCACGGCGTCAGGCTACAGCGCCCTGCTGGCGCTGCCGGCGCTTACGGGCTTCGTCTGGGCGGGATGGGGGGCCGAAGGACTACCGCCGGGATCCATCGGCTATGTCAGCCTGATCGGAGCGGCGGCCATGCTTCCTGCGAGCCTCGTCGCGGCGCCGCTCGGGGCGCGGCTGGCTCACGGCCTGCCCCGCCGGAAGCTCGAAATCGCTTTCGGCCTGTTTCTGCTCTTGATCGGCGTCAGGTTTCTCTTCGCGCTGATATACTGAACGCAGAACGACCGGGAAGCACGGAAAAGCCGTGAAAAACCGGCTTAAAGACTCTGTTCAGGCACAGCGGGCTTGGGCGCTCTGTCCGCGGCCTCCGGCTCGATCACTGCCCTGACGACCGCGTTCCCGGTCTGTGAGCAGGCCCGGACGGCCAGATCGTAAGTTTCACCCGGCTCTGTTTCGCGCCGCTCCCCGGCGAGCCTGTACCCGTGGATACGGAACGACAGCTTTTCGCCGTTATCGAGCGTAAGAGTCATGCATCCGGGCGCGGCGATCGCGTTCCACGCGACGGGCTGGAAAGCTTCCACCGTGGCCGGGCCGGCAAGTTCTATGTCGTTCGTGGGAGACGCGGCAGCGGCATAGGTCGTGCCGGACACGCTGTTCAGGACTTTTACAGCCTCGAAGCCGGTTTGTTTGCCGCTCGCGCCGGCCGAGAAGCCAGGCGGATTTGCGAGGAGAAAGGCTCCGCACATCGCGCTCGCAGCGATGCCGAGACCTGCGGAATACCAGTGGATCTGACGGGACGGCCCGGACATGAGCCGGATCGGCCAGGATGGTTTGAATGTCATCATGGCTTGATTTGTCCTCCGCGGATCGTCTTGTTCCGAAACAATAGCTGCCGCATATTACATTGGTGATGATGAACGCAATGTCTATAGCGGCATCGCGCATAAATTATGGCGGCATTTCAAGAGGAAAAGCGTCCGGTACGATCCGGCGTCGGAAAGTTGAGGTGGCCCGGCGTACGCAATACACACCGCCGGGTCCTCATGCTCTTGCTTCAAAGGCCATCGCGCCTGTGATTTTACAGGGTCGATGTCAGTGAACGCCCGAGCAAGTTTGTTATAGCATTCCCTTTCGCGCAGACCAATCTCCTTGCGCAAGAAACTGCTGATAATTCACAGAAACAATAAACTACTGAATAACTCAAAATTTCTTTTCGTCGTTAAAGTCATCTTTTGCGTTTCGATTCGCAACTTTATGACGGAGACAAATAGAAATACAACTTATTGTTGTATTAGGGGCCGATTGCGGCGCAATTGCGGCCGGGTCTTATGCTTCACACGAAGGCGAAAAATGAAGCGGGACCCGCTATGAAGCTGGTCCCGCAACGTGAAGCGGCGGAGCCGGCGCTCCGCCTCGCAGACAGTCAGGTTTACATCATGCCTTCCATGCCGGGCATTCCACCCATGCCGCCGGCGCCCATTCCGCCGGAGTTCTCCTTCTTCGGCGCTTCAGCGATCCCTGCTTCCGTAGTGATGAGCAGCGAGGCGACCGAAGCAGCGTCCTGAAGAGCGGTCAGCACCACCTTGGTCGGGTCTATGATGCCTGCTTCCAGCATATCGACATAGACGTCGTTCTGCGCATCGTAGCCGAGAGTGAACTTCTTCTGGTCGATCACCTTGCCGATGACGACGGCGCCCTCGACGCCTGCATTTTCGGCGATCTGGCGCAGCGGAGCCTGAAGCGCGCGGCGAACGATGTTGATGCCGGCATCCTGATCCTCATTATCGCCCTGGACAGTAATTGCTGTCGATGCGCGGAGCAGGGCGACGCCGCCACCCGGCACGATGCCTTCCTCGACCTGCGCGCGGGTCGCATTCAAAGCGT
>CAYOUE010000185.1:0-291 GCA_964407075.1 uncultured Hyphomicrobiaceae bacterium
GGCCAGCCAGCAGTCGAAGGGGCTCGGCGTCATCCCCCAGGTCGCCACCGCGTCGTAGAGCCGGCGGGCGTGCCCGGGGTCCTTCGCCGCGGCGTAGCCGAGCGTCACGTCGGCGTGTCCCGCGAGCATCTTGGTGACCGAGTGGATGACGAAATCCGCGCCCTCGGCGAGCGGGCGGTAGAGCCGCGGCGTGGTGAAGGTATTGTCCACCGCGAGCGGCACGCCGCGGTCGCGGCAGGCGCGGGCGATGCCCTCCATGTCGGCGACGCGCAGCGTGGGGTTGGAGACCGC
>CAYOUE010000185.1:301-5872 GCA_964407075.1 uncultured Hyphomicrobiaceae bacterium
CGACCAGCACGAGGCGCGTCTCCGCCCGGATCGCCGCGGCGATCGCGCCGGCATCGGTCGGGTCGGCGAAGCTCGCCTCGACGCCCATGCGCGGCAGGTCCTCGCGCAGGAGCCGCAGCGACCGGCCATAGAGCTGGTCGCCCGCCACGACGTGGTCGCCCGCGCGGAGGGCGGCGAGGAGCACCGCGCCGACGGCGGCCATGCCCGAGCCCGTGACGACGCCACCCGAGGCGCCCTCCATCCAGTCGAGCTTGTCGGCGAGCAGGGTCCAGTTCGGATGCCCCTCGCGGGCATAGGTGTAGCCCGGCGCCTCGCCGCTATAGGTCGCATCCATCGCGTCCGGGTCCGCCGAGGCCCAGGCGACCGCGGGCCAGATCGGGCTGCCGAGCGGCACCGACGCCGATCCCGGCAGGGGCTGGCGCCGCACCACGGATCGGTGATCGTCGGTCATCGGTCGGTCTCCTGCGGCGCGGGCGCTCGCGGAGTTAACCGCCGCGCCGGTCGCCGGTCAACTGCCGCCCCGTGGCCGGACCGGGCCGCGGCAACGCGCGCCCGCCGGCGGCTGCGGAGACGCAGGACTTTCCTCCGGGCGGCCTGCATGATATCCTTTCGCTAAGGGTGTTTGGTGCGAGGGTGCTTTGGTGTGGAGTGCCCTCATGGAGTTTGTGACTGCGCCAGCCGGTTTCGGCAGCCTCGGTCTCTCGACCGCGGGAACCATCCTCCTCGCGATCCTCGTTCCGCTCGTGATCGCCTCTGCCCTCGGGCTGAGGCGCGATCTCGCGGTCATCGCGGCCTGCGCCGGGGCGGTCGCGGCCGTCACCAGCGGCGCCTGAGCCTGCCGTCCCCGGGCCGGCAGGCACCGGGCCGGGGACACGGATCCGGGGAGACGCTTCGGCGGGCGAGGGCGATCCACCCGGCTCGGGCGCAGTGCTCCCCCGTCGCGCCCCGCTGCGCGGCCCCCGCACCGGCGGCGCACGGAAGGCGGACGGGGCGCCCCCAGACGTTCAGCCCGACAGCCGTCCTTTCCAGGGGCGGGCCAAATGTCCGGCAGCCCGCTCAGGCCCACCAGCGATTCGGCTTGTGCGTGAAGCCCGCCCGCGCCTCGAGCGCATGGGCGGCGTCGAACAGCTCGGCCTCCGCCCAGGGCTTGCCGATCAGCTGGAGGCCGAGCGGCAGGCCGTTGGCGCCGAGCCCGACCGGCACGGAAATCCCCGGCAGGCCGGCGAGGTTCAGCGTCACCGAGAACACGTCCTGCAGGAACATGGCGACCGGATCGCCGCCCAGTTCGCCGAGCGGGAACGCGGTCGAGGGCGCGACCGGGGTCAGGATCGTGTCCACCGTCGCGAACGCCTCGTCGAAGTCGCGGCGCACGAGGCGGCGCACCTTCTGCGCCTTGAGGTAGTAGGCGTCGTAGTAGCCGGCCGAGAGCACATAGGCGCCGATCATCACGCGCCGCTGCACCTCACGCCCGAAGCCCTCGGCGCGGGTCTTGCCGTACATCTCGACGATGCCCTCGCCCGCGTCCAGCGTCGCGCGGTGGCCGTAGCGCACGCCGTCGTAGCGCGCGAGGTTGGAGGACGCCTCGGCCGGCGCGATGATGTAGTAGGCCGGCAGCGCAAAGCGGGTGTGCGGCAGGCTGATCTCCACCACCTCGGCGCCGGCCTCGCGCAGCATCTCGGCGCCCTCGGCCCAGAGGGCGTCGATCTCGGCCGGCAGCCCCTCGCGGTACTCGCGCGGCAGGCCGACACGGCGCCCGCGCAGGTCGCCTCCCAGCGCCGCCTCGAAGTCCGGCACGGGATGCGGCGCGGAGGTGCTGTCCTTCGGGTCGTGCCCGGCCATGACCGAGAGCATGATGGCGGCGTCGCGCACGGTCCGGGTCATCGGGCCCGCCTGGTCGAGCGAGGAGGCGTAGGCGACGATGCCCCAGCGCGAGCAGCGCCCGTAGGTCGGCTTGATGCCGACCGTGCCGGTGAAGGCGGCGGGCTGGCGGATCGAGCCGCCCGTGTCCGACCCTGTCGCCGCGAGCGCCATCCGCGCGGCGACGGCGGCCGCCGAGCCGCCCGAGGAGCCGCCGGGCACGAGCTTCTTTTCGCTGCCCTTCGCGCGCCAGGGATTGACGCAGGGGCCGAAATGGCTGGTCTCGTTGGACGAGCCCATCGCGAATTCGTCCATGTTGGTCTTGCCGAGCATGACCGCGCCGGCGTCCCAGAGGTTCTGGGTCACGGTCGCTTCGTAGGGGGGCGAGAAATCGCCCAGGATCGCCGAGCAGGCGGTGGAGCGGACGTCCTTCGTGCAGTAGAGGTCCTTCACGGCGAGGGGCAGGCCGTCCAGCGGCAGGCCCTTGCCCTTGGCGAGGCGTGCGTCCGACGCTTTCGCCATGTCGAGCGCTCTGTCCGCGCTGGTGACGACATAGGCGTTGAGCGCGGCGTTGCCCGCCTCGATGGCGGCGAGATGCGCCTCGGTCAGCTCGCGCGCGGTGATCTCCTTGGCTTTAAGGCGGTCGCGCGCTTCGGCCAGCGTCAGTCCGGTCAGCTCGCTCATGGCCTACTCCACCACTTTCGGCACGAGGAAGAAATGATCCTCGGTCAGCGGGGCGTTCTTCACGATCAGATCGGGGATGCCGCCGTCGGTCACCTTGTCCTCGCGCTTCTTCAGCGCCATCGCCTCGACGCGCGTCATCGGCTCGACCGCGCCCGTGTCCACCTCGTCCAATTGCTCGACCCAGTCTAGGATCGCGGAAAGCTCCTTCTCCAGCGCTTTCGCTTCCTTCGGGCTGACCTTGATGCGCGCGAGCCGCGCGACGTGCCGGACCGTGGCCTCATCGACTTTCATCTGCCGTCCTTCGTGGGTAAATGTCGTGTCTGGCGGCAGCCGGATCCGTCCTGCCGTCCGTTTGCCAAAGCAATAGCGCCGCTTCGCCGTCCGCGCAACTCCCCCTGTGCCCGCTCGGCGGGAGTTTTCAAAGGCAATTGCGCCGTTGCAGCGCTGCCTTTCCGGCAGGCGGAGAAGAGCCTGTCCTGTCTCCGAAAACGGCATCAGGGCCGCATCGCGGCATCGGAAAGCGGCGCGCGTCAGCAGGCGGCTGCCCTGCAGTCGATGTCGAAGCCGCGCTTGAGGCTCAGATCCTCCCACGCTCGGCGGCCGCGCGGGATGGGAGAGGCAAGGCCGTGATAATTCGCGCCGCAATTCCTGTCTCCCCAGAAATTCGCGCCCACATCGACGCGCACGCTCAGATATTCCGACCGTCCGTCAGGCGTGGCCCGTGCGCAGCAGGCGGCGCGGATCACCATGGGCTGGAGATCGCTGACAGTGCCCGTGACCCCGTCACAGTCGATCTGCTTCGGCACGTCGAATCCGAGACCCTCCGCCCAGCCCTGAACGCAATTCTTCAGGCGTTCGTAGGCGCGCTCCCGGCATCTGTTGGGGACCATATTCCCGCAGCCGCCCGTGCCTGTCAGGCTGCCGAACCGGTGCTGCAGGTTGCGGTATTCGGGCGCGACGTCCATTCCGTTCACGGAGACGAATTTTATATAGTAATCGGCATGGCAGGATCGCTGTATGTCCGCCCTGCCCGCATCGCTCCACAGCAAGCTGAGAAGAGTCGGAAACATCAAAACAGTAAACAAGCTGAAATTCTTGCTCGTCATGATCGCCCTCCCGGTCAGGAAAACGGCAGCAACAAAAATACTGGAATGGATATGCGGTTCAGGTAAGTATTGACGGAAATAATGACACGCTTGCCATGGCAGCTCAACGTCAATCGGCGTGCGAGAGCCTGGTCTGACAAGCGGAACTCGGGAGAGAAACGTTATGCGGCGTCGCTGTCGGATGAGTTTCGCGTCTTTTGCATGGCTGGCCGCGCTTTTCCTTGCCGCATCGCTCCCGGCCGCTACCGCGCAGACGCCGCCGGGCGCGGCTGAGACCGCCGCCTATACGGGCTTGCACCGCGCCGCCCATGACGGCGATCTCGACGCGATCTCGCGCTTGATTGCGGAAGGCGCCGATCTAGAAGCCCGCGACGGCAACGGCCGCACGCCGCTCCATGTCGCCGCCTTCGCCTCGCAGGAGGAAGCCGTGGCCGCGCTCGCGGATGCCGGGGCCGATGTCAACGCGCTCGACAATGACCGCTACGACATGGTCACGATCGCCGCCGTCGCAAACGATGCGGATATGCTCCGCGCCGCTCTCGCTGCGGGCAATCGCGCCGACCTCATCACCAGCCGGTATGACGGCACGGCGCTGATCGCCGCGGCTCATCTCGGCCACGCCGAAGTCGTGAAGATCCTGATCGTGGGCGGTGCGCCGCTCGATCACGTCAACAATCTCGGCTGGACCGCGCTGATCGAGGCCGTGATCCTCGGAGACGGCGGCCCGGCGCATCAGGAGACGGCGCGCCATCTCGTCATAGCCGGAGCCGACGGGACGATCGCCGACCGGCAGGGCATGACCGCGCTCGACCACGCGCGCCGCCGGGGATATAGGGAGATGATCGAGATCCTGGAGCGATAGGCGCGCCCGCTGCCCGCCTTCGGCGCAGAGCGAACCCTGGGAAAGGATTGGCTCTTGCGAAAGCGCTTGCTCCATATCCATTAGCGATCTTCGTCTGAACGGGGATTGCGATAATGCTTCAAAACAAGACAACCCCGCCCCGGCCTTGCGTCAGGCCCCGTCCGGAACCGACAGCTCGATCAGCAGGTCCTTTGCGTCGACCTGCGCGCCGGGCTTCACGACGATGCGCTTGACCACACCGCCCTGCTCGGCGCGGATCGACGTTTCCATCTTCATGGCCTCGATGGTCAGCAGGACGTCGCCGGGGCGGACTTTCTTACCTTCCTCGACGGCGATGGAGCCGATCATGCCCGGCATGGGCGCAGGCACGTGGTCAGGGTTCCCCTCATCTGCCTTGGGATGCGCGTTGACATTGGCTTTCGCGGCGCGGTTCGGCACGAGCGCCGTGCGCGGCTGGCCGTTCAACTCGAAGAACACCTTCACCATGCCGTCCTCGTCGGTCTCCCCCGCCGCCAGCAGCCGCACGACGAGGGTCTTGCCGGGCTCAAGCTCCACAAGCGCTTCCTCGCCGGCCTCCATCCCGTAGAAGAAGATCGGCGTCGGCAGTGTATGCACCGGGCCGTAATCGCGCCGCCGGCCCATGAAATCCAGGTAGACCTTCGGATACATGAGGTAGGAGCACAGATCCTCATCGGTCAGACTGACGCCGGGCATCTGCTCCCGCATCTCGGCGCGGACAGCCTCGAAATCGACATCCTCCATTCCCGCGCCCGGACGGCCCTTCAGCGCAGCCGCGCCGCTCAGCACCTTGGCCTGCAACGCCTTCGGGAATCCTCCGGGCGGCTGGCCCAGCCCGCCCTTGAAGAAATCGACGACGGATTCAGGAAAGGACACGTCCTTGTCCGGAGATTCGACATCTTCGCGCGTCAGGCTGGCCGCAACCATCGCAAGCGCCATGTCTCCGACGACTTTCGATGACGGCGTCACCTTGGGGATATCGCCGA
Organism: uncultured Hyphomicrobiaceae bacterium; assembly: GCA_964407075.1. Lineage (GTDB taxonomy): Bacteria > Pseudomonadota > Alphaproteobacteria > Rhizobiales > Rhodomicrobiaceae > JAHQVI01. The sequence goes on from CAYOUE010000185.1 coordinate 5,815, forward strand.
ACATCCGGTTCACGTCGGCATAGGCCTTGGCGACTTCGTGCCAGCGTTCCTCAAGTCC
>CAYOUE010000185.1:5882-6237 GCA_964407075.1 uncultured Hyphomicrobiaceae bacterium
AGGCCGAGCGAGCGGGCCTGCGCCTTCAGATTGGTGAACTGGCCGCCCGGCATTTCGTGCAGATAGACCTCGGCGGCAGGCGCTTTCATGTCGGCCTCGAAAGCGGCGTATTGTATTCGCACCGCCTCCCAGTAGTCCGAGATCTCGCGGATGACGGCCGGATCGAAGCCGGTGTCGCGCTCGGTGTTGCGCAGCGCCTCGACGATCGAGCCGAAGCATGGCTGCGAGGTGAGGCCGGAGAGCGCGTCCATCGCGCAGTCGGCGGCATCCACGCCCGCTTCGCTCGCGGCCAGGATCGTCGCGCCGGCGATGCCGCTCGTGTCATGCGTATGGAGATGGACGGGCAAGCTGGTTT
>CAYOUE010000186.1:0-6225 GCA_964407075.1 uncultured Hyphomicrobiaceae bacterium
AGGCGAAATCGACATGGCCGGGCGTGTCGATCAGGTTGAGCAGATAGTCCTGCCCGTCCTGCGCTGTGTATTTCAGCCGGACTGTCTGCGCCTTGATGGTGATCCCGCGCTCGCGTTCCAGATCCATCGAATCGAGCACCTGCTCCTTCATCTCGCGGTCGGTCAGGCCTCCGCAGATCTGGATCAGCCGGTCGGCCAGCGTCGACTTGCCGTGGTCGATATGGGCGATGATCGCGAAATTGCGGATGCGCGCGAGGGGAATGGCCTTTTCCCCCGCGCTGGCGGCCTTGCCCGCGGCGGCGGCGGGCGCAATTGGAGTGTCGATGCTCATGCAGCTTAAATAGTCGAAATCTCATGCGGCGGGAAGGGCCACGCACGGGCGAAAAGCCGCTGCGCCGCGTGCAGTGAGGAAGGACGCGCCGGGCGCCCCTGGCGGGTCCGCAGAAAAAACTACCGGGCGTCTACGAATAAAACGCCGGGGAAGGATGTTGATGCTTCAGACAGTCACGCAAGACCGTCTGGAATTCAACGAAGACCAACCGAAAAAATGGAGAAGATCATGAAGCAGCTTATCGGCGCCGCCATACTCGCATTGGCTGTCACCGGCACAGCCTCTGCATATGACAACAATTCAGGCAGCGGACAAGGTTACGGCAATCGCTACGCGGTCGAAAAGCCATATACCCCGGCTCTGAAACAGTACGGTGAACGTACCGACATCAAGGTTCAGGAAGATCCGAATCCATCCAAGCTGAAGCAGCAGCTTGAGTTTTTCAAGGAGATCTCGGGGGGCAACTGACCGCTGCCGGCGGCCGGGCCCGATCCCCGGCCGGCCGCCGGTTTCCTTCACGCCTGCGCACGCCCGGCAATAATCCCCTGGGTTACGTTTCACTTCACCCGGGCTACTTGCTACTTGCTGTCCGAAACGGTCAGTTCCGCGTCTTCCGCACTCTCTTCCCGCCCAGTTTCTCGTAAAAACGGGTCGCCTGGCTGTCGTCATGGCCGCCGAATCCGGCTGACGATGCGCCGAGAAACACCTGGAGCGCGGCCGCAGAGACCGGCACGGGGAATTTCGCGGCCCGCGCCGCGTCAAGCACGATGCCAAGGTCCTTGACGAAAATGTCGACGGCGGACTTCGCCTCCGCGCCCTCGGTCAGCATCCGCGGCCCGCGATCGGAAATCATCCACGATCCGCCCGCCGAAACGTTCAGCACCTCCAGCACCTGCGCCGGGTCGAGGCCGAGATGCGCGCCCATGCTCATCACCTCCGCCGCAACGGCGAGATTGCAGCCTGCGGCGAGTTGGTGGACCATCTTCATGGTCGATCCCGCGCCGGGCGCATCGCCCAACCGGAAGATGTTTTCCCCCATCGCCTCGCACAAGGGCGCAGCTTTGGCGCAGGCGGCGTCCGATCCCGCAATCATGAATGTGAGCGAACCTTTCTCCGCGCCCGCCGTTCCGCCCGAGACCGGCGCATCGAGAAACATCCGGCCCGCAGCCTCGACATGCCGGCCTATGTCATGCGCGGCTTCGGCGGGCATGGTTACGCAGGACATGATGAGCGCGCCCTCTGGCAGCGCGTGGAGCGCGCCGCCATCGAAAAGAACGGCCTTCGCCTGATCTGCATTGACGACCATAAGGACAAGCGCCTCCGCGCCGGTGCAGGCTTCGCCCACGCTCGCCGCCGACATGCCGCCTTCGGCTTCAAGCGCCGCCAGAGCGGCCGGGACCCGGTCATGGCCGGTGACGCGATGTCCGGCGTCGAGCAGAACCCGCGCCATCCGCCCGCCCATTGCGCCAAGGCCGACAAAGGCCACGTTCATCGCTGCGCCGCTCATGTCTGCGTCACCTCGTTGATTTCAAGCAGGTTCATCGCCGGGTCGTAAACGTAGATGTGACGCATATGCGGAATGGCGAAAGTCGGCGCGTAGGAGAAGGGGATCCCCGCCGCCTGCAGCCTGGCGATCACTGCGTCGAGATCGGCGACCTGGATCGCGACATGGCCCCCGATAGATGGATTGTGGTCCAGATTGTTCCGGCGCGCGAATTCAGGCTCCGGCAGGATGAGATGCAGGCCGCTGTTCTCGCCGCGGCTGGCCGTGTCGCAGGGGAAGAGCGTGAGCTGCGCCGGATCGGCGCTGATGTGTCCGACCTGCTCCGGCGGTGGAAAGACCCAGCGGCCTTCGCTGAGGCCGATGATCTCGGCGTAGAACCGGGCGGACGCCCGAACGTCCGTCGCCGGAAGGTTCACGTGATGGATCGACCAGCTCATTCCTTGACCGCGCCGGTCATCGCGGCGACGTAGTGCTCGACGAAAAAGGCGTAAAGCACGACGAGCGGCAGCGAGCCGATCAGCGCGCCCGCCATGATCGAGCCCCATCTGTAGATGTCGCCGTCGGTGAAGTTCGTCACGATCGCAACCGGCACCGTCTTGTTGTTGACATTGGAGATGAATGTCAGCGCGTAGATGAACTCGTTCCAGCACAAGGTGAAGCAGAAGATGAACGCCGAGATCAGCCCGGGGATCGACAGCGGCAGGATAATCCTGGTCATGATCTGCCAGCGCGACGCCCCGTCTATCAGGGCGCATTCCTCCAATTCGAATGGAATGGTCTTGAAATAGCCCATCAGCAGCCATGTCGAGAACGGGATCAGGATCGTCGGATAGGTCAGGATCAGTGCGAAGGGCGTGTCGAACAGTCCATACTGGAACACCACCCACGCCAGCGGAATGAACAGGATCGAGGGCGGCACGAGATAGGCGAGAAAGATCATACCGCCGATCATGTTCGCGCCCTTGTACTGGATGCGCACGATGGCGTAGGCGGCGAGCACGCTCGCGATGAGCGACAGGATGGTTGCGGAGATGGCGACCGACATGGTGTTCCACAGCCATGTCGGGTAGCTCGTCTCGAACAGCAGGATGCGGATGTGCTTGAGCGTGGGGCTGAGCGTCCAGAGCGGGTTGGTGCTTCTCAGGTCGATCAGTTCCTGGTCAGGCTTTATCGAGGTCAGCGCCATCCAGTAGAACGGGAAGATCAGTACAATGATAATAATGCCGAGCGGCAGATAGAGCGTGACGAATTTGGAGAAATTCGTCTCCAGATGCTCCATGCCTTCGCGGTGGTCCGCCTTTTCGTCGGCAAGCTGCGGCGCAACGTAATCAGCCATCTTTTCCTCCCTGCTGCCATTTGCGCCTCTGCAGACCGAACCATGAGAACATGATTGCGGCGAGCAGGAATGGAATCATCGCTGTTGAAATCGCCGCGCCCTCGCCGAGATAGCCGCCCAGGATCGCGCGCTGATAGCTGAGCGTCGCCATGAGATGCGTTGCGTTGAACGGTCCGCCGCGCGTGAGCACCCAGATGAGCTGGAAATCGGTGAAGGTGAACAGCACCGAGAAGGTCATCACGACGGCGATGATCGGCGTCAGCAGCGGATAGGTGATGTAGCGGAACATCTGCCAGCGCGTCGCGCCGTCGATCACGGCGGCTTCATAAAGCGAGACACTCACCGTTTGCAGCCCTGCCAGCAGCGTGATCGCTATGAAAGGCACGCCGCGCCAGATATTTGCGAAGATCACCGATGCGCGGGCGAGTTCGGCTTCGCCGAGCCAGTTGATCTGATAGTTCTCGGAAATCGCGCCGACGCCCTGAAGCATCCAGGTCACGATGGAAAACTGCGTGTCGAAAATCCACCAGAAGGCGATCGCGGAAAGCACGGTCGGCACGATGAACGGGATCAGCACGATCGCGCGGATGATCGCCTTGAACGGCATGTGCCGGTTGAGCAGCAGCGCCAGATAGAGGCCGATCGCGAATTTAATGACGCTGGCAACGATGGTGTAGAGTAGCGTGTTGAAGACCGAGAGCCAGAAGACGCTGTCGCCCTGTTCCCAGAAGCGCCAGCCTTCGGAGAAGTCGCCCATCAGCCAGATATAGTTCTCCAGACCGACCCATTCGCCCGGATTGCCCACGCGCGCGTCGGTAAAGGAAAGATAAACGCCAAGTCCGAGCGGGTAGGCGAGGAACAGGATCAGGAACGCCGCAGCCGGCAGCATGAACCAGAAGCCAAGCCAGTTGCGGTTGGTCTTGAGCTGGGTCCAGGTTGAACGGTATTGCGCTGTTCCGGCGTCAATCTTGTCTTGAGCGATGTCAGCCAATGTTCTGCCTCGTAAAGCGCGAGGGCACCATGAGGAACCCCCGCGCAATGTTGTTAAGGCGACGATCAGCGATAGAGACGCTGGGCCTGCCGCTCGGCGATCTTGATGGCGCCTTCGATGGTTTCGCGGCCGGAGGCGGCATTCGCAACCATGTCGAGCACGATAAAGTCGGCAAGCGCCGCGGCGGCCTTTTCGCCGACCGAGCCGAGGTGGCCTGCCGTCAGCGTGCGGTCGGCTGCGAGCTTGGCGACCTCAACCTTCGGGTCTTCGGCCCAGAACGGAAGGTTTTCGTATTCCTTCAGCGTCTGGGTGAGATAGCCGACCGCATCCGCGGCCCACGGCCCGTAATTCTCCGCTTCCATCATGAACTGCATGAACGCCTTGCTCGCATTCGGGTTGGGCGAGTAGTTCATTGCGAGGATCGGGTAGCAGATATGAAACTCGGTCGGCTTGCCGACCGGGCCGACAGGCCAGACCGCGTGATAGACGTCATCGGCTATCTCCGCCATCTTCGGCGCGGCGTCCTTGGCGGCCTGATCCGCATCCGCGGGAGGATTTGCTCCGGCCTTGGCGGCGGCGTAGATCGAGACGCCGTTATTGGTCAGGAAAAGCTCTTCGGCCAGGAATGCCTTGTTGTTGAAGGCATCGTTCCAGGAGGCTACGCCCGGAATCCAAGCCTCGTAAAGCTGCTTGGCGTATTCGAGCGCGGCGGCGGTTTCCGGCGAGTTGATGATGACATTGTCGTTTTCGTCGACGAGGTTGCCGCCATGCGCCCACAGGCACCAGTGCGTCCAGGCGTTGCCGTCGCCCGAAGCGTGGCCCAACGCCATCCCTCCCGGCTTGCCGATGCCCTTCAGCGCCTTGTTCAGTTCGAGGAAGCCTTCAAGATCTCCGGGGATTTCGCTGAAGCCGGCTTCTTCTATCGCGGATTTGCGGTAATTGATGACGTTGGCGTTGTAGGCGACCGGGATTGCGATCCACTTGTCGCCGGACTTGCCGTAGGTTTCAGCAGCCGATGTCCAGCCGCCGTATTTTCCGCCCAGATATTCCGCGATATCGGTAACATCGAGGCATTGATTCGGGAACAGGTGCGGCAGAGAATAAAGCCCCCAGAACATATCCGGTCCGGAGCCGACATTGGCCGCGACCGAGGCCTTGGGCTGCACGTCGTCGAGAGTCTCGTTGAGCACCTCGACCGGAACGCCGGTGGCTTTGGAGAAGGCGTCCACGAGCCTCATAAATGCGTCTTCCTCGGCCTGGATGAAGCGTCTCCAGCGCAGCAACTGGAGCTTGGCGCCCGACTCCGGCTGATGGAGCATCGAGCTTTGCGCCCAGGCGCGCGCCCAGCCGAGAAGATCGGCGGACGCCGCGATCGCTCCGAGCGCGGCGGTTCCTTTAAGCATTGAGCGGCGGTTAATCATTCGGTCCTCCCAGAATGTTTGCGCACTTCAGCGCTTTTTTGAAGGGCGCGTCCGGTCACTTCTCAGGACTACGCCCGCAATGCACGACCCGTCTCCGCGTCGAACAAATGGATTTTCTCCGGATCAGGCGCGAGCCAGAGGCGTTCGCCGGGTGAAGGCTGCAGCCGCTCGCGGAAAACCGCATTCACGCTGTCGTCGCCATGCTTTGCGACGATGAGAACTTCCGATCCCGTGGGTTCCGTGACGATCACCTCTACGGGGATGCCCCGGCCGGTTTCGCTCACGCGCAGATGCTCGGGACGGATCCCAAGGATGACCTCGCGTCCGTTTTCCACGCCCGTTCCCTCGGGGATCGCAATGACTTCGCCTTGATCTGTGACGATGTTCGATGCGCCGTTGAGCTGGACCCTGCCACGCACGAAATTCATCGCGGGCGAGCCGATGAAACCGGCCACGAACAGATTGTTCGGGTAGTCGTAGAGTTCCAGCGGGGCGCCGATCTGCTCGACATAGCCATTCTGCATGACGACGATCTTGTCCGCCATCGTCATGGCCTCGATCTGATCGTGTGTCACGTAGATCGTCGTGCCGCCGACGCGCTGATGCAGCGCCTTGATCTCGGTGCGCATCGCAACGCGAAGC
>CAYOUE010000187.1:0-6048 GCA_964407075.1 uncultured Hyphomicrobiaceae bacterium
GCCAGATCGAGATCGCTCACGAAACCGGCGCGGACGCGGTCTGCCACGGCGCGACCGGCAAGGGCAACGACCAGGTCCGCTTCGAACTCGGCTATTATGCGCTCGATCCGAATATCCGCGTGATCGCGCCTTGGCGGGAATGGGAGTTCAAGAGCCGTCAGGCGCTGCTGGATTTCGCCGAAAAGCACCAGATCCCGGTCCCCAAGGACAAGCGCGGGGAAGCGCCGTTCTCGGTCGACGCCAATCTGCTGCACACCTCGTCGGAGGGCAAGCTGCTGGAAAACCCCGCTGAAGAATGCCCCGAATTCGTCTATCAGCGCACGGTCAGCCCAGAGGAGGCGCCGGATAAGCCGCAGATCGTGGAAATCGCTTTCGATCGCGGCGATGCCGTAGCCATCGACGGAGAGGCGCTGTCCCCCGCAGCTCTGCTGACGCGCCTCAACGAGCTCGGCGGCGCGCATGGGATCGGCCGTCTTGATCTGGTCGAGAACCGCTTTGTCGGGATGAAATCGCGCGGCGTCTACGAAACGCCCGGCGGCACCATTCTGCTCGCCGCCCATCGCGGCGTGGAGAGCCTGACGCTCGACCGCGGGGCGGCGCATCTCAAGGACGAGCTCATGCCGCGCTACGCCGAGTTGATCTATAACGGGCTGTGGTACTCGCCCGAACGCGAGATGCTGCAGGCGCTTATCGACAAATCTCAGGAGCATGTCACGGGAAGCGTTCGAATGAAGCTCTACAAGGGCTCCGCCAGCGTCGTTTCGCGCACCTCGCCGCGCTCGCTTTACAGCGAGGATCTCGTGACCTTCGAGGAAGGCGCTGTCGCGTATGACCAGAAGGATGCGCAAGGGTTCATCAAGCTCAACGCGCTGAGGTTGCGGCTGCTCCGCGTTCGCGCAGAAAAAGCCCTCAATGGGTGAACGGAACTTATTGATGGCCAGGGCAGTTGTTCATTACAGTTGAGGAGTCGTCGAAAGTTCTGCAGGGGAAGAAAGGTCTTCCATGCGTGTTTTTTCATGTGACAATTGCGGGCAGCCTGTTTATTTCGAAAATGTCGCCTGCCAGAACTGCAACACCTCTTTGGGCTTCGATCCCGGCTCTATGGCGATGCACGCGCTTTTTCCCGACGATGACGGCGCTCTCTCGACGCGGCGTGATGAGCGCGAAAAGCTGATTTACTGCGCGAATTACGGCTTCCAGGTGTGCAACTGGCTCGTTCCGGCGGACGGGCAGGACATGTTCTGTCTGAGCTGCTCGCTCAACAGGACGATTCCGGATCTGGATGTCGCCGGCAATGCCGAAAAATGGTTCTCCTTCGAACAAGCCAAGCGCCGCATGATCTACGGCCTGCTCAAATGCGGGCTGCCTATCGGCGGAGACCGGCCTGGAGCAGGGCAGCCTGCGCTGGCCTTCGACATCGTTGCGGACGCCACGACGGGGCATGAGGACGGCCTCATTACGCTGAACCTCGCCGAAGCCGATCCTTCGATCCGCGAACAGACCCGGGAAAATCTGAACGAGCCTTACCGCACGCTCCTCGGCCATCTTCGGCATGAAAGCGGCCATTATTACTGGCTTGTCCTCATCGCGAGCGGAGAACTGCTGCCGCGGTTCAGGGAACTCTTCGGCGACGAGCGCGCCGATTACGCGGAAGCGCTCGCGGGATATCACCGCAACGGCCCGCGCCCGGACTGGGCGCAGACCCATATTTCCGCTTACGCGACCGCGCATCCCTGGGAGGACTGGGCGGAAAGCTGGGCGCATTACCTGCACATGATCGACGTTCTGGAAACCGCTGCCGACTGCAGCATCAGCCTGCGCCCGCGCGGCGGTTCGGCGTCCGTTCTGAGCTTTTCGGATCCCGGGGCGGACCCTTATCGGGCGGAAAGCGCGCGCGGCCTCGTCGAGCGCTGGGTGCCTCTGGCGCTTGCCATGAACAGCCTCAACCGCAGCATGGGGCTGAACGACTTTTACCCGTTCGTGATTTCTCCGGGGGCGGCTGAAAAGCTCGAATTCGTGCATCGGGCGATAAGCTTCCGGCGTGGCGCACCCGCAGCATAGACTCGTGGCGGCTGACTTTTGCGATTCGGAGTGTGGTGCCATTGCGCAGCGCGTGCCAGCCGCTTCTCCGGCAACCTCCGCGGCGTTGTTACCGCAGCCGCGTGCGCGATATAATGAATGGCGTATTTCCGTCGGAATAGATTTGAGAGGGTTAAGATGCGGGCGTTTTTTCTCGCCGCGGTTTTTGCGGCGCTCATCAGTCATGTCTTGCCTGTCAGGGCGCAGACCGTCGATGCGGGCGATCCCGATGCGATCGCCGCGATCCTGCAGGATCTGGGATACCGGGCGAAAGTCGAGACGACAGCGAGCGGCGCCCCCCGCATCGAATCGTCGGCGGGCGGCAAGTTCTTCTACATCTACTTCGTCGGTTGCAACGAAGGCCGCAATTGCAAGGCCATCAATTTCTCGACCTACTGGATCTTCGACAAGAAAGTGCCGATCGAGCGCGCCAACGCCTGGAACCTGGAGAAATTCGTCGGCAAGGCCTTCCTCGACAAGGACAACGACGTGTTCCTGCAATTCTTCGTCAATCTCGACAAGGGCGGCGTAAGCCGGGAGAATTTCGAGGACACGATCGACTGGTGGCAGCTTGCGCTCGGCCAGTTCGGCGAGTTCATACGCGAGCAGTGACCCGCTTCTTGCTCAAACTCCTGCTCGCATAACCGTGCGTTGCGGGATATCATAGGCTTGTCATGACTACGAAGCTCGCCAGAATCCGCCCCGCGAAACCTCCCGACTCCGCCGCCATCGCCCGGGTCCATGAAGAGGCGTGGCGTTCGACCTATCAGGGGATCATTCCCCATCTCTATCTGCAGAAGCTGATCGCGCGGCGCGGCGAAGGCTGGTGGAGCCGGACGGTCCGGCGCTCCAAGACGCGCGTTCACGTCTTCACCTTCGACGGCGAGGTACGCGGCTATGTCACCTTCGGGGCCGCGCGCACGCCGGGGCGGGCGAATATCGGCGAGATCTACGAACTGTATCTGTCTCCCGCCTATCAGGGGCTGGGCTTCGGCAGGGCGCTGTTCCTGGCTGCCTATGACGTCCTGAAGCGCGAGGGGCGCAGGTCGCTGCTGGTGTGGGCGCTGGCGGAGAACGAGACCGCCTGCGGCTTCTACAGCCGTCTGGGCGGGCGGCAATGCGGCTCCTCGCCAGAGCGCTATGGCGATACGACGCTGCACCGCGTTGCCTTCCTTTGGGAGCCGGTCGGGCGTCACGCGCGCTGATCCGGAATGCGTGGAGCCGCCATAATTCGGCAAAAGTTCGGGCGCATAAACGGCGTTAACGAAAGTTAACGTTCCGATGGCCGCACGGACGCGAGGGGGCGGCGGTAATAGCGCCGCCGCGCCGGGCAAGACCCATCCACGACAACGAACTCAGCGGGACGCCATTCATGACCATCCGGGCAAATTTTCTTGCGGCGCTGATTCTTTCCGGCTTCGCGGGCGGGGCCGCCGCCTCCGAATGCGGGCAGGACGCCTTTTCCGCCGCGGTCGCCGACGCGCGCGCCGCGCTCGAAAGGCTCAGCGCCGAACATCGCGGCAGCTTTCAGCAGAAACTGATGACGATCAAGCAGCGCGAGGGTTGGTCTGACGAGGATTATCGCGCCAACGCCCGCCCGCTGGTTCAGGACGAGCGCATCGCCGCTTTCGATGCCCGCAACGAGGAGCTGCTCGCCCAGGTTCCGGCCATCGGCAGGCAGGCGCGTTCGGTCGCTTCTCTCGCCGGGGCCGCGCCCTCCGTCGAGCCGTCCGCGGACCGCCGCTGCGCAATGCTGGAAGAGCTGCGCGCGGTGATGGACGGCGTGGTCGCCAACGCCCGCGCCAAATGGGCCTATATGCAGGGCAAGGCCGACGCCGCGCTGGCTGACGCGCCCGCAGCGGAATAGCCCCGTAAACTGCGGCATAATCGCAATTTCGGCTTAAATTTTCTGCTCAAATTTTAGCGTCAGCGTTCGCTTTGTGGCGCATCCGCCACATGCTTCAGCGCCGTTGGCTTTATGACAGGGATGTCATTTGATATCTTACGTATCAGATGTAACCTCACTGTCGTAAGCCCGACGGATAGCAGTTCACGCTGCGATCCGGGACTTGGGAAATTTGGGCCGGAAAGATCCTGGAGTTTTCCAGACGCCGGCATGAGTTGCAGGGACACCGGCGCGCGCCGTTTGCTCTGTGTTTGAAAGCCGGAAGGGCCATCCCGAAGGCTTTGTTAGTCAAGATTGGGGGATTTATGAAAATGACCAGTCGTATTGCGCTGGCGGCTGCAGCCGGCGCGCTTATCGGTTTCGCCTCGCCCGCCAAGGCGGCCGACCTGGGCGGCGGATGCTGCGCAGACCTCGAAGAGCGCGTCGCCGAACTCGAAGCCACGACCGCCCGCAAGGGCAACCGTGTCGTATCCTTGCAGGTCTACGGCTTCGTCAGCCGCGGCATCCTGTTTTTTGATACGAATGACGACGATTATGACGATAACGACGTCCAGCTTGTCGACGACGATGGCAGCCGGTTCGGTCTTCGCGGTTCTGCTTCCCTGAAGCCGGGCTGGAGCGCCGGATACCGGATGGAGTTCGATACGACTGACGAGCAGGGTGAGGCGATCACCATCCGCCAGAACAATCTCTGGGTCGAAAGCGAGCAACTCGGCCGCGTCACGATCGGTCAGCAGTCCACCGCTACTGACGGCATTGCCGAAATCACGCTCGGCAACGTTTATCTCGACTCCAGCGAGGAATACACTTCCGCGACATCCTACAGCAACCTTGACGGCGGCCGCGGCGATGCAATTCGTTACGACTCTCCAGCGATATACGGGTTCATTCTCTCTGCTAGCTGGAGCGACGATCTCGACGGTGATGGCAATGGGGACTACTGGGATGTTGCGCTTCGCTATAGCGGCGAGTTCAACGCCTTCCGCGTCGCAGCCGGTATCGGCTATTCCGAACTGGAAGATGGCGATAAGGAAAGGCTGGTCGGATCCGCGTCGATCATGCATGTGCCGACCGGTCTGTTTGCCGCTTTCCAGGCCGGTGAAGAAGAAGTCGGCCCCAACACCGATGATTTCTGGTATGTCCAGGCCGGTATCGAAAAGACCTTCCTGCCTTATGGCGCCACGACGATCTACGCCGAATACGGTGAGTATAATGATGGCGACGATGACGAGCTTTATGGCTTCGGCGTAACGCAGTCCTTCGACTCGGCTGCACTCGACCTCTACCTTCTGTATCGCCACGTCGAAGATGAGTCTGACGACAAAGACGAATTCTTCCTCCTCGGCGGCAAGATCAACTTCTAGAACTTGTTCTCGGATCCCGCAGTCGAAAGGCCGTCCTTCGGGGCGGCCTTTTCTTTTTGCGGTTCGGCAGGCTTCTGAAAACGCCTTAGGGCCAACAGAGTTGAAATCCCCGCGTAGGCGGGGATCCAGAAAGATGCAATGAAATCAATACAATAATGAATCTGCGCCTTCGCGGGGATTGCGTCCTCGCGCGTCATTGCGGCGTTGGGCGCGGCGGCTGGATCCACGCCTTTGCTGGAATTTCCAAAGCGTGCGCCGAAGCGGACCGCTCAGCGCCTTGCCGGGGCGCGAGTGGTGCGCTCGCCCGAAAACGAGTCGCCGGATTATGGCAAGTGCAAATGCGAGAGCGGTAAGTTGAAGTATTTCAATAAAACAACCATAAGTAGAAATTTGCCTATTTTCGTGTCGAATCTGTCACATAAGCCGCCCCGTTCCACAGGATTCGTTTCGTTAGGCTTTGAGATTTAAGATCTTACATCTAATACTCTATCTATAAGTCAGACGGGCCAGACACAGAGCTTTGGGTTCGAAGACTTAGGAATTTGGGCCGGAGGCAGACGGGGTTTCACCTTTCGCCGGCTTGGGTTGCAGGGACATCGGCGCGTGCCGTCGGCTCTGTGTTTTGAGGAAAGCCTGAAGGCTTAAGGCCTAGGGCGGATTGGAAATGAGATGATTGGGGGATCCATGAAGATGACCAGT
>CAYOUE010000188.1:0-6022 GCA_964407075.1 uncultured Hyphomicrobiaceae bacterium
TTTGGCGCGCGGCGAGCTGCATTGCATCGGGGCGACGACGCTCGACGAATACCGCAAGCATGTCGAGAAGGATGCCGCGCTCGCGAGGCGATTCCAGCCGGTCTTCATCTCGGAGCCGACCGTCGAGGACACGATCTCCATCCTGCGCGGCCTCAAGGAAAAATACGAGTTGCATCATGGCGTCAGGATCACGGACAGCGCGCTGGTGTCGGCAGCGACGTTGTCCAACCGCTATATCACCGACCGATTTCTGCCAGACAAGGCGATCGACCTTGTTGATGAGGCCGCTAGCCGTCTGAGGATGCAGGTCGACTCCAAGCCCGAGGAACTCGACGAACTCGATCGCCGGCTGATCCAGCTGAAAATCGAGCGCGAGGCGCTCAAGAAGGAGAACGATCCCGCATCAAAGGACAGGCTAGACCGGATCCAGAAGGAAATCGGCGAACTCGAAGAGAAATCGAATGCCCTGACCCAGCGCTGGCGTGAGGAAAAGGACAAGCTGTCGTCGGCGCAGCGGATCAAGGAGGAACTCGACGCAAAGCGCATCGAGCTCGAACAGGCACAGCGGCAGGGCAATCTGACGCGCGCCGGCGAACTCGCCTATGGCGTGATCCCCGAGCTTGAGAAAAAGATTCGTGAACTCGAAGGCGCGAACGCCGAGGCGGGCGGACGGATGATGGAGGAAGAGGTCAAGCCGGATCATATCGCCGGCGTCGTCTCGCGCTGGACCGGCATTCCGGTCGACAAGATGCTCGAAGGCGAGAAGGAGAAACTGCTCCTAATGGAGCAGGAACTGTCCATGCGCGTCGTCGGTCAGGCCGAAGCAGTCCGCGCCGTCGCGACGGCGGTGCGCCGTTCCAGGGCAGGCCTTCAGGACCCGAACCGTCCGATGGGTTCGTTCATGTTTCTGGGGCCGACGGGCGTAGGCAAGACCGAACTCACCCGCGCTCTTGCCGCTTTCCTGTTCAACGACGAGCAGGCCATGGTCCGGATCGACATGTCGGAATATATGGAGAAGCATTCCGTCGCACGTCTGATCGGCGCGCCTCCCGGCTATGTCGGCTATGAGGAAGGCGGCTCGCTAACCGAAGCGGTGCGCCGGCGTCCCTATCAGGTCGTGCTGTTCGACGAAATCGAAAAGGCTCATGCGGATGTCTTTAACGTCTTGCTGCAGGTACTCGACGACGGGCGCTTGACCGACGGTCAGGGCCGGACTGTCGATTTCCGCAACACCATCATCATCATGACGTCGAATCTCGGCTCGGAATACCTGGTCCAGCAGGCTGACGGCGAGGAGCCGGAGATCATCCGCGCCCGCGTGATGCAGGTCGTGCAGGGGCATTTCCGTCCGGAATTCCTCAATCGTGTCGATGAAATCCTCGTTTTCCACCGTCTCAAGCGGGAGCACATGGCGGCCATCGTCGACATTCAGCTCGAAAGGCTGCGCAAGCTGCTGGAAGACCGCAAGATCATCATCGAACTGGACGACTCGGCTCGGGAGTGGCTCGCGATGGAAGGCTACGACCCGGTTTATGGCGCGCGTCCGCTCAAGCGGGTGATCCAGAAGAATGTTCAGGATCCGCTGTCGGAACTGGTGATCGAAGGAAAGCTCAAGGACGGCGATACGGTGCGCCTGTCCGTAGGCGAAAACGGTCTTGTCATCAACGGAGAGCCGGTATCGCGCGCTGCCGCATAGGTTCGCCGGCCAAAGCAGTAATGGCGGCCGTCTGGGCCGCCATTATTTACTTCGTCAATTCAGTTAATGGCCGGCGCATCAATTTCCGGCGCTTCAAGCTCTATCGTCACTTTATTCTGCTGGTCTTCCCAATAGAGATAACCCAGCACGCCAACGGCGGCGACGAGAACGGCGATGAGAACTCCACGCATCTTTTTTCCCTTTCAACTGCCAAAGCTCTGCGCTCGCAGTGTGCGGGCGACAGGCGTTTAACGATCTTCCGGGCAAATCGTTCCGTAAAAGCGAATAGCGAAGCCTCAATTTGCTTGTGAACAGCGCAGCGCAACAAACTTCCGCAGCTTGACAACAGCAAACTGGATTATGCGATGCTCATCATGAGGGAATCGATCGCGAACGGGGCCGCACATGCCATCATATCTGCCAATCAAACGATGGATGGACCCTGTCGAGCGGGTTCGGACGGCCGAAGGTTTGCAGGCGCTCAGGCGGAAGCTGCGCGCCGAAGTCGCGGAGCGCGCAGGGCGCGACTCGTTGCTTGTCGCGAGCTGGAATCTGAAGGACTTCGACACCAACCGCCATGGGCACGGCCCGCGCCTGCGGGAATCTCTGTTCTATATTGCCGAGATAATCTCCGCCTTCGATCTGATCGCGCTTCAGGAAATCGGCCGCAATCTCGATGCGCTGGAGGATCTGCTCGGTATTCTCGGCCCTGAATGGGACTATGTCGCGACGGATACGATCGAAAGCGGAAACGGTGCGGAGGAGCGCATAGCTTTCGTCTTCCGCCAGTCGCGGCTGATCTACCGCAAGATCTCAGGCGAGATCGTGCTTCCCGGCGGTCAGCGCATAGCGGGGCGCGGCAACTCCGGGGCGGATGCGGACCGGGCGGACCTGACATTCAACCGCACGCCTTTCCTGGTGGCGTTTCAGGCCGCCGGCGGCTTCAATTTCAACCTGTGCGTTCTGCATCTTCGCTATGAAGGGCTGAAGGGACAGGACCTTGAGCGGCACAGGGCGCGGCTGGAGACGATCGCCCGCTTTCTGCGCGACCGGCAGGACCGTGAGAAAGAAGACTACATCCTTCTGGGCGATTTCGGCATAGGCGCGCCTTCTGACATTTTCGCCCGGGTTCTGGAGAAATCCGGCTTCGACGTTCCTGAAGCCCTGACCCGCCGCAAGGCGAATCTGAACCCGCGGCACTATTATGACCAGATCGCGTTCCGCAAGGTCGAGGACAGGCTGGAGTTGGCTGGAAGCGGCGTTTTCCGCCCCTTGGACGCGGTGTTCCGCGACAGCGAAGACGGCTTCCAGGCGTATCGCGACCTGATGCCGCCGGAAAAGGCCAATGACCTTTGGAACGGAGGCCCTCAAGGGTATTACACAGATCAATGGCGGAGCTGGCAGATCTCCGACCATATGGTGCTCTGGGCTGCGCTGAAGGTGGATTTCTCGGACCATTTCATCGAGCAGGTCCGCAAATCCGGATAGCGCAGTCCGGCCGGCGTCAATTACCTGCGGCTGATGCGACCTGCGTCTTGACCGGCGTGCGGCGCATCAGTTCGTCGATACGTTCCGCCTCCTTCTTGAATTCCATGAGCATACGGCCATTCAACTGGCGGCTACGCGGCACATGGATCTTCAGCGGATTTGTCGGTCTGTTGTTGACATGAACTTCGTAGTGCAGATGCGGTCCCGTGGACAGGCCGGTCGAGCCTACCACCCCGATCAGTTCTCCCTGACGAATCTTCGCGCCTTTCTTGATGCCGTCGGCGATACGGTGAAGATGGCTGTAGGACGTCTTGTAGCCATTGCCATGCCGTATTCTGACGTAGTTTCCATTTCCGCCATGCCGGCCCGCCATTTCCACGACTCCGTTGCCGGCGGCCATGATCGGCGTGCCAGTCGGCGCGGCCCAGTCGACGCCGGTATGCATCTTGTTGATGCCGAGCAGCGGATGCCTGCGATAGCCAAATCCGGATGTAAAGCGGCCGGCCTTTACGGGTTTGCGCATCAGGAACTTGCGGGAGTTCGAGCCTTCGGAATTGTAGAAATCAACTTCTCCGTCAGGCGTGCGGAAACGGTAATATTTCAGCGACTCGCCACCGACCTTCATGCTCACGAAAAGCAACTCGCCCGGCTGTTCCTCGCCATCGTCGGCCTCTTCGACTTCAAAGAACATCTCGAAGCCGTCGCCGGGGCGCACTCTCTGCTTGTAATCGACGTCATAGCTGAACACCCGCAGCAGGTCCTGCGTCATATCCTGCGGCATACCCTGCGCGAGCGCCGCACTGTAGATACTGTCGTATAGCGTCGCGCGATTATTTCCGAGCGGTTTCTCTCCCGTTCCGGCCACCGTTACATGATTGTCTGTAAGCCGATATTCTCCATCTGCAAGCTCGACTGTCCCTTCCGCCTTCACGCCGCTGAACAGGCTGATACGGACAGGCTCCTTGGCATCGGCGTTTTCCGAGCCGGGGGCGAGCCGGAGCCGCACCTCCTGGCCGGGCTTCAGATCGAGCCCGCCTTCCCTGGCCAGAAAAGCTTCACTTATGGCGTTGGCCTGCCAATTTTGCGCGCCTGCGTCCTTCAGCATGCCGATGAGCGTATCGCCGCGGGAGACGATGATCGAGTGTAACTCGCTGCCGTCGGCAGCATCTTCCGGCTCAAGCGTTTTTTCCAGAATGGTCGTGCGAACCGGAGGTTCGCTCCTTTGCGCGGCCTGCTCAGGCGTATCCGTGGATGTACTTACCTCGGCGAGCGGTTCGGACTGCAGGGAGGCTGTGCGGGGCTGGAGCAGGCTTTCGGCCAGCACGACGTCGGCTTCGGCGACGATGCGCTCGGCCTCTTCCTCCGCCAGCGTTTGACCGTCCTCCTCCGGAAGAAATCCGCCCGCCAGATCGACGACGCGCAGAAACAGGAATTCATTGTGCGGAGCTTTTTCCCGTGTTTCGTAAGACTTGCCGTCGTCGCCGTTGCTTTTTTTCTCCGCATACAGATCAAAAGGATTGAATGCGGGGATCTCGATAGTCTTGTCCGGAGGGTCGGTCGAAAGCGTCGCGAAAACGCGCACATAAGGTTTGACGGTAATGAATTCGCGCTCGCCGCGGCGCTCCACCACGCTGTCCTGGATGACGTAACGTGTCGTCAGACCTTTGGCCGTCGTCTTGATCTTGTCCGTCTTTTCGCCAAGCAATGCGATCTTGTCTTCGATGAGGTTGCCGGCTTCCCTGGGCTTGAACGCGGCCAGCGTGGCGCTGCGCAGCGATCCGACCATGCCGCTGCCGTCCTCGATGCCCGTAGAGGCGTACATGGCGATGCCGATGATGCCCACGCCGGACGCGCCCACAACACATGTTGAAATGAACCATTTCAGACGCGATATAAGACGCTTGGCTTTTGCGTCGCGCAGATACAGTTCCGGCAGCCGCCCCTTCCCGAAGGGTTTGTATAGCTGCGGAAGATGCGCGCTTGTATTCTGCTGCAGGAATTTCGCCGGCTTGCTTCTGTTGCGTTCGAGCAAAACTACCCCCGGAGCCTTTGTTCAAAAGGTCGCGTTATCTTTCGCATTTCGAACCTGGAGACGGTTACGCCCCTTACAATTCAGTAACCGTCAAATTTGGTCCACAGCATGTCAACAGCGCCGAAAAGCAGGCCCTGCAGATGAAATGTTTAGCCGAAAGTTTAAATGTTTCGTACCCTTCTTCGCGAATTCGGCATAAAATTATATTTTTTTCAACGCGTTAAGCGTCTATTAATCAAATCCGCGCAAATTGGCTCTTGCCGAAGCTGACACTCCTAATCGGGCCTTAATATGGCATCTGACATTGAGTGGAAAGCCGAAACAAAAAGTTCAAAATCGGGTGTTGACATTGGTGGCCTTCTGATAATAAATAAGGGTCATCGACGACGCTGTCGGGCGACACCGGTAGCGCTGTCTCAATTACAAGCCGATTTTTTGACGGAGACAATTCTGTTGACCCCAAAGGTCTTCAAGAATTATTCGTTTGAGAGTAAGCGCACTCTTGGTATGATAGGAGTTCGCTTTTTTTATCGGTTCTGCTCTTTGACAAGTGAATCAAGGAAAGAGAAACGTAGGCGGCGAGGTTCTGTTTGTCCGCAATATCAGCGGACGGTAGGAACTTTGGCGGTCCTGCGTTTCGGCAAACTCATTGTTTGCGCGCCGTCTTATGGCGGACGCAGGCAATTTGCCATTTAGGACTCTGTAAATTCCTAAGAACAGCAGTGACCACTTGAAGGCATTACGCCTTCAAGAATGCCATGATCTTATTCTTACCAATCTGAGAGTTTGATCCTGGCTCAGAACGA
>CAYOUE010000189.1:0-5921 GCA_964407075.1 uncultured Hyphomicrobiaceae bacterium
CAACATGACGATGGCGTGGAGCCTGGAGGCGCGCGTGCCGTTCCTCGATCACGAGCTTGCGGAACTGGCCGCCCGCATCCCGCCGGAGCACAAGCTGGCGCATGGCGGCAAGGGCGTGCTGAAGGAGGCCGCCCGGCTGGTCGTGCCTTCCGAGGTGATCGACCGCAAGAAGGGCTACTTCCCGGTGCCGGCGCTGAAATATCTCGACGGACCGTATCTCGACATGGTCCGGGACGCGCTGACCTCGCAAGGCGCGCGCGAGCGCGGCCTGTTCCGGCAGTCCTATCTGGACCGGCTTTTCGCCGATCCGAAAGCGCATATCACGCCGCTGCGCGGCTCCGAGCTGTGGCAGGCCGCGCTTCTGGAAATGTGGCTGCAGGCGCACGGGGCGTAGCGGTCCGACAAACGATATTCCAAGGAGGCCCTCTCATGGGCGATGCCCGGCCGACACGGCGCAATCTCGTCAGCCAGAAGCGCGCGCGGCGTCTGCGGTCCCAGCCGATCCGCGACATGCGGCCCATCCACGGCGCAAAATACGGAGCGACGCCGAAACAGAACGCCGAGGTCGATTGCGGCTGGGGCAGGCTGCTGTTCGGCCATACGTTCAAGGACCCGAAGACCCTGTCGGACACGCTTGGCGCGGAGCGCCCGGACCGGCGCGATATCGCTTTTTATATCGGCGATCCGCACGTCCTGCTCGCCACCGCCCCGCAGGAGCTGTTTCTCGACCCCTCGCACACCTACCGGATCGACCTGAGCAAGCCGCTTCCCGCCATGCGCCGCAGGCCGGCGGGATTCTTTGTCCGCCGCCTCTCCAACAAGGAGGACGCCGAGCAGGTCAACCGCATCTATCTGGCGCGCAAGATGGTGCCGGTGCCGTCCGAGTTCTTCTGGTCCAACCGCGACAGCCGCGCGCTCACCGTGCTCGTCGCGGAAGATGAGCAAACCGGCAACATCGTCGGCACGGTGATGGGCGTCGATCATGGACGCGCCTTCGACGATCCGGAACGCGGCTCCAGCCTCTGGTGCCTCGCCGTCGATCCGCAGGCCCGCCATGCGCGCATCGGCGAGGTTCTTCTGCGTCGTCTCGCCGATCACTACCGAGCGCGCGGGGCGAATTACATGGATCTCTCCGTCCTGCACGACAACGAACAGGCGATCGCGCTCTACGAAAAGCTCGGCTTCCGCCGCGTGCCGCTCTTCGCCGTAAAGCGCAAGAACCCGATCAACGAGCCGCTCTACACAGGCGGCTCCCCGGCTGACAGGCTGAACCCCTACGCCGCCATCATCGTCAACGAGGCGATGCGGCGCGGCATCCATGTCGAGGTGACGGACGCCGAAGGCGGCTTTTTCCGCCTCGTTCACGGCGGCCGCAGCGTGCATTGCCGGGAAAGCCTTTCGGAGCTGACCAGCGGGGTCGCGGTGTCGATCTGCGACGACAAGGCGGTGACGCGCCGGCTCATGTCGCGCGCGGGGCTGAAGGTGCCGCAGCAGCTCGACCTGAAGCCCGGCATGGAGAGCGAGGACGAGAAGATCGAGGCGTTTCTCAAGAAACACGGCGCCGTGGTCGTCAAGCCCGCGCGCGGCGAGCAGGGCAGGGGCGTCGCCGTGGGGCTGACTGAGCTGGACGAGGTGAAGGATGCGATCGAGGTGGCGCGGCCCTTCTCGAACCGCGTCATCATGGAGGAGATGGTCAAGGGCTTCGACCTGCGCATCATCGTGATCGACTACCGCGTTGTCGCCGCCGCAATCCGCCGTCCGCCCATCGTCGTCGGCGACGGCTCCGCGACGATCCGGGCACTGATCGAGGCCCAGAGCCGCAGGCGCGCCGCCGCGACCGGGGGCGAGTCCGTCATCCCGCTCGATGCCGAAACCCGGCGCTGCATCGCGCTGGAAGGTTTCTCGCTCGACGACGTACTGCCCGAAGGCCGGGAGCTGCAGACCCGCAAGACCGCGAACCTGCATATGGGCGGAACGATCCACGACGTAACCGACGAGCTTCACCCCAAGCTTGCCGAGGCCGCCGTCGCAGCAGCCCATGCGATCGAAATACCTGTTGTAGGCATTGATTTTATTGTTTCCAGCCCGCGTTCGGATCATTATGCCTTCATCGAGGCGAACGAACGGCCGGGTCTTGCCAACCACGAGCCTCAACCCACCGCCGAGCGGTTTGTGGACCTTTTGTTCCCGCTCTCCATCCCCGCAGCCGTCCGGACGGTCCGGCAACACAGCGAATTGCGCAACTGACATCAATGCCACTGCTGAAAATCGACACGGATTACATACAGAAGACGCTGAAACACCTGCTTTCCGTGCCTAGCCCGACCGGCTATACGGACGTCATCGTCCGCGAGACCTGCAAGGAGCTGACCCGGCTCAAGGTCAATTTCGAATTGACACGGCGGGGCGCGATCCGCGCGCTCATCAGGGGCAAGGATCATCGCGGCGCCCGGGCCATCGTCGCCCATCTCGACACGCTTGGCGCGCAGGTCAAGCGCATCAAGGAGAACGGCCGTCTGGAACTGGTTCCGATTGGAACCTGGTCGGCGCGTTTCGCCGAAGGCGCAAGATGCACGATCTTCACCGAGCGCGGCAGTTTCCGCGGCTCGATCCTCCCGCTCAAATCCTCCGGCCATACGTTCAACGAGGAAATCGACCTGGCGCCGATCGGCTGGGACCATATCGAGCTCCGGGTGGACGCCCGGGCCCGCCGCAAGCGCGAGACCGAACAGCTTGGCATCGAGATCGGCGACTTCGTGGCAATCGATCCGCAGACGGAGTTTCTTGATAATGGCTTCATCGTTTCCCGTCATCTGGACAACAAGGCCGGGACCGCCGTCCTGCTGGCCTCGATAAAGGCTCTGAGCGAGGTGGAACCGGTCCTGCCTGTCGATACATACTGGCTGTTCACCATAGCCGAAGAGGTCGGAACCGGCGCATCCTCGGTTATCCATCCCGACGTCGCATCGCTGGTCTCCGTCGATAACGGCACCACGGCGCCGGGTCAGAACTCTTCCGAGTTCGGCGTGACCGTCTCGATGGCCGACCAGAGCGGCCCGTTCGACTACCATCTGACCAAGAAGCTGGTCGATCTCTGCAAGGAGCACGAGATCCGCTACCAGAAGGACATCTTCCGCTTCTATCGCTCAGACTCGGCGGCGGCGGAAGTGGCCGGCCACGACGTCCGCACAGCGCTCATCACTTTCGGCGTGGACAGTTCGCACGGCTATGAGCGCATCCACATGCACGCGCTGCGCTCGCTCGCCGAACTGGTGACGGCCTATGTGACCAGCCCGGTCGTGATCCGGCGCGACGCCGAGGAGATCAGCGGCATCAAGGGCTTCACCACACAGCCGATGGACGAAGCCCCCGCCGGCGTGTCCGACGCTTCGCCGAACCACAAGAACAACGGCAATGGCGACGCCGAAGCCAAATAGTTGACTCAGTCAACTAAATGGCTAGTCTTTCCCTAAAGTCAGGGAGCCTCGGTCATGGTTTCGGGATCGCTCACCGCCGCAGCCGGAGCGCTGCGCCATTTCAACAGATTCTACACGGCGCGGATCGGAGTTCTGGACCGCGATCTGCTCGGCAGCGGCTGGTCGCTCTCCGAAGCGCGCGTGCTCTATGAACTCGCCTCGCACGAGCGGCTGACCGCTGGCGAGCTTGCGAAACGGCTGGCGGTGGACCCTGGCTATCTCAGCCGGATAATTACGCGCTTCGAGAAAGGCGGACTGATCGAGAAAAGGCGTTCAGACCTCGACGGCCGCGTTGTGCATCTCGTCATGACCGGCAAGGGGAGCGAGGCGTTCGCCAGGCTGGACCGCATGTCGCAGAACGCAGCCGAGTCCGCGCTCGCTTCGGTGCCAGAAGATGAACGCCGCGACTTGCTGGACGCCTTGCGCCGCGTCGAGTCGGCGCTTTCGCGGCAGCGGGCATCAGGCGCAATTACGCTGCGCAGCCACCGCCCAGGCGACATGGGATGGATCGTGCACCGTCAAGCCGTGCTCTATGCGCGCGAATATGGCTGGGACGACAGCTATGAAGCTCTGATTTCCGGTATCGTCGCCGACTTCATCCGCAATTTCGATCCGGAGCGGGAGAAATGCTGGATCGCCGAGCGCGGGGGCGGGATCGCCGGCTCGGTCTTCTGCGTTCGCGGAAGCGATGAGGCGGCGAAGCTGCGGCTGCTCTATGTGGAGCCTTCGGCGCGCGGCATCGGGCTTGGCGGCAGGCTGGTTTCGGAATGCATCGGCTTTGCGCGCGAAAAAGGCTATGCGCGGCTCGATCTGTGGACCAACAGCGTTCTGGCGGACGCGCGCCGGATCTACGAGCGGGCCGGATTTTCGCTTGTCCGGGAGGAGCCGCACCGCAGCTTTGGCCAGGATCTCACCGGCCAGTTCTGGTCGCTCGATCTGGGCGGCGCGGCCTGCTGACGCCTTCGAGGGCCGCCCGCGCAGCAAAGCTGCCTCCTCAGGCCAGAGACGCCAGCCCCTGTTCCAGATCGGCGATGATGTCGTCCTTGCTTTCAAGCCCAACCGATAGCCGCACCACGTCGTCGCCAGCGCCCGCCGCCTTGCGCTGCTCCGCGGTGAGCTGGCGGTGTGTCGTGGAGGCCGGGTGGATGATGAGGCTGCGCACATCGCCGATATTGGCCAGATGCGAAAACAGATTGACGCTCGACACCAGCTTGACGCCGGCCTCGTAGCCGCCCTTCAGCCCGAAAGTGAATACCGCGCCCGCGCCTTTCGGGCAGATCTTCTGAACCATCGGATGGAACGGATTACCCGGCAGGCCCGCATAGTTCACCCATTCGACCTCGGGACGGGCCTGAAGCCATTCGGCGACGGCGAGCGCATTCTCGCAATGCCGTTCCATGCGAAGAGGAAGCGTCTCGATGCCCTGAAGGACGAGGAAGGCGTTCATCGGTGCGATCGCCGGGCCGAGATCGCGCAGGGCGAGCACGCGCGCGGCGATGGCGAAGGCGAAATTGCCGAAGGTCTCGCCGAGCACCATGCCATGATAGGACGGGCAGGGCTGCGAGAGCGCGGGATATTTGCCCGAAGCCAGCCAGTCGAACGTGCCGCAATCGACGAGCAGGCCGCCGATCGAGTTGCCGTGGCCGCCGAGGAATTTCGTCAGCGAATGCACGACGATGTCCGCGCCGTGCTCCTTGGGGCGGCACAGATAGGGCGTGGCCAGCGTGTTGTCCACGATGAGCGGGACCCCCGCCTTCTTCGCGACAGCCGCAATCGCCGGAATGTCGACGATGATGCCGCCCGGATTGGCGATGGACTCGATGAAGATCGCCTTGGTTTTCGGCGTGACGGCGCGCTCGAAACTGGCGGGATCGGTGCTGTCCGCCCACACGACGTTCCAGCCGAATTTCTTGAAGGCGTGGTTGAACTGGTTGACCGAGCCGCCGTAAAGCTGCGTGCCCGATATGAATTCGTCGCCCGGCTCAAGCAGCGTGTGGAAGATCAGAAGCTGCGCGCCGTGGCCCGAGGCTGCCGCCAGCGCCGCCGTGCCGCCTTCGAGCGCCGCGACGCGCTCTTCGAGCACCGCCTGGGTCGGGTTCATGATCCGGGTGTAGATATTGCCGAACGCTTCCAGGTTGAACAGCGAGGCGGCGTGATCGGCGTCGTCGAAGACATAGGACGTCGTCTGA
This sequence comes from uncultured Hyphomicrobiaceae bacterium, assembly GCA_964407075.1. Classification (GTDB taxonomy): domain Bacteria; phylum Pseudomonadota; class Alphaproteobacteria; order Rhizobiales; family Rhodomicrobiaceae; genus JAHQVI01. Next base: position 5,666 of record CAYOUE010000189.1, read on the forward strand.
TAGATCGGCGTCACGCGCGCGCCCGTCGCGGGATCCGGCTGTGCTCCGGCGTGAATGGCGAGGGTTTCGAAGGCTGGCTGACGCTCTTGCGGCATGTGCTGTTCTCCCTTGGTGAGAAAATCAAGAAGGAAGCAGCTTACGTTTCGCCGCGCAAGCGGATAATGCTGGCCGAGCCGCCCCCGTTACTGCGCGGCGATCTGGACGTAGCGTCCCTGTCCGACGGGGCACTTGGCCCAGAGCGCGGAGAGGGCGGTGG
>CAYOUE010000190.1:0-5871 GCA_964407075.1 uncultured Hyphomicrobiaceae bacterium
CGGCACGAACCAGTTGCCGAACCCGCCGATCATCGCCGGCATCACCATGAAGAAGATCATGATGAGGCCGTGCGAGGTGACGAACACGTTATAGGTATGGGGATTGGAGAAATATTGCAGGCCCGGCTCCTGAAGCTCCAGGCGGATTCCCACGGACAGCGCGCCGCCGAGGATCCCGGCCATGATCGCGAACAGCAGATAAAGCGTGCCGATGTCCTTGTGGTTGGTCGAGAACAGCCAGCGCGCGACAAAGCCGGGCGCGTGGTCGTCGTGATAACCGCTTCCAACTGTGGTGGCCATGCGTTTTCCTTCTCTCCGGTCCCGTCGGGCCTAGCGGGGTAGCGCTGAAGCGGCCATGCGCGCGCCAGCGGGGCTGTCTTCCTGTGGCTGCGCGGATGCGAATTGCTGTTGAGCCTGCTGCAGCCAGGCTTCGTATTCGTCCTCGGGCACTGCGCGTACCGCAATGGGCATATAGGCGTGGCGCGCTCCGCAAAGCTCCGAGCACTGTCCGTAATACACGCCCGGCTCGTTCACCCGGAACCAGACCAGATGGTTGCGTCCCTTGACCGCATCCTTTTTCACGCCGAACGCCGGCATCGCCCAGTTGTGGATCACGTCGGCGGACGTGACTAGGACATGGACGACCTTGTTCACCGGAACCACAACCTCGTTGTCAACGGCGAGCAGATAGGGCTGACCTTCCTGCAACTCGTCCTCTTCGAGCATGATGGAGGAAAATCCGAAGCCGTGATCGGTGTATTCGTAGCCCCAGTACCATTGATAGCCGGTCGCCTTGATTGTCACATCCGCGCGCGGAATGTCGTATTGCGCATAGAGCAGCCGGAAGGAGGGAACTGCGATGACCAGCAAGATCAGGACCGGAACGACGGTCCAGACGATTTCGACGGTGGTGTTGTGGGAGGTTTTCGAAGGCTGCGGATTGGCTTTGGCGTTGTAGCGCACCATGACCCAGATCAGGAGCCCGAGCACGAAGACCACAATCGCGGTAATGATGACGAGCATCAGATTGTGGAAATCGTTGATCTGCTCCATGATGTCCGTCGCGGCTGGCTGAAAGCCGAGACCCCAGTTTTCAGGCTGAGCCGCAAGTGCGGCCGAAGACAGCCCGATCATGCCCGATAGCGCGGCCGCGCAGGACCATAATGTTTTGAAGCGTCCAAGCATTGTGTCTGTTCCCATGCGTCTCCGGAGGAGTGGAGCCGCGTCTTCAGGTTCCGGCGCTCCGTTCGGGCCGGCGATCCGGTGAGCGCCGCACCGTCTTAGACCGGACGGCTTAGTGCATCAACAATCTAATCCGAAAACAGCGATGCGCGCCTCGCGACATATTTTCGCGTAAATTGAGGCGTAACGCTCGCTCCACGCCGGCCCATATCGGCCGTTTCGTCAAACGACAGTCCGGCGCGGGCCGCTGAGGCGGGCGATGTTGACCGATCCGTTTCCCGGCGTTATGCGAAAGTCAGGGCGCGCGGTCGCGCCGCAACGATTGTTCCGGAGATGAAACGCGTGTTTCTCAGACGGCAGCTTCTCATTCCAGCGCTGATGATCGGCGCACTTTGCGCGCCTGCGCCCGCGCCGGCCCAGACCTCCGGCGACGGCATCAGCTCCAGTGAGGTGCGCTCGCTTCACGGGGCCTGGCAGTTGCGTTGCGGCCAGCCGCCCGGATCCAGCGTGGAGAAATGCGGCCTGGTCCAGAGCGTGAAGGCCGAGGACCGCCCGAACGTGGCGCTGACGGTGATCTTCATCAAGTCCTTCGACGGCAAGACCCGCATCCTGCGCGTCGTCGCGCCGCTCGGCGTGCTGCTGCCGACCGGGCTTGGGCTGAAGATCGACGGAGCCGATGTTGGCCACGCTTCTTTCCTGAAATGCGGTCCCGTGGGATGCGTGGCCGAAGTCATTGTCAATGACGACCTCGTCAAGAAGATGCAGACAGGGTCGGACGCAGTGTTCATCATCTTCCAGACGCCGGAATACGGCATCGGCGTGCCGATCTCCCTCGCGGGCTTCACGGAAGGCCTCACCCAGCTCAACTGAGGCTCCACGGCGTCACACTGTGTCCGCAAGTCAACAGTCCTGTTGACAAGTCGCTGCAAAGTCCCGGGAAATGCGATTTGCCGCTTCCTGCCGGCCGGCATGAATATTTAAAATTTTCAATGATCGGTTGATTCGCAGCTTCGCCCGTCGCGATACAGCGCGCCGCTTAGCGATAAGCCTGCATCCGTTTCCCAGTAGCGTTCGGTTTCGCGTCCCCCGCGTGTGCGTCATGGCTGACGATACGGCTTGCGCCGGTTCACCACTCCGAGAGACACCGAATGAGACTCTTCCGAAGCATATCGAGCGCCCAGAACGGCCGGATCTTCCAGCATATGGGAGCCGCCTTCGGGATGAACGACGAACTCGCCGCCCAGGTCGTGCGCTATTTTCTCCCGCCTCTGCACAAGGCGATCCGGAAACGGATGGAAAGCCCCACCGGCCTCGTGACGCTGCTGGAACTGATCGGCTCGCAGCGGCATGACCGCTATCTCGCCGATCCTGGCATCTTCCGGCATCCGCAGATCGAGGCCGAGGGCCGTGCGCTGCTCACAGCTCTCATCCCCAACCGCGCCTATATCCGCAAGATCATCGACAACCGCGCCAAAGTGCTGCCGCTGACGCCCGAGCAGCTTGAACGGATGCTGCCCTATGTCACGATCCTGACCTTCGGCGCGCTGGAGTTGAAGACGCGCCAGCCGATGAAGGACATTCTGCTGAAACTGCTGGGCGGCAAGGCCGATCCCGTTGCGGCGGCCAACCCCTACAAGTCGCTCGCCCAGGCCATCCGCGAGCGCCAGGCGGCGAAGGGCCAGGAAGAGGAAAAGCGCACCGGCCTGACGGGGGTAATCGGAGCGCTGTTCGGGAGGAGCGACGAGAAGAAGGCGGCCTAGTGGTTCGGTTCAAACATTTGCATCCCATCTGCGCGCCCTCGTTTGCAAATGTTTGAATCTGAAGAACCACTGGAAACTGTTGATTCTGGTGGAGCTTCTTGAATTTGACATTTGAAAATGCGCCCGCAGCGAGTGGGGATCAAATGTCAAATTCGCTCCACCAGGATCCGCGGGCGGCTTCTCTGCGCCGCACCGTCCTGTCGACAGGTCTGAGCCAGATCGATCTGTACACTGCAGCCCGCGTGAATTCGAATGTACGTTGCGCGCGCAGGGGGCAGGCGTTTATCCGGCTGGGGGCCCGCTCGCCCGTCCGGCTATTGGTCCGGGATGCAATTCTCATTGGTTACTACGACCGTATCGAACCCCACTGAGCCGATCAGTTCACCAAAAAGTCTGGTGCATATCCGTGGGTTGCTAGTCGCATTGACATTGCCTGTGCTGCCCGGTCCGGCAATCGTGTCGAAATCAATGACAAAAAGACTCGTCACCGGCGCGCCTGTGAAGCGGTTATTCGCAAGCGTAAAGGAATCCGCGCTTCCAAATCGAATGCCATATATGCCGCCATCAATAATGTTGCCCAATACTTCAAGCGTGGAATGTTGGGCCGTAACGTCAATGCCGATATGCGAAGCCTGAATATTCGAGTTCTGGACTTTGAAGGATGCGTTGTCAGCGCCGCCAAGTGAGATGCCTGTTGACGCACCTTGCGTGGTTACGCCGGAGATCACGACCAGTTCGGCTGTGCCCGAAACCATTATGCCGACCAGACCTTCCTGCGTATTGACCCCCGCGAGATGCGAATTATTGGCCATGTTGACCGCATTTTCGTCCAGCGCGAAGATCGTCGGCATTGTCCCCGGTGCGGTATAGGAGGCCACCGTGCCGCTGTTGACGCCGCGCACCTGGATCGTCCCGCCGCCGCCGAGCAGCGTCTGGTCGTTCAGCATTGATACTGCGCCGAAATTCTCATTGCCGCCCATCGCAATGACGAGCGCGTTGACGCCCGCGGTTGTGACACCGTTCTGCAGGTTCTCGCCGTTCTCAACGGTCACGACCATATCGAAATCGACGCCGGTCTCGGCATCCTCGACAGGCTCAGGCTCGCCGCCGCCGTTTTGCGTGACGACCGTCTGCGACTGAGAGACGATATCCGTGTCGCGCTTGAGACCTTCCGTCATGCGGCGTTCCTGAGCGTTGAGCGCATAGCGCGGCAAACCGTCCGCGCCGCTGCCCAGTGGAATCCGCAGCCGGACGCCGCCCTCGATCTGATGATCGCGCACGTCGTCATGCTGCCAGGCCGCCTCGAAGGTCAGCCGCGAGCCGTCCCAGTCCTCGAAGATGTTCTCGATCCGCCATTCCGCCCGGGCGCGCGGCCCGGCAACCTCGCCGTCGAAATCGGCATGGTCGAAATAGAAGCCGCCCGCATAGAGCCGCAATTCGTGATGCCGTCCCGAATGCGCGTCCTCGCCATCCTTCAGGCTCACCCCCCATGTGGGATCGTAGCCGAAACGCTCCAGCGGCACGCGCCAGCCGACCTCGGCATCAACGCCCCACATCGCGATCTCATACACATCTGAGCCTGCCCCCTGCACCAGGAAGATGCTCGATCCGATGACCTCGACCACCGGTCCTCCCTCAACGCTCGCAACAAGCTCCCGGTCGTTGAGCGGTGCGTAGCCATTGACGCGGAAATCCCAGTCCGCCGACAGCGCCTCGGCGCCGAAAGCAAACTGATCGAAATTCGTCCCGCTCGCCGTGTTGCGCCGGTCCAGCCCGATCCAGAAGCCGGGGTTCCAGCCGTCATGCGCCATGAAGCGGTAGCCGATCGCTGCGTTGCCTTCCTCATTGTTGTCCGCGAACAGCTTGCCGCGCAGATCGATGAAGAACAGCGAGTTGTGGTCCTGAGCGAGAGGCGCCCACAAGGCCAGCTCGCCACGCCGCGCAAAGGAGCGGTTTGCCGCATAGCCGCCAAGTTCCGTCCACGGCTCCCATTTCCGCCCCTGCCAATAGGGATCGGCGTCGCCTGCACCGGCAGTGGCGGCAAAAAATGAAACGCACGCAACGCAAAGGCTTACGCGCTTGAAAAAACGCGAAGTGCGAAACATCTCGTTCTCCGTGAACTGTTAGTCTGGGGCCAGTGCCGCTCAAGGCGGAGCGCGACCAGAGGAATTTGATTCACGGATACATACAATTTAAAGGATTAAGTTAGGGAATCTTGCACCCTTTGATTGTGGCGAGATTGCCTCATGTCGAAAGGCAGGATCAATAAGCCTCGGCCTTGAAGATCCTGTCAATATCGCCCTGCCACTCATTCTCATATTTGCTGAGCAGCAATTCGGCCGGTGTTTTCCTTGCCGCCAGCACCTCCTCAAGGCTTTCCAGGAAAATCGTCTCGTCCTCACCGCCACTGTTGAGCGAGGCCCGGTTCTTCAGGCCGGTTTCGGCGATTTTCAGAACCTCGCGGGAGATCTGCAGGAGCGAGGCGTCTCGGAACGGCGTATTCAGCCCGTATCTCGGCACGGCATCGCGCATGGCCTGCCGCTCCTGCGCCGTCCAGTCCCTGACCAGATCCCACGCCGCATCGAGGCTCTCCGCATCGTAAAGCAGCCCGGTCCACAGCGCCGGCAGGGCGCACAGACGCCGCCACGGCCCGCCGTCGGCCCCGCGCATCTCCAGGAATCTCTTGAGCCTGACCTCGGGAAACAGCGTCGTCAGATGGTCCGTCCAGTCCGTCATCACCGGGCGCTCGCCGGGCAGTTGCGGCAGGCGTCCCGCCATGAAGTCGCGGAAGGAAGACCCGGCCGTGTCGAGATAGCGGCCCTCGCGATATACGAAATACATCGGAACATCGAGCGCGTAATCGACATAGCGCTCAAAACCCATTCCCTCGTCGAAGGCGAACGGCAGCATTCCGGTGCGGTCCGGATCG
>CAYOUE010000191.1:0-5710 GCA_964407075.1 uncultured Hyphomicrobiaceae bacterium
GTCCAGGCTGCCGAAATTGCCCTGACCGGCGATCAGCGGCAGGCGCATGGAGAAATCCTGCGCCATGCGGACCAGCGAGTCATAAACGGCGCTGTCGCCATGCGGATGGTATTTACCGATGACGTCGCCGACGATGCGAGCCGATTTGCGGTACGGCTTGTTCCACTCATAGCCGTTCTCGTGCATCGAATAGAGGATGCGCCGGTGAACGGGCTTGAGGCCGTCGCGGACATCGGGAAGCGCACGCGACACGATCACGCTCATGGCGTAATCGAGATAGGAGCGCTTCATTTCCTGGGTAATGGAGATCGGCCGGATGTCCGAGCCGCCATTATTGCCGCCGTCCTGATTTTCGGTTTTATCTGCCAAGGGTTACGCCAGAAGGTTGATCCGCCCGCAGCGATGCGCATACGAGCGCGCAAATAGATTCAGCTTAAGGAATTGGCCGAACTATAGCCGGGAACGCCCGGGCGAAGCAACTGCTCAGCGGCACGTTCCGGAGGATACGAACAGCCAATGGCAAACAGCCCGAGCCCGATGTTTCAGAACGGGATTTCGTCGTCGAGATCCTTGTCGAAGCTGGCCGTGTCGCGGCGCGGCCCGCCGCCGGTGGAGCGCCGTTCGTTACCGCTGTCGTATGACGAGCCGCCTTCATCGTGAAATCCGGGCGGGCCGCTCTCCGCGCCGCCTCCGCTGCGCCCGTCGAGCATCTGCAGCGTGGAGTTGAAGCCTTGCAGCACGACTTCTGTCGTGTAGCGGTCCTGCCCGCTCTGGTCCTGCCATTTCCTCGTCTGCAACTGGCCTTCCAGGTAGACCTTGGAGCCTTTGCGCAAATATTGCTCGACGACCTTGCACAGCCCCTCGTTGAAAATGACGACATTGTGCCATTCGGTCTTTTCGCGGCGCTCGCCGGACATCTTGTCGCGCCAGCTTTCCGAGGTGGCGACCCGGAGGTTCGCGATCGGCCGTCCGTCCTGGGTCCGGCGGATTTCCGGATCGGCGCCCAGATTTCCAACCAGAATGACTTTGTTCACTGAACCGGCCATAGCACGCCCCTGTCTTTATCTCTTGACGATTCGGAGAGCATTCTACGCGGCGGAAGCCGGCCATGCGGCCTAACTGTCGCGTTTTCCACATTTGCGGCTTACGGCTAACCGAAAAATATGATGTTCATCGAATGTTCTAGCGTCAAGGCTCAATCTTGTCAAGGAGACAGCGCCTGATGGAAACTGCCGGATAGGGAGTCCCATCTCATGCTCAAGCGGACGACTCGGATCATTCTCGGGCTGATCTTCCTCTTTGCCGGCATTTTGCATTTCGCAATGGACGGCAGTTTCGCAAGGATCGTACCGCCTTTTTTTCCTGATCCGGTGATGATCGTATGGGTGACAGGCGTCATTGAGCTGTGTTTCGCCGCGATGCTTCTGACCGGCCTTTTCCTGCCGCAGACCGGCTATCTGCTCTCGCTTTATCTGCTCGCCGTGCTTCCGGCCAATATCTACATGGCAATGGAAGAAATTACATTCGGAAGCGCGTATCTGACGCCCACGGTCTTGTGGGCGCGTGTGGCGTTGCAGTTTCCGCTCATAGCTCTGGTTCTATGGGCAACCCGGTCAGAGAAGTCCGTCAGAGGCACTAGGAGTTAACGCCGCGCGCCCGCAAGATCGGTCTCCTCGAGGCTGGCGCCGGTCAGATCCGCGCCGGTCAGGTCGGCCTGCTTCAGGTCGGAGCGGTCGAGCCGGGCGTAGCGCAGATCGCGATAACGCAGCGAGAGGCTGACATCGCCCGGACCGAGCGCCGCATCGTTGACGAGATCGCGGTCCATCACCACGAGATTGCGCTGCATCAGGCTCGTGCGCCTTCCTGTCGCCGGATCGACGCCGCCCTCGAACAGCCAGGCGGTCGGCCCGAAGACTCGCCGCGCTTCGGACGGAACGCCGGATGGCGCGGGGACGATGACGCTCGGTCCGATCCGGGCCGTCGCCTCATCCATGCGCTCGCCGGGAACAGTGGCGACGAAGAGTGAGAATGCGAAGAAACAGATGTAGAATCCGACCGAAATCAGCATGAAAAGCGGATAATTCCGGAAGCCGTAGAACAGCGACGCCCAGAAGCCGGTCAGCGGGGAGGGAAGGAACGTTCCGATGAGAGCGACCGCCCCGAGGTCGATCAGCACATAGGCGCGGTGCGCCCACGTCAGGCCTACGTCGTGATAGGGCAGAAACGCGATCTGGAAGTAGATCAGCACCGCTGCGGCAAGCATCACCAGCGTACCCCAGACGATCACCTGCTGGATGAAGCCGATGATCCGCGCCTGCGGCGGGCCTGCGAGAAACTGCACGAACATGTTGTTGCCGAGTTCGTAACGCAGCGGATGTACGGCGTTCGCATCGCCGCCCGCCGCCATGCGCCGTTCCTCGCGCCCGATGAGATCGAGAAAGGCGTAGACTTTCCGCGTCAACACCGCGTGCTGCAACATCACGCCGACATGGATCAGGATGTAGAACAGCGGCGCAAACAGAAAAAAGCGGTCGAGCGCTATGGAAATGCCGATGACAGGCAGAGTTATCGGCGCATTCAGCAGCAGATCTTCATGGCTCACGCCCGCCAGAGCCACGATGAAATAGGCCGACAGGCCGAGATGAACGAGCCAGGCCGAGTTTGCCGCCGCGCCTGACTTGTTGACGGCGTCGAGCAGATGCCGCGCATCCGCGGGCGTGACGCCCGCCTGCCTGTAACTGTTCATTGTCCCCGTCCCCGTCTCCGGCTTCGCCAGCCGGTAAGCCATAGCACCGACGCTTTCGCCTTAGAAGAGGCGTTTCCGCTTTTGGGCCTTGCGTTGGGTCTGGCCGGACAACCTGTCGTTTGCGGCTTGACTGGTTTAAAGTTGAACTATATATAGTTTAATATTGAATTAGTTTTCAGCCTTCGGGAGTGATATGATGAACAGACGCGGCTTCCTTAAAATCGCCGGCACAGGCGGCGTCATCCTGGCCGCAGGCGCGGCAGGCTTCGCTCTGACCCGGACGCCCGATGCCGCTCTCGAACCCTGGCGGCAGGCCGGGCGCATGTATCCCGATCCGATGCGGCAGGCATTGTCCTACGCGATCCTCGCGCCCAACCCGCACAATCGCCAGCCCTGGATCGTCGATCTGCAGGGCGATGAGCGCGCCACTCTCTATTGCGATCTGGACCGGCTGCTTCCAGAGACGGACCCTTTCAACAGGCAGATCGTCATCGGGCTTGGATGTTTTCTTGAAAATTTCGTCATCGCTGCGAGCGCAGACGGCTATCGGGCCGATCTCGAAATCTTCCCGGAAGGCGAGCCGGAAAGCACCCTCGACGGTCGCCCTGTCGCTCATCTGGCTTTGAGGCGTGACGCTGCGACGCCTCCAAATCCGCTGTTCGCGCAGATTCTGACGCGCCGGACCAATCGCGAGCCTTACGATATGGCGCGCTCGGTTCCTCAGGACGCGCTTCAGCGCATCAAGGCGCAAACGCCCGGCGATGCGCGCGCGGATTTCGCGGCGGCCGGAGAGTTGCTGGGCAAGCTTCGCGAGTTGACGCGGGAGGCGAGCTTTGTGGAAGCGCGCACGCCGGAAACGCATAATGAAAGCGTGCAGCTCATGCGGATCGGCAAGGCTGAAATCGAAGCCAATCCGGACGGCATCAGCCTTGGGGGGCCATTTCTGGAGGCCCTCAGCCTTGCCGGCGTTCTCACGCGCGAAAGCCTTAACGATCCTGACTCGTCCTCGTTCCGGATCGGCCTTGATATGCTGGAGGAAAGCGCCATGACCGCAATGGCGCATTTCTGGATCGTCACGCGCGGCAACACCCGTTCCGACCAAATTCTGGCTGGGCGCGCCTATATGCGCACCTGCCTGCAGGCGGAGGCGGAGGGGCTTGCGCTGCAGCCCATGAGCCAGTGCCTTCAGGAATATGCGTCCATGCGGCCGCTATACGAAAAAGTCCATGAATATCTGGCTGTGGAGCCGGGAGCGCGCGTGCAAATGCTCTCCCGGCTCGGCTATGCTCGGAAGGTAGGACCGGCGCCGCGCTGGGCGCTTGAGACCAGATTGAGAACGGGCTGAGCCGTGACGCAGGCAGACGATCCGCCGATCTTCAGGCTTCTGAACGAAATCGGCATCATCGAACAGCTCGCCCGCAACCGGTTCGAGCGCAGCCTGCCGGAAGGTTTGAGGATCTCGCATTTCATCGTGCTCAATCATCTTTACAGGTTGGGCGGGGCACGGAGTCCGTTGCGCCTCGCCAACGCGATGCAGGTGACGAAGGGCGCAATGACCAATACGCTGCAGCGGTTGGAGGCGCGCCGGTTCGTACGGATCGTGGACGACCCGGACGACGGGCGCGGCAAGCTGGTCAGCCTGACGGATGAAGGACGGGCGGCGCGGCAAAGCTGCGTGGAGAGCATCGCACCGCTACTGAAGCGGCTGTCGGAGGAACTGACCTGCGGCGAGATTTCGTCCGCCTTGCCCGTGCTGGAGAAGTTGAGGAAATATCTCGACGCGAACCGTTCGTGAGCCGCCGCTCCGCCCCGCAAAAAGACGCGGCCTTCAAAGGGCCGCGCCAAGTTTGAGGAGGAGGTCAGTCGAACGGCTTCACCAGCATTTGCGCCGGGGAACTTTCACATAGCTGCAGCTTTTCTCGGTGTGCGCACATTTGCGGACATACCGGCAGTATTCCTTGCCGTAATACCAGACGCATTCGCGCTGTTTCAGGCAACGCGGTACAGGCTGCTCGCAGACATATTTGCTTACATATTCGGTGTGGCAGCGTTTGCGCGGCGTGTAGCGTTCGCGCTTGTAATATTTTCGCGGGCGATAATCGTCTTCGTCCTCGTAATAATCGTCTTCCTCATAGTCGTCTTCATGGTAGGCGGACGGGTAATGAGCGGTGCGCAGCAGGGCGGCCTCGAACCCGTAAGCGGATTTGAGCGAACCGTAGCCGCCGTTCGGCGCAGCGTGCGCACCGCTGGTGGCGGCGAGTGCGAAAATCGCTGCAAATGCGGCTGCGGTCAGATTGGAGAAGAAGCGTGTCATAATACCGTGTCCCGGACATCGTCTCATGTCGGAACGACTATCGCTTCATTTGATGAAAATTTGTATCAATATTGCCCAATAGGGTAAACGGCGCAAAATATAGTTAATATTATACTCGATGAATCCGGGGAGCGGGACAATAAAACCGCTCCCCGGCTTTTTTCGCTACGCCGCCCTCGGCTCTTGTGCAGACTCAGCTTTGGCGGAACCGCGCAAATCCGGAGGCACGGCTTCGGCAGCGAGCGCGGCTATCGTTTCGTCGAGGCCCGCCGTATTCTGTTGCTGGCTGCCCAGACGCCGGATCGAAACCGTCCGCTCCTCGGCCTCGCGGCGTCCGACGACAAGAAGCGCCGGCACTTTGGCCAAGGAATGCTCGCGCACCTTATAGTTGATCTTCTCGTTGCGCAGATCGGTTTCGACGCGCAAACCCGCGGCGCGCAAGGCTGCCGCCGCTTCGAGCGCGTATTCGTCAGCCTCCGACACAACGGTGGCGACCACCGCCTGCACGGGCGCGAGCCAGAGCGGCATGTGCCCGGCATAGTTCTCGATCAGGATGCCGGTGAAGCGCTCCAGCGAGCCGAAGATCGCGCGGTGGATCATCACCGGCACATGCTTTTCGCCATCCGGGCCGATGTAGAACGCGCCGAGAC
>CAYOUE010000192.1:0-5674 GCA_964407075.1 uncultured Hyphomicrobiaceae bacterium
CGCGGCTGGCGACAGGCGCGGCATGGTAAACCCCGCCGGGAGCAAGACCGAATAGGGGCGGCGCGTCCGCATCCGGGAACGGGTGCGGGCCGGTGCGTTTCCACGCCGCCGCCCGGGTTGGTTGCTAGAGGCGTCCAGCAATGGGCGTCCCAGATGAATGGTCATCGCGGGGGAAACCCCGTACAGAACCCGGCTTACAGGCCGGCTGACTTTCCATTGCCGGAGCGGTCGGGCCGGGCAGGCACGCTCAGATCGCCGGCCGGATCGTGACGGTTATCTCGTCGCTGTAAAGGCCGGCGCGCTTGCCGTTTGTGTCGCCAATGCGGAATTCCAGGCTGAAACTGCGCCCGGAAAGTCCGGCCTGCGAGAAAGGCCCTGCTTTGTACGGCAGTTTCAGGCTGCGTCCGTCGAGCGTGACTGTGTAGTCTATGCGCCAGCCCTCGTAAGGCGGCGCCATCGCCATTACGCCGCCGGCGGCGGACTCGATCTCCAGATGAAAATTGCGGTTCGCTCGCGCCACGATCGCCACCTGCCGGCTTTCGCCCTGGACCAGATCGCCGAAATCGACGGTTATCGACTGTCCCGCTCCAGCGATATTGACGCCGAGACGGTCATCAACCGCACTGACGAGCGTGACTGGAACGCCGTGCAATTCGGACGCGCCGCTTGCATCCGGGCGGGTCTCTGGACCGCCGGTCAGGACGAGTGCGCCTCCGATCGCATGACGTCCCGGCGCGAGCATCTGCCCGGCCGGAATTTCGAGCGTCAGATCGACCTGTTCGCTTTCTCCTGGCGCAAGGGCGCGGGTCAGGGCGCGTGCGGGTGCATCAGCCGCCGGGCCGCTTCCCCGGAGTTCGGCGCCTGACGCCGTTCTCAGCCGGTGTTCGAAACCGGCCTCGCCCGGCTGGCTCCGGAACATCAGGCCGTAACGGCAGGCCTCGGTCCCGGTATTCTCGATGGCGACACGGAACCCCACGGTCCGGTCGATCGGATTGAACGGATTGTACTCGGCGCTGATTTCGGGTGGAGATGCGATGCGGCCCGCACAGGCGAGCGCCATCTCCGCCATCACTGTGGCGGAGACGGCCAGGAGTGCGAACGGCAGGGGCGAAAGCGCTGCCTTGCCCGGGGCGCCGGCTATGAGCATACTTACTCCTCTCCGATGATCGGCAGTTCACCGGCGCGCACGAGGCCGGCGCTGCCTGCGGGGATGTCGAGGGAGAAGCGCAGGTGCGGATGGCCCGCCATCTCCACGATCCAGCGCCCCGGAGCCAGCCCCTGCGCCGCGAACCGTCCTTCGCGATTGGTGAACAGCTCGACTTTTTTCTCAGGATTGGCCTTCTCGACCGCAACGCCGGTTACGAGCGCGAGCGGCTCGCCCTTGATGTCCGCCAGCGTGCCGATCGCCGTCACGGCATAAGCTGAACCGACCGTGAGGACATAGCCGGAGCGATACTGCGGATGGAGATCGAAAAGCCCGTCGCCCAGATCGTATCCGGGCGGCAGGCCGGCAACGGCATATTCGATGCGGTTCAGCGCATAGGGCGTAACCGAGGGAATCAGCGCGGCCCCCCATTCATCGGCTCTGGCCGCACCGCCGGAATTCTCGCGCCCGATCGTGACTTCATGGCCGTCGAGCCCTTGATGAGGCCGCACGATCGCAAAGCCCCCGTTCACGGGACGCCCGAAGGCGAACGCGCCGTCGGCGTAGGCAAGGGCCGTTTCGATGCGGAGCGAGGTGCGCTGATCGAGCGAGGCCGCGTCGAGACCGGCAAGGCGCGATTGCTGATGCAGCGCAAGATTGGCGCGGCTGCCGGTATAATGGATCGAACCGTCCACGGCGTAGGCGCTCGTGGCGGGATCGAACGCGCCGGCGCCGGATGTCTCATGCGCGAGTTCGCCGCCGATCCTCCATTTGCCTGCGCGCTGGTCGTAGGAGACACCCGCCCGGTGTCCCGCCGGATCGTAGGCAAAACCGAGAGAGGTGTCAGGGCCAGGCCGGTAATTCAGCCTGAACAGCAGGCTCAGATCGCCGTAATCCTTGCCGTAATACGCAGCGCTGTAGCCTGCGCTGAGCCCCATGCTGAGATCGCGGCCGAATGACCGGTTGACGCCGAAATCGCCGTAAACCCGATCGTCGGAGGCCGAGAAGCCGAAGCCGTAGCCGCCGGAGACGAAAGCCGAAACCTGCATGGGCAGCATGGTGCTGTAGCTTGCCGAAAGATCGAGCCAGCGCTCATGCGCCCGGCCGCCGGGACCGTCCGCCGGACGCAGATTCGGCAGCGAGGCCGTGAAATCCTCGGTCTGGCCTTTCAGGGCGAAGCGCAGAGCGTGATCGCGGCCCGCGGCGTCGGTCAGGACCGGGGGCGAATAATAGGCCTCGATCGCCGCGCCCCAGCTCTCGCCGTCGACGAGGCTTGCCGCTCCGTCGAGCGCGATCAGACCCGCCGCGCTTCCGTAAAGCAGGCTTAGTCCGCCCAGCCCGTAGCGCGCCCCCGCCTGAAGATGCGCCTCGGCGGTCAGGCTTTCGCTCAGCCCGGTGCGGTAATAGCCGGTCGCGAAATATTCGCCGCTTCCGTAATCGGGTTCGCCCGCTTCGTAGCCCGCAGGGAGTCCTGCCGCTATCGCCCATTCGGAGAGGCCCGGCTCCAGCAGGTCGCCGTCGCGGAAGACGGTGAACTCCAGCCGCTCGCGTCCGCCCGCATCGTCCTCGATCAGCAGCGTGATCTCGTTGAGGCCGCTGCGCACCGGCAGATCGGAGAGGTTGTAATCGCCCGGATCGAGTCTGAGGCGGCGCTCCGTGACGCCGTTGACCTGTATGTCGATACTGGACGGGCGCTCGATGCGGAAACTGCGCCGGCTGGTCGGGCGGATGTTCCGACCCGGCTGGAGCTTGGCGTAGGAGCGCTCCAGCGAGACGCCGAGGAGATCGGGCGTGTTCTGGAACGCGGTCCCCGCCGGATAGATGTCGCCCGCGCTGAGCCGGAGCGCTTCGGTCTCGAAATCCCTTATGATCCGTGTCCCGCGCCGCTTGAAGCCCTCACCCGACATGCCGAAGACGGACGCGTCGTCCGGCTCGTATGTCGCTTCCGCCTCGACGACGACGCCCTTCCAGCGGACGGCGGCCTCCATGTCGAGGCGCGGCGCGGTCAGACCTTCGCGTCCCGCGGGCGAGACGCTGATATGGTCCGCCGCCATGCGCATGTTGAGGAAGGCAGCGAGCTTTGCGGGATCTGCCGCGTTCGGGCTTTCGTGCGAGGCGTTGCGGGCCTGGATGCTGATATTGCCCTCGGCTTTCTGGTCCAGTGTCGGTGTGAACACGATACTGACGGAGCCGGGATCGAAGCGGAAGTTGAAGCCCTTCCCGCGCAGGTCCGATAGCGTTATGCGTTCCCCGCTACCCGTCATGCGCAGAGCCTGCAGGGCTTCGGGACGCAGCAACTCGCTCAGAATGCGGCAGGCGTCGTCGAGCGGCGCCTCGACCTCCTGTTGCGGCGTCAATCGCACCGGGAGATCCCCCAGATAGAAATCGCGGTAATGTAGCGGCACGATCATTTCCAGAGTGCGGCCTGTCGGGTTGATCTGCGCGGGCGGAGAGCCGCTTTCGGCTGCGTGCGCCGCGAACGGCGCGCCCAGCGCCGCCCCCAGACAGAGGAAGGCTCTGATGCACAGGCGCGACGCACCGCGCGCAGCCAGGGTCAACGCAGCCATCGGGCATACTTTCCTTGTGACTTCCCCCCGGCGATCGGAATGCAGGTCATCCGGCGCGGGACGGCAGCGGCGATCGGACAGGCGAGCCGGACCAAAGCCGCCATGCGCGCGCAGCCGCGCCCGCCCGCGCCCGCCGAACGCGAAAAGGAAGTCCGGAGCCGGACGTTTCCGTCCGGCGAACCTTATTTTTCCGGTTTGTAATCGATGCTGGCCGTGATGCCGGTAACGCCGGGCGGAACCTCGACCGGCATGATGAAGCGCCGCTCCTTGCCGGGCTGGATGATTCCCAGGCCGACTTTCTGGCCGACTTCGAACGGCGTCAGCTTCTGGGACCAGCTTCCTGCCGAAAGAATTATTTCCGCATCTCGCAAATAGGCGTGCTTATTGCCAGGGTTTTTCACCAGAAGCGCGGCCGCAACCTTCCCGTCATCGGCTTGGACACGATTTGCGTTCATGACGACGATGGCCGCATTGCCGCCAGGCGGCGACACACTAACGATGACGCCAAAGTTCATTGTGATCTGAATGCCCGCTATGCTGTCAGGTTGCTTCACAGGGACTTGCGAGACAGAAAGGCGATAAGTATGGCTTTCATTGATCTCCGGGCTGCCGAGCCATTGGACTCGAAAGATCTGTGCTGCACCTTCTTGAATATTTGCCTGTGGCGGATATATTAGGAAATCCTCCTCCGCCGGCTCGTAGCGCAGCGTTCCATCGGGTTCTATGTCCAACCGTGCTACCCTGATTTCTACCGGCAAGTTTCCTGAGCCGTCATTTGTTACCCTGAAGGATTGCGTAGAGTCCTTGCCAAGACTTGAGACATCAAGAACCAAAGGTTCCACGGACATTGCCTTAGCAGATTGGGTGATGAATATCAGGGCGCATAACGCCGATAAAACTCGTAGTATAATCATTTATTTTTACCTTCATCGGAGAGGCAGACAGATAATAGTCCCAAGCGGAATAGCCGCTTGGGACACGTGATATTCATGCTCCCGGATCAATATTTATAGCCAGTGTATCGGAGTAAGATGATGATGCTACCAGTACTAAGCTACCGGCCGTTGGAAGGATCGCCAATTCAAAAGTTAACGTACCTGATGTCGGGGTCTGCCCCACAGTTGCGGAATTTGTTGCTGCAGAATTGCCTGCAGCTGATGTATCCAGATTTGCCAGCAAAAATCCACCGCTAGTCATAATTTTAGCAGTATAGTGAATTTTATTTGTGGTTCCGCTCTGTCCTCCAGCAGGTCCTGTTATGCCATCATTACTAGAAGATATATTTATTGCTACAGCCTGAGAAGTGCAACTATAGTTAATTGTTAATTGACCAATTTTCGAAGTTGCTTTTGAATTTACAATTTCAGCGCTGAAAGATGTTGTTGATCCATTGAATCCGCTTTGATTATTTACAGATGAAATCGAACATGTGCCCGGCACATTCGCGGACAGAGCGATGCTGTGTGTAGCCGCTTGCGAATGGGGAATGCTGATCCCAACCCAGATCGACAGTATTCCAAATATTTTTAGTGTGTTTTTCATTATCGTGTTCTCCTTAGTGCAAAATTAGAGTTTGAATAAATGTACAAACTCCATTGAACGCCAAAGCCCCTTTGGCGTTACTGCTTTACGCTCAGCGTAATCTCCATGTTGTCGACGTAGTGACCTTCTGCGAGTTGAGTTGCGTCTGGCAATTGCACCCGAATTTCACCGCGCTGTCTCGTCGCCACATCACTCCCCGAATCGGTCATGCAACCTGTTGAACTGTCTTGGGAATTTAAGCTCTCGCTGCTGCATTCGACTTGCAACGCGCCGCCTTCATTGGTTCGGACATCAAGAGTGATGCTATAGGGTAGCCGCGTTGCTTCACGATCTCCCGCCCCGCCGTCGCGATCGAGCTGCATTGCGCCGTTACGGGCGCTTACGGCATAGATGAAGGGCGTATTGCAATCTATTGTAAAAC
>CAYOUE010000193.1:0-5664 GCA_964407075.1 uncultured Hyphomicrobiaceae bacterium
TCCTTCGCGAACAGAGACTAACCTCAAAATGGGGGCATCTACGGGGAGCACGTCACCTTCTATCTGTATGGCGCCGCGGGGCCGACGGAGCGATGCTTGCTGATCGCGACCAGAGGAGCGATGCTTGCTGATCGCGACCAGACAAGCGTCGCTCAAGTGGGCAAACGCGCCGGACGGATGTCCGGCGGAAAGCAAAAAATAGAACAGGATGCGACTCTGATTAAACGCATCCTGCTCTAGATATATGCAAGCCGCGGTCTTCGCTAGCAAGAGTTCAACCTTAGATAGCATTTATTATTATAATATACCTAAAGTGTACATGCTGCAAATTTGGCACATCATGATATATCTGGCTCCTGTTCTCTTCCAATCCGCACTAAAACGCGGCGAATCAGCCTAGACAGAATTGAGACTTCTCGAAGTCTTTTCGAAGATCGCGGCTAGGCCGCACGCGTTTGTTGCGTCTGCGTTTCCAGGCACTTGATAGGGGACAATTATGCGCAAACTGCTGTTTGCCGCGACTGTTGCGGCTGCCGGCATGGGCTCGACTGCCCATGCGGCTGACATGTATTCCGGCTCGATGAAGGATGAGCCGATGACTTATGCACCGGCGGCTCCAATTTTCGCCGGCCTGTATGTAGGCGGATCGCTCGGATTCGGCGTTGGGGACACCTCCGGGGCAATCGTGTTCGATACATACGAAGATAAATACCCTCGTGAAGCCGTGCTTTTGGAGGCTGAACGTGGCGGCCACGGCGGCGGCGGACTTGTCGAACTGCTCGAAGCGCTTCTTCAGTCCAAATATGACGTGAATGGCGCGATCTACGGTGCGCATCTCGGCTACAACGTCCAGCGCGGCAATCTGGTCTACGGCGTCGAGCTCGGCTACAACGGCACAGACATGGACGGCTCCTCGCCCTGTGTCGTGATTTTCTACTGCCAGCGCTCGCTTGATTGGTACGCCACTGGCGTCGGCCGCCTTGGCTACGCTTCCGGCAACACGATGTTCTACGGCTTCGGCGGCGTCGCATGGGGCGAAGTCGAAACCGAGATCGGTCTGGTCTCGCCCGGCCTGACGTTCCTCAAAGGTTCGGAAACTCATGTCGGCTGGACCGCCGGTGTCGGCATCGAGCACGCCCTGACCGACCGCTTCATCGTCGGCATCGAATATTCGCATGTCGATCTGGGGGAAGAAGATACGACGCTCAGCTTTGACGGCTATGCACTGGAAGGCATCAAGGATCAGGTCGATCTCAAATTCGACGCCGTCAAGGTCCGCGCCAGCTACAAGCTGTCGGGCGGTCACGAGCCTCTCGAATCAATGAAGTAGACCCGCCCCCGGGATCTCCTCAATCCAAGACTGGCAGCCGGTTCGCCGGCTGCTTTTTTGTTTATGCGTAAGGGGTTCGACATTCACGCTGATCAATAAGCCCGCCCCACGCAGAACTCCACAGCGTCCAGCAGCGCGGCTTTTTCCGCGCCGTCCGGAAAAATGTCCAGCGCTTCGCTCGCCAGCGCTCCGTATTGGCGCGCGCGTGCAACGGTGTCGTCGATGGCGCCGGACCTGAACACATATTCGATTGCCTGGTCGAGGTCGGTTTCGTGGAGGTCGCTGTCCCGCAGGGTACGCCGCCAGAATTTACGCTCTTCCTCGGAGCCGCGGCGGAAGGACAGCACGACGGGCAGGGTGATCTTGCCCTCTCGGAAATCGTCGCCGACGCTCTTGCCAAGCTTGGCCTGCTCGCCGGAATAGTCCAGCGCGTCGTCGATGAGCTGAAAGGCGAGGCCAAGATTCCGGCCATAGGCCCGAAGTGCGGACTGCTCCTCAGAGCTGCGCCCGGCGATGATGCCGCCTACTTCCGCGGCCGCGGCGAACAGCGCCGCCGTCTTGGCGTCGATGACGCTCAGATATTCGTCTTCGCCCGTGTCGGTGTTGTTTGTCAGCGAAAGCTGGAGGACCTCGCCTTCGGCTATGACCACGGCGGCGTCGGAAAGCACAGCTAGCGCGCCCATCGAGCCGACTTCGACCATCATCTTGAACGCCTGTCCGAGCAGGAAGTCGCCGACCAGCACGCTGGCCTCGTTCCCCCAGAGCAGGCGCGCGGACTTCTTGCCGCGCCTCAGATCGCTCTCGTCCACGACATCGTCGTGAAGCAGCGTCGCGGTATGCATGAACTCGACGCTCGCGGCGAGCTTGACATGGCCGGTCCCCTCATAGCCGCAAAGCCGCGCCGATGCGATGGTGAGCATTGGGCGCATCCGCTTTCCGCCGGAATCGATCAGATAGCGGGCCAGTTCGGGGATCAGATCGACATCGGACCTGGCCTTGTCCAGGATGATCTGGTTGACCTTCGCCATGTCACCCGCAACGATGTCCATGAGCGCGGACAGCTTTCCGAGCGGCTTGTGCGTCTCGTCCGATGGCGCCAGAACACCCAATGGTGCCTCCTTTTCGATACGCCGGGCCGGCGCAGGCGTATTAGCCCCAGCCGGAAAGCTCTGGTCAAGCATCGTTGTTGCGCTCCTCACGCGATCACGGCGGCTTTCGGAATTGCCACTCGATGATGTTACGATCTAAGCTCGTGTTCGAAACCGGCGCTTGCAAGATGTGTAAACGTCGCGGCTGCTTCCCATAACCAAGACGATCGTATGAAAGAGCTAATCAAATCCAACGAAGCCGTCCTGTTGTCCTTCATCGAGGCATTGCTGAAGGATGCTAACATACCTTATCAGATCGCAGATCAGCATATGAGCATCATCGAGGGGTCGCTGGGCGTGCTGCCCAGGCGCGTACTGGTGGACGACGAGGATTACCGCGCCGCGCGGAGGGTTCTGGCTGCGGCTGACATAGAGCTGCCTGCGCCTTATGGATCGTGACGCCGGGGCCGGCGTCTCCGGAATGGAGACGACCGAGGACGCATTCCTCGGAGGCCGCCTGACGGTCGCCCAGCCGAGGCGCGGCTCCAGAGCCGGCGTCGACGCGGTTTTCCTTGCGGCGGCCTGTCCGGTTAAGGCGGGCGAAGATGTTCTCGAACTTGGCTCCGGCAGCGGCGTCGTCTCGCTGGCGATCCTTGAGCGCGTGGAGGGCGCGCGAGCGCGCGGCGTCGAGATCGACCCGGACCTCTGCACGCTGGCCGATGAAAATGCGTTGCGGAACGGTCTTCAGGACCGCGCCTCCTTTACATGCGGAGACGTCGCGGCTTCGGCGGCCCTGCTCGCCGCTGCGGGGCTGCGTCAGGATGGTTTCGACCATGCCGTAGCGAACCCCCCTTTCCTGACGGCCGGCGAAGCCCGTTTGCCTCGGGACGCCCGTCTGCGACGCGCCCATGCGCAAGAAGCCGGCGCTCTGGATCGCTGGATCCGTTGCATGGCGGCCTTCGTGAAGCCCGGCGGCAGCATGACCGTGATCCATCGCGCCGACGCGCTCCCTCAGCTTCTGGAATGTTGCGGCGGCCGTTTCGGCGGCCTTGCGGCGTTTCCGCTCTTCTCGCGTGAAGGCGAGCCCGCCATTCGCGTGATTCTTCAGGGCCGGAAGGGCAGCCGCGCGCCTATGACGCTGCTGCAGGGCATGATCCTGCACGAGAGCGGACGGGACTTCACCCCAGAGGCCCAGGCGGTTCTGCGCGACGGAAAGGGCTTGAATATCCGGCCCTGAAGCTGCATCTGGAAACAGGAATCCCGAATGAATTTCAAAAATCCCGGCCCGATCCGTTTGGCCGCAATCCGCTCTTCGCCATACCCTTTGCCCCGAGAAGGTTCCAACGCAGCCGCATGATGAATCCGATCAAGACAATTCGAGGATGGATCAAACGTACTCCGTCAGTGCCGGTCGTCAGGCTTTCGGGCATCATCGGGGGCGGCGCTCCCTTCCGCCCGGGCCTCACGCTCGCAAGCGTCGCCCTGCCTCTCGAACGCGCCTTCTCGATGGCCGGCGAGGCTGTTGCGATCCAGGTCAACTCGCCCGGCGGGTCGCCGGTCCAGTCGAGGCTGATCTTTCAGCGCATCCGCGATCTGGCGCGCGAAAACAATGTCCGTGTCTACATGTTCGCAGAGGATGTGGCTGCGTCCGGCGGCTACATGATCCTGTGCGCGGGCGATGAGATCTACGCAGACAGCTCCTCGATCGTCGGATCGATCGGCGTTGTCGCCGCGGGTTTCGGATTCGTGGATCTGATGCAGAAGATCGGCATGGAGCGGCGGGTCTATACGGCGGGTGAGCGCAAGGTCATACTCGACGCCTTTCAGCCGGAAAACCCGGAGGACGTCGCGCGGCTGAAGTCGATCCAGCGGGCGGTGCACGAAGACTTCATCGCTCTGGTCCGCGACCGCCGCGGCCGCGCCATCGACGCTGCGGGCGACGAGTTATTCACAGGCGAATTCTGGGCCGGGCGCAAGGCGCTTGAACTCGGTCTGATTGATGGCATTGTAGATGTGCGGACCAAGATGCGGGAAGTATTCGGCGATAAAGTCAATCTGCGTCTGGTCGGCGGGGAGCGCGGCTTGTTTCGCCGCCGCGCCCAAGGCGTAACGTCAGCGTTCGGCGGTCTGGGTCAACCCGGTTTCGCCGATGACATCATGGCCGCAATCGAGGCGAGAGCGATCTGGTCGCGGTTCGGCGTTTGATTGAAGGCCTTCTGCGTTGCGTGAGGTTGCCGATGTTTGTGGAGTTCGCGCTTGTCCTGCCGGTTTTCGCCATGTTCGGCTGCGCCGTTTTCTGGATGAAAAGAGAAGTGGCCCGCGTCGATGACGCCATGAACCGTCTGCAGGCCAGACTCATGCGGATATACGCCGCCGAAACTCTCCCGCAACTCGTCGCCGATCGAGAAACCGGCGTCTATTTCCCAGTGAATCAGAAAGCGGCGAGGCTGGAAACGCTTGAGCTGCGCGCACTTCCGCGCGGCTGACAGCTGCAATGAATTGACGCTCGGCCATGCGGCGGCTTAGGGTGCGCCGGAACGGCGAAGCCTGACTTCGCCGCCCTGGTTCTCAATTGCCCTGAAGCCCCGCACAGATGAAAAAGAAATCTGCCTCAGCAAGCCGGAAATCTCAATCCGCCAGCCGTAAAAGTTCGGGTGACACGAGTTCTGCGCCGATGAAGCAGACCGCCGCCGATCAACTCTCGATTGCTGGTCAATACGGTCTCCACCCCGGCAAGTCCTTTCAGGATCTCATCCTGACGCTTCAGCATTACTGGGCCGGGCAGGGCTGCGTGATCCTTCAGCCTTACGACATGGAAGTCGGCGCAGGCACATTTCATCCTGCCACGACGCTGCGCGCGCTCGGCCCGAAACGCTGGCGCGCCGCCTACGTACAGCCCTCACGCCGGCCCAAGGACGGCCGCTACGGCGAAAATCCCAACCGTCTGCAGCATTATTACCAGTTTCAGGTCATTCTGAAGCCATCGCCCGCCGATATCCAGGATCTGTATCTGCGGAGCCTTCAAGCCATTGGCATTGATCCCGATCTTCACGATATCCGCTTCGTCGAGGACGATTGGGAAAGCCCCACGCTTGGCGCATGGGGGCTTGGCTGGGAAGTCTGGTGCGACGGCATGGAAGTGTCGCAGTTCACATATTTTCAACAGGTCGGCGGCTTCGATTGCGACCCCGTGGCGGGCGAACTCACATATGGCCTGGAACGGCTCGCCATGTACTGTCAGGGCGT
>CAYOUE010000194.1:0-5641 GCA_964407075.1 uncultured Hyphomicrobiaceae bacterium
ACGTCCTGTGCTCGCGCGAAGAGAACGCCCCAACGCGGAAACGACGCCCGCCGTGACAGTGGATTCGAAGCCGAGGGGATTACCGATCGCGACGACGAGCTGGCCACGCCTCAGCGCTTTGGAGTCACCGAGTCTGGCGAATGGCAGATCGCCGCCGTTGATGCAGCGCAGCAGCGCAAGATCGGAGTGCGGATCCTGCCCGACGAGCCGGGATTCGAGAACGCGGCCGTCTGGCAGCGCAACTTTGACCGCGCTTGCGTTCTGGACAACATGACTATTGGTGAGAGCCAGCCCGTCCGGGGAGATTATCACGCCCGATCCTGTTCCTCCGCGCCGCATTTGCGAACGGTCAGGGCTTGTCTCGACTCGGACAACAGCCGGGCCGACGGACTCCACGATGTCCACGACCGCCTGCGAATAGGCGTCGAACAGCGGCTGATCTGGCTGTGACGATTTCCGGTGTTCCCCGCCGTCTGCCGGAGCGGGGACATCGCTGTGAACCAGTCTGAATGTGCGAAAGCGCATTTGGCCATCACTTCCGATATGAAAGAGATTGCTTTATTTGGTGATTGGATTGCGTGATTGGTAGGTATTGACAGGCAAGGGCCGCGAGCGCCTTCCGTCACGGCTATGCGATGCGCTTTCGGCTTTCTCCACGGCCAACATGACGACTGCTCTGCAGCCATCCCTCGCGCCAGGAAGCCGTTCGCCTGAGATTGACCGTAATTTGCCCCGATGTTATGATTTAATTCTTCGATGTATTAACGATTTACTCTTTTACGGCAGCTGATCGCAATTCTTCTGGACGTATCGTAAATCGAAATCTGATGCCGCCGATGTAAATCCAATTTGCCGGGAGGTCGGTATGCATGGCATCCGCACGCGATGCGAGACCTGCCCAATCAGGCACGCAGGCATATGCGGCGCGCTTGCCGACAATGCTATTTCCGAAATCTCGAAAATCTCCCGCCGGCGTCTGGTCAAGGCGCATGAGCCGATCTTCCAGGATGGCGACGAGGCCGACCAGTATTTCAATGTCGTCAAAGGGATCGTCAAGCTTGTGAAAACCTCGTCCGACGGCGAACAGCATATTGTGGGTCTGATATATCCGCCCGACTTCCTTGGCGAGCTTTTCTCGAAGAAGCGAAGCTATGCTGCGGAAGCCGCCACCGATGTAGAGTTGTGCAGCTTTCCCAAGCAGCAGCTCGAAGCGCTTTTCGCAAAGCATCCGCAGCTTGAACGCAAGCTTCTCGAATTCACCATTCACGAATTGCAGATCTGCCGGAACTGGACGCTTCTGCTGTCACGAAAATCCTCCTATGAGCGTGTGGCGAGCTTCCTGTACATGCTGGCCAAGCGTGCGCCCTTGACCCGTTGCGGCGCGGGCGATAACAGGCCAATCGAGTTTCATCTGCCGTTCACCCGCTCCGAAATCGCCGATTATCTCGGTTTGACCCTCGAAACTGTCAGCCGCCAGTTCAGCAGGCTCAAGACGAAGAGAATCATTGATCTGCCGAGCAACCGTGAAATCGTGGTGCCTGATCTGGAGCTGCTGGCGCTGGTAGGTCATATTGACGATTGTATTCATGATTTCGAAAAAACGGAGCCCCCGCCGATGCTTAAATAACTTTCATCATTGATATGTTTGATGCTTTTTCCTTTGACATTTATCAATACATTCCGTTCAATTGGTATTATTATGAAAGATCGGCTGCAGTATTGATAAATCTATATATCCGTCAATTCTACTATTTCATCTGTGTGCGGCGCATTGCGAGGTTGACGATACGTTACTTCGTTCGCAGGTGATTACTTATTTCCCCGGAGCTTTCAGGCAGGCGCCCAGGAGTATGGGCGGAGCCAAAATTGTTTGGACCCAAGACGCAGCCGCAGATCCGATGTGATGAGTGAGTTGCAATGTTCAGGTCTCCAGTCCCCTTAGCGAGTGGCTTTGCAAAATGGATGACGCCTGCCGAGTCGCCGCGGCGCAGGGAATATGGTGTGGGCTTGCAGGCAAAAGGGAGTTACGGGCGCAGGCTTACGCAAACCGATCTGACAGAGTGGCCATTCTGCGTTCTCACAGAGTTTGCTACAAAATCGGCTCATGCCGATACGGTTCTGCTCGTTGCGCCGCTATCGGGGCATTTTTCATTCATATTGCGCGAAATGGTCGTGGGACTCTCTCCCGGCGCCCGGATCGGCGTTACGGACTGGCTCAATGCCCGTTACATTCCCGTTTCACACGGCGATTTCGGCTTCGAAGACAATGTCGCAACGATCATGCAGAGCCTCAGACGACTCGGTCCGGATACGCATGTCGTCGCGCTTTGTCAAAGCGTCGTTCCCGCGCTGGCTGCAGCCGCGATCCTGGCGCGCGAAGAGCCTGAACATGCGCCGAGATCGCTCGCGCTGATCGGGGGGCCAGTCGATCCTCTGGCCAATCCGACCAGAGTCGTGGAACTGCTGCGCGAATGTCCGTTGCGGAGCCTCGAAAACAGTGTTCTGGAACCGGTCGGAGCGGCCTATCCCGGCGCCGGGCGTATCGTCTATCCGGCCCGCCGCCAGTTGAATATGCTCATGACCTATTACTATCGTCATCTGTCCGTACGCGGAGAAGTTTACCGGAAAACGATCGAGGATGACGGGCTGGACCCGGTCAATTTCCCCTTCTGGGATCTGTTCACATCATTGATGGATCTGCCCGCGACATATTTCCTAGAAAACATCCGGCGCGTTTTCCTGGACCGTGACATCTGCCATGGAATGCTGCGCTATCGCGGCGAACCCGTCGATTTCAGCGCTATACGCAACATGCCGCTGATGACAATCGAGGGTGAGAATGACGATATCGCCGCTCCTGGACAGACAGCGGCCGCGCACGCAATCTGCGCGAATATTCCTGAAGATCGGCGCCGAAGGCTCGTAATCCCGGGCGCCGGGCATTTCTCGCTGTTCCACGGCCGTATCTTCCGGAATTCGATCCTGCCCGAGATCAGATCCTTCCTGGGCCTGAGGCACCCGGCAAAACAAGCCGCCGCAGCTCTTCACTGACAATCTTGCCCCCCGCAGACCGTCTTCGCAAGCGGGGTTCGCTTGACATCCTGCCGCCGCGTTCCCAGCCTCTATTAGCGGGCAAGTTATATGGCTCCGCTGCAGCAACGGATCGAGAGGTGACATGCGTTTGAACCGGAGAACTGCGCTCAAAGGGCTCATGGCTTCCGCATCGGCCGCGGTCTTCCCTGCATGGGCGTCAGGCATGACGCCGGGTGCAACGCTCCTGACAAAACCCATTCCTTCGACCGGCGAACCGATGCCGACTGTCGGTCTCGGCACCTGGATCACGTTCAACATCGGCAACGACCCAGTATTGCTGGACGAATGCGCAGCCGTCATGAGGGCGTTCTTCGAGGCGGGAGGGCGCATGATCGACTCCTCGCCCATGTACGGCTCATCTCAACCTGCGATCGGATACGGGCTTGAAAAGCTCGGTTATCCGGCCACCCTGTTCTCCGCGGAGAAGGTCTGGACCTCCGATATATCCGGCGGGCCGGAGCAGATGGCGGACTCCCGCGCGCATTGGGGCCTGCCGCAGTTCGATCTGATGCAGGTCCACAATCTCCGGGCCTGGCAGGGGCATCTCGAGACATTGCTGGCGATGAAGGAAGCCGGCCAATTGCGCTATGTAGGCATAACGACATCGCATGGCCGCCGGCACGGGGAACTGGAGCAGATCATGTCATCGCAGCCGATCGACTTCGTCCAGGTCACATATAATGTCGCCGACCGCCAGGTCGAGGAGCGTATCCTGCCTCTTGCGCAGGAACGCGGCATCGCCGTGATCGTGAACCGGCCATTCCGGGGCGGGCCGCTCGTTCCACGTATGGAGCGTCATCCGCTTCCCGGCTGGGCGGAAGAGACCGGCGCCACCAACTGGGCGCAATTTCTGCTGAAATTCATAATCTCGCATCCGGCCGTCACCTGCGCTATTCCGGCGACGACCCGTGTCGATCATGTCCGCGAGAACATGGCCGCCGCCACCGGCGTGATGCCTGACGCCAGCCTGCGCAACCGTATGCTCGATTATGTCAGGCAGCTTTGAATGACCGAATGGTGGAGCTACTCGCTTTCCGACGCGCTGATGTTTTCCGGGCGCGTCTATGACCGGCTGTTCATTCTTTACAATCAGGACATCTGGCCAGCCCAGTTACTTGCCATAGGGCTTGGCCTGTCGATTATCGTCATTCTCCTGCGGACGATCGAAGCGAAAGACCGCCTGATCTCCGTCATCCTTGGAGCGTCATGGATCTGGGTAGCATGGGGATTCCTTTGGGAGCGTTTCGCCGTCATCAACTGGCCAGCAGCCCATGTCGCGCCGGCGTTTGGGGCGCAGGGGGCGCTCCTCATACTTATAGGTGCGCTGGGGCGGGGCCTTGCATTCAACGTCCGTGGCAGCCGTGCCGGTGTTGCAGGGCTTGTTCTCTTCGCCACAGTTCTCATTCTTTATCCGCTTGTCGCCGGATTGACAGGGCGGCCCTGGATGTCTGGGGAAATATTCGGCCTCGCGCCTGATCCGACCGCGCTGGGAACGCTGGCGCTGCTTGCTTTCGCGGAAGGTTCCAGACGCTGGCTGCTGATCGTCATTCCTGCACTCTGGTGCGCCGTCTCGACCTTGATGCTGGCCGGCCTCGAAGCCGCGGCATTCTTCCTGCCGGCGGCGGGCGCGGTTGCGGCACTGGCGATCGCCTTCGCGAAAAGCATGGCGCAATCTTACGGGCAGGACGAGACATAGGCCGGATCGCCCAGCGCACGTAGCGGCGGTCCGGATGTTGCATGACTTTTGTGGCGTTACAGGTCTATAGTCGGACGAAGCGTTTTTCACCAGGCGGCGCTGCGTGCGCTGGGACAAGCAGTCAGCTCATGGCGAACATCACGATCACGATTGAAGAAAGCGGCAGCAAGGGCCGCTATGAAGCCCGCGTGGAGGGCAAGGAGGAGACCGGCGAGTTGACCTTTTCACGCGCCAGCCCGACGCTTGTGATCGTCGACCATACGGGAGTGCCCGACAGTCTGCGCGGTACGGGCGTCGGCGCGGCGCTTGCGGCCCGCGTTGTCGCCGATGCGCGGGAGAAGGGTTTCAGGATCGTGCCGCTCTGTCCGTTCTTCCGCAGCCAGTACAGCCGCCATCCCGAATGGTCTGACGTCATTCAGGGATAGGCCCCGCCTGCGTTCCGAATGCGTGACAGGGATTGGCCATCAAAGCCGCGTTGCGCCGTCGATGATCGCGGCGGCCAGCAGCAGTCCCAGCTGCAGCAGCGAAGCCTGAAAGTTTTTCGAAGCCGCCATCGGGCCGGGATTCCGCACGAGTTCGACGCTCCGGCGCAGGAAGACTACGCCGCCGGCAAGCGCTCCGGCGAGATAGATGAGACCCATTCCGTATGCGACCGGCGCTATGGACAAGGCCACCAGGGCCACGGTGTGCGCAAGGATGACCTTCGCGCATTGCGCTGCCATCTGCCCATCACCGATGACTACCGCTCGCCGACGTCGCACGCCTGCCCGCCTAATCTGCCGGTCGCCGTGGCGGGCGGCGCTTCAAAGGTAACCGTGTTCCCGGTACCATTCGCCGGTTCGTCTCAGGCCC
>CAYOUE010000195.1:0-5571 GCA_964407075.1 uncultured Hyphomicrobiaceae bacterium
TTGGCGTCGGCGGCGGGATCGTCATCGTGCCGGTGCTCTTCCTGCTGTTCGATTTTCTCGGTATTTCCAAGCAGGTCGCCATGCACATCGCGGTCGCAACATCGCTCGCGACGATCATTCCGACCTCGATCTCCTCGGCGCGGGCCCATAACAGGCGCGGCGCGCTCGACGGAGATCTTTTCCGGCTCTGGGCAGCCTATATTTTCGCCGGAGCGGCGCTGGGCGGCTTCGTCTCCCAATATCTCGAAAGTTCGCAGCTCACCGCCATTTTCGGCGCGATCGCGCTGATCGTGTCGGTAAACATGGCCATTCCCAAGACGCTGACGATTGCAAGCCGGCTCCCGGCGAGTCCGGTCAAGAACGGCGCGATCGGTGGCGCGATCGGCCTGCTCTCGGCGCTGATGGGGATTGGCGGGGGAACCTTGTCGGTGCCGACACTGACGCTGTTCTCCGTGCCTGTTCACAAGGCGGTTGGCACGGCTTCGGCTTTCGGACTTGTCATCGCAGTTCCCGCCGTCATAGGCTTCATCTATGCTGGCTGGGGCGTCGAGGGGCTGCCGCCTTTCTCACTCGGCTATGTCAATCTCGTTGCGGCGGTCATCATCTTTTCCATGACGGTGCTGACTGCGCCGCTGGGCGTAAGGATCGCCCATGCGATCAACCCGCGCGCGCTCAGACTTGCATTCGCCGCGTTCCTCGGCATCACCTCCGTGCGTATGCTGATGGATTACTTCTCCTGACCGCAAGCTTCCGATGAAGGAGACGCCCGATGATCGCAACGCCCGTCCTCGCCCTCGTCGCCCATGACGGCAAGAAAGACGCGATGCTCGAATGGGCGCGAGGGAACGAAGCACGGCTGCGCAGGCTGACGCTGTTCGCAACGGGCACGACCGGCGCGCGGCTGCGCGAGGCGCTGGGTCTCGAACTCACATGCCTGAAAAGCGGGCCGCTCGGCGGCGACGCGCAGCTCGGCGCAATGATCGCAGAAGGGCGGCTCGACGCGCTGATCTTCTTTATCGACCCGCTTTCCGCCCTGCCGCACGACGTCGACGTCAAATCGCTGCTCCGCCTCGCGGTGCATTACGACACCGCGCTCGCGCTGAACGCCCGCAGCGCCGATGCCATCCTCGACGCGCTGACCGGCCCGGCCTGAGCGTCCGGCGCATCCTTCGGTTGCCGGAACGTCCCGGCGTGATCTAGGCTGGCTGCAAGACGCATATGATCTATCGCCATTTGCGAGGAGACATTTCCATGCCCGCCGACACAATCCTCAATTCCTGCGGCTTTAGGCCGGGCGAACTCGAATCCGGCCCGTTTTCCGTGACCACGCCTATCGATGGAACGCGCATCGCCTCCATCCGCGCGCACGATCCCGCCGAAACGGAGGCGGCGATAGCGCGGGCCGTGAAAGCCTTCCGCGCCTGGCGCGCCGTGCCCGCGCCGCGCCGGGGCGAGCTTGTGCGGCTGCTTGGCGAGGAGCTGCGCGCCGCCAAGGCAGATCTCGGTGCGCTCGTCACGCTGGAGTCCGGCAAGATCCTGCAGGAGGGGCTGGGCGAAGTGCAGGAGATGATCGACATCTGCGATTTCGCCGTCGGCCTCAGCCGTCAGCTTTACGGGCTGACCATCGCCTCGGAGCGCCCCGGCCATTCGATGCGCGAGACCTGGCATCCGCTCGGCGTGTGCGGGATCGTCACCGCCTTCAATTTCCCCGTCGCGCCCTGGAGCTGGAACGCCGCGCTTGCGCTCGTCTGCGGCGACCCGGTGATCTGGAAGCCGTCGGAGAAGACGCCTCTTACCGCACTCGCGGTGCAGAAGATCTGCGAACGCACGCTCGCCAGATTTGGAAGTGACGCCCCGGATGGCCTCATTCAGGCCGTCATAGGCGGGCGCGACATCGGCGAAATGCTGGCGGCGAGTCGCGACGTGGCGGTGCTTTCCGCGACCGGCTCCGTGCCGATGGGACGTGCAGTGTCGCAGGTGGTTTCGCGCCGGTTGGGGCGCTGCATTCTGGAGCTTGGCGGCAATAACGGCATGATCGTCGCCCCGAGCGCGGATCTCGATCTGGCGCTGCGGGCGATCGTGTTCTCGGCGGTCGGCACGGCCGGCCAGCGCTGCACGACGCTGCGCCGCCTGATCGTCCATGAGGATGTGTACGACACGCTCATTCCGAAGCTCGTCAAGGTCTATGAGGGCCTGCCGATCGGCAATCCGCTGGACAGCGGAACGCTGGTCGGACCGCTGATCGACATGCCGGCGCTGGAGGCGATGGGCCAGGCGCTCGAACGCGCGCGCGGCGATGGCGGACGCCTGCATGGCGGCGGGAGGGCGCTCGAAGATGTCCATCCCGGAGCGGCCTATGTACATCCCGCAATCGTCGAAATGCCGGAGCAGACCGAGATCGTGCGCGAGGAGACCTTCGCACCGATCCTCTACGCCATGAAATACCGCGACTTCGAGGAGGCCGTGGCGCTGCATAACGGCGTGCCGCAGGGGCTGTCTTCCTGCATCTTCTCCAACGATGTGCGCGAGACGGAGGCCTTTCTGTCCGCGGCCGGCTCCGATTGCGGCATCGCCAATGTCAATATCGGCCCGTCCGGTGCGGAGATCGGCGGCGCATTCGGCGGCGAAAAGGACACCGGCGGCGGGCGCGAAAGCGGCTCAGACGCCTGGAAGGGCTATATGCGCCGCCAGACCGCGACCGTGAACTTCTCCCGCGCGCTGCCGCTGGCGCAGGGGATCAAATTCGATATCTGACCGATGGGAGGCTCAGCGCCAGGCGTGAGAAATCTCTGGGAGGAGACCGCGGAGGAGAAGGCCGGCCATCCGCCGCTTTCGGGCGATGCGTCCGCCGACCTCGTCATCGTCGGCGGCGGCTTCACCGGCTGCTCGGCGGCGCTCCACGCAGCGGAAA
This sequence comes from uncultured Hyphomicrobiaceae bacterium, assembly GCA_964407075.1. GTDB lineage: Bacteria > Pseudomonadota > Alphaproteobacteria > Rhizobiales > Rhodomicrobiaceae > JAHQVI01. The sequence continues at coordinate 2,912 of CAYOUE010000195.1, forward strand.
CGGGCGCGTCGGTGCGCCTGATCGAGGCCGAGACGATCGGCCATGGCGGATCGGGGCGAAATGTCGGGCTGGTCAACGCCGGGCTGTGGACGCCGCCAAGGGAAGTCCGCAGGATTTTGGGAGATGAGGCCGGGGACAGGCTCAACGCCACGCTCGCCGCCGCGCCCGATCTGGTTTTCTCGCTCATCGAGCAGCACCGGATCGCTTGCGAGCCGCGCCGCGACGGCACGCTGCATTGCGCTCACTCGCGCTCCGGTCTGGCCGAACTGAGGGACCGCTGCGGCCAGCTTCGGGAGCAGGGCGCGCCCGTGACGCTGCTTCCGGCGGAGGAAACGGCCATGCGCACCGGTTCCTCCGTATTCTACGGCGCGCTTCACGACGCCCGCGCGGGAACGATACAGCCGCTCGCCTATGCCCGCGGCCTTGCCCGTGCGGCGGCTGAAGCCGGCGCGGTCATCCACGAGCGCAGCCCCGCGGTCTCGATCCGGCGGGAGGCCGGCGGCTGGACAGTAGAGGCGCCGGGCGGCCGCGTCCGCGCCGGCGCGCTGCTGCTCGCCACGAACGCCTATCATCGGCAGGCAGACGGTCTGCCTGCGCTGCAATCGGTGCCCGTTCAACTTTTCCTCATGGCGACAGCCCCGCTAGGGGACAATCTGCGGCGCACTATTCTGCCTGGCGGCGAAGGCTGCTGGGACACCGCCAAGGTCATGTCGTGGTTCCGCATGGATGGAGCGGGCCGTCTGATCCTCGGCGGGGTCGGCTCGCTGGAGCGGGCTTCAGCCTCCATCCACAAGAACTGGGCGCAGCGGAAATTGCGTGCGCTGTTTCCGCATCTTGGAGCACAGCCGCTTCACCACGCCTGGTCGGGCCGCATCGCCATGACTGGCGACCATCTGCCGAAGATCCTGCGGCTCGGCGCGCGCGGGCTGGCCGTTTTCGGCTATTCCGGCCGCGGGATCGGCCCCGGTACGGTGTTCGGCAAGGCGGCGGCGCTCGCGCTTCTCAGCGGCGACGAGACCGGCCTGCCCTTCGCGCCTGTTGAATGTCATTACGAGTCCTTTAGGGAAGCAAAAGCCGCCTTTTATGAAATCGGCGCATCCCTTGCGCATCTGGCCCCCGCAAGCGGCGCCCGAAAGCGGGGCGGGCAAACTTGATGCATCGGGGAGAAATCCCGATCTAAACTGGAACCGAACATCTAGCCGCGGCCATCGCGCCGCCTGAATCAAGGAGCCGTCCATGAGCTGGAACCCCGCGCTTGAGCCGCATTGCCCGACGGGCGACGAAGTCGACGCGATCGAGACGCTGATCGTGCCTCGCGCCCGCGACCTTGGCGGGTTCGAGGTGCGCCGCGCCCTGCCGTCCATCGCGCGCCAGATGGTCGGCCCCTTCATCTTCTTCGACCAGATGGGCCCCGCCGAATTCCTGACCGACCAGGGCATCGACGTGCGCCCGCATCCCCATATCGGGCTGGCAACCGTCACCTATCTCTATGACGGCTCGATCCTCCACCGGGATTCGCTCGGCACGCAAAAGGAAATCCATCCCGGCGACGTCAACTGGATGATTGCCGGGCGCGGCATCACCCATTCCGAGCGCACTGCTCCGGAGGTCCGCAAGAAGCCGAAATCGAAGCTGTTCGGTATCCAGACCTGGGTCGCGCTTCCCGACGAGGCGGAGGAGACCGACGCAGGTTTCGAGCACCGCGCCAGGGCCGAATTGCCTTTCATCGAAGGGGAGGGCAAGCAAATCAGGCTAATCCTCGGAACGGCTTACGGTGAAGCGGCGCCGGTCAAGACCTTCTCGGAAATGTTCTATGCCGACGCCGTTCTGGATACGGGCGCGCGCCTGCCGCTGCCGGACAATCACGAGGATCGCGGGCTGTACGTGCTCGAAGGCGAGATCGAGGTCGCCGGGCAGTCTTTCGCCGCCGGCCAGATGATGGTCTTCCGTCCCGGCGACCGCGTGACGGTGAAGGCGATAGTGCCTTCGCGGCTGATGCTGCTCGGCGGCGAGACCCTGAACGGCCCGCGCTACATCTGGTGGAATTTCGTCGCCTCATCGCGCGAGAAGATCGAGGCGGCCAAGGAGGCCTGGCGCGCAGGCGACTGGGCGCATGGCCGCTTTCAGCTTCCTCCCGGCGACGACAGCGAATTCATTCCGCTGCCCGACAGGTAACGCTGTCATCAGCCTGTAACAATCTTTCCGCGGAATATCGCAATGCGCCCGAAACGGACAAGAGTTGCAAGCGAGACGTCATGACCGATGAAAAGCCCTCACCGGACTCGATCCGGTCGCGCGTTTATGAGGAAATGCTCGACAATTTCGACGAGGAACTGGAGCAGGAACTTGCAGAGGACCGTCTCCAGGGCCTGATGGACGGCTTCTCCGAGCTGCCGGTGGAAGACGCGGCAAACCGCGCGCTCTACTTCAAGGAGCTCTTCCATCTACAGAAGGAGCTCGTGAAGCTGCAGGATTACGTCGTCGCCGAGGGTTTGAAGCTCGCCGTGATTTTCGAAGGCCGCGACGCCGCCGGAAAGGGCGGGGCGATCAAGCGCATCACCCAGCGGCTCAATCCGCGCGTCTGCCGCGTGGTGGCGCTGCCTGCGCCGAGCGAACGTGAAAAGACGCAGTGGTATTTCCAGCGCTATGTGCCGCATCTT
>CAYOUE010000196.1:0-5481 GCA_964407075.1 uncultured Hyphomicrobiaceae bacterium
CGGCAAAGACGCGGTAACGCCCCTCGCGGTGAAGCTGCGCGATCCGCTCTTCGAGAATTCTGTTATAGTCCATTGCTGCCTCCCTTCGGGCGCTTGAAGCGCTGATGCGCTCAGGGCGCTTCTTCTGTCGTGTCGTGTTCGATCCGGCTGCCGGCGGCGCGTCGGCGTCATCGCCTCCTTGCGGGTCGCAGCCGGTCAGGTTTTCTGCGCCCGCGTCCTCGCGCGAGGCGAGCCCCCAATCCCAAAGCCTTTCAGCGGGGATCGGCAGGACCAGAAACCAGTGTTCGATGACGGCCAGCGTCATCATGGCGGCAAGCAGGCTGTAGCCCGCGGCCTCCGCCGTCGAAGCCGCCGCGGCTGCGTATTGCCACATCCAGACCGTCAGAACGGTCGAAACCGTGACTGAAAACGGAAAAAACAGATTCATGGGCTTCTTGCGAAGGAAGCTCTTGAGGAACGCCATGTGCTCGGGCAGGAAAGCCTCGTTCAGATTGCGCACGCCGAGAAAGACGTTGATCCGCGCGCTTTCATGCATCCACCACAGCACGAGCAGTGTCCAGAGGCCGAGCTGGTTCGGCGCGCCCCAGGTGATCCAGAGCGTCAGGCCGACGCAGAGCACGATCGAGAGTTCATGATAGAGATTGGCCTGCAGCGCGTGGCCGAAATGTCGCCAGCCGGAGCAGCCGGGCTTGCACATCACGGTGCGCGGGCCGGTGATCGCGCCGGTGTAGAAGCTGATCTGCTGCCAGCCCCATATCAGCACGCCGCATGTGAAGGCGGCGTAAGCGCCAAAAAGGCTCGTATCGCCGGCCGTCCGGTCAAGTCCCATGAAAGCTGCGGCCAACAGAAGCGCCGCACCGCCCAGCGTCCATTTGAAGGTGTGCCGCGGCAGCCCGTCCAGGTAGAGGATGGCTCCGGTCAGGAACCACCAGAGGAAGAGGGCGTAAAGCGTTGGTAGGACGAACTCTGCCATTGATTTGCGCCCGTCACCAAGCCGGCACGAGGCGGCTCTTTTCCGGAAGAGCGTTGTCTTTGACCGGAAGGAGATAGAGCCTTGCAAATGTCGCCGCAGCCATCGCCGCATAGCCTGCGAAACGGATGCGCCCCAGGATCCCGCCGCGTTCCCTGGCCGCGTTCATGCCTGTATTGATGCGGCAGAGACGCTCCAGACCGGACTTGAAAGCCGGATTGTCGAGATCGAGCGTCAGGGGGAAAACCTGCTTGGAGATTTCCGATGTGATCCGGAACACCCGGAAGCCGTAATCCGCCGTATCGATATCGAGAGCCTTATGAAAGGCCGGACGGGCGTGGTCGCGCACATACATCGTCGCGAATACCGCCAGCAGGAAGAAGCGCACCCAATATTTGTTCAGACCACTGACGACTTTGGGATTGGCGCGCATCAGCAGCGCGAACGCCTCCCCGTGGCGGAACTCGTCGTTGCACCACTTCTCGAACCATTTGAAGATCGGGTGAAAGCGCCGGTCCGGATGGGCCTGCAGGTGCCGGAAGATCGTGATGTAGCGCGCATAGCCGATCTTTTCCGACAGATAGGTGGCGTAGAAGATGAATTTCGGCCGGAAGAAGGTGTATTTCTTGGTTTTCGTGAGATAACCGAGATCGACGCCGATACTGAATTCCTTCAGCGCGTCGTTGATGAAGCCGGCGTGGCGGGCTTCATCGCGGCTCATATATTTGAACAGCTCGACGATATCGGGATTTGTGCCGCGTTTTTTCATCTCCGCATAGAGCACGCAGCCGGAAAACTCGGCGGTCAGCGATGAAACCAGGAAGTCGATGAATTCCTTGCGCAGATCTTCCGGCAGGTCGTTCAGATCGATGCTGTCCCAGTTCTCGTCGCGCTTGAAATGACCTTTGTTGGGGTCGGACGCCATTTCCTCGATGAGCTCGTCCCATTCGGCGCGCACGCCACTGACGTCCATGCGGTCGAGTTCGTCGAAGTCCGTGGTGTAGAAACGCGGCGTCAGCAGCGTATCCTGCTGGGCGATTGCGGTGGTGTCCTTGGACAGGGACATCGAGTCGATGGTCATAGTTTCTTCCCCGAGGAAAAGCTGAACTCACACAGCTCCATGAATTCAAGGTCGCCGGTCATTTTCGTCCAGGTCCGCTCGATGACGCTGGCGCGGGTGACCGTTGCGTTGCGCCGCAGCGTCATCTTCTCGCCATAGGGCACGACGACCGGATCGCCATGAACGAGGACTTCGTCGCCGGGCTCGATCTTCACGCCGCCGTCCAGTTCCACATGCGCGTGAAGGCTTTCGAAGGTGTTCTCGATCTCGATCGTGCAGGGAACGTCAAAGCGTTCGCGGCTGAAAAACCTTCCGATCATTTCATGGCGCTCCGGGATGGCAGGAGAGTTACGAAAGCGCGTGTGTTGACAGGGCCGAAGGCGCGCAGGTCGATGGATTGACCCGTAAGCGGGTCTTCGAGCGTCAGCCCGCCATCTGCGTCGCTCACGAGCGTGAAGGACGCAGGTTCCGTTATGCCGCGTACGCGCCTGCCGTGCTTGAGTGCAGAGAACGCGACGCGGAGGAAGCCCTTCTCCTGCGGTCCGGCCAGATCGAGCAGCGGACCGTCTCTTCCCGCGTAAACAGCCAGCTTGCCGTCCGCGCGCTCCTCAAAATGCAACTCCCGAGTCTCGACGGCTGCGGCGCGCACAGGCTGATCGCTTCCGGCGCCGCCATACTGGTTGTAACCGACCAGGGCGAGCGTAAGCGCTATCATGCCCCCGGCCGCCAGCAGGATCAGCCTGGGAACGGTCTCATGCGGTTGTCCCGCCTCCACGCTCATGTTTGCCTCCCTATGCAATCCTTGCCACCTGCACCTTGCCGGAAGCCGGCTCGGATACCGCAGCCGGACGCAAGGGCTGGACATTGGCCGCCGGCGCGGTCTGCTGCCGTTTCTCCGGATCCGAGGCCGAAAGAGCGAGCGCGCGCGACAGGATCCCGGCGACTTCGGATGCGTCTCTGACAGACCGCAGCGTAGGCTGGGGATGATTGATGTGCAAGGGCCGGGCGTGCGGCCAAAGCACCGCATAGCTGATGCGTTCGCCCTTCATGAGCGTTACGGAAATGTCTCCGCTTCCATCGGAGTTCACGCGGCAGGACGCGGCGTCGATCTTGCTGAACGGGATGTTCAGCGTAACCGGCAGGGCCACGCCGATGCGCATCACCAGCCGTTCGTTCGTGAGGCTGTAGACGGTCGTGCGCGCCATCGCGCGCGCCAGCACGATCAGGATGCCGAGGCACAGCGCGCCAAGTCCGGCAAGCCAGAATGCGCCGGCTGCAATGTCCGCGAAGGCCGCGCCGTCATAAATGCCGGTTACGACTTGCCAGACGATCATGGCCGCGAAATAGGCCGCCACGATGCCGATATGGAACACCGAGCGCGCAAGCCTGCGCCAGTCCGGCGCGCCCTGCCAGAGCAGGGCTTCGCCGGGCGGCAGTTTTTCCGGGAGTCCACGGATGGGCTCGAAGGCGAAATCGTCATGACTCATAGAAGCGTCTCCTGCCGCTGCGGCGTGGCGTAGAGATAGCCGCCGCCGTAATAGGCGCAGATGCGCTCCTCCTCATCCATCGTGACCAGGTCCGGGCTGGCTGTCACAGGGACGTTGGCGAATTGCGAGGACAGGATGGCGATGACCGAGATCTTTCCGAGCCTGCCGTCAACCTGCGTGAAGTTGACGGGGAGCAGGACCCGGTGCGCGCGCAGCGGCGCGGCGTCCTCGCCTTCGGCCGGGGGCGTCGCGTAGGCTCCAGCCGACGCCGGAAGCTCGACCTCGAAATAGCGCGCGAGCATGTCGGCTCGGTCGACCCAGACATCGACGACCTTGCCCGCTTCCTCCCAGTCGGCGGCGATGACCGGCATTCCGCGCGGGTCGGGATCGTTTGCCTCGATGGAGAAATCCGGAGCCGACCGCATGGGTACGATCCGCGGCGCGCCTTCGAAGGTCAGATCGGGGCGTCTGGCCCGCGGCGTATAGGCTCCGGGGCCGACGCCGGCGAGCATGGGATCGCCGACCGGGCGGAATGGTACGCCGGTCCCAGGCATGGCGGGCTCCATGCTGAGGCTGTCCTGATGACGGTCCTTTTCCGGATCGGGAACGGTGACGACCGTGCCGTCGGCGAGGCGGAATTCTTTCGGGTCCGGCAGCCAGTATTCATGCTCCAGCGGCTTGCCGTCGACTTCGGAAACCAGCGGGTAGCCTTCGCGGCGGCTTTCTCGCTGGAGGTAGATCAGAAGCCCTGCAAAGAAAAGCCAGAATACATATAGCGACACAAGTGCGATATCGATGTTGCCAATTATCATTTTCAACCTCCGCCTTCATCTAGCCCGGCATGTCCGCCAGGCCGAATTTCCCTTGATTTGACGTTTCCTCCGGTGCGCCATGCGCGCCCGCCAGCGGACCGATCACAACCAGCGTTGCGAACAGCAGCAGGATTTCGATGTGATAGACCACGCTGTAGCCCGTAGTTGGAGACTGGAGCGCGACACCAAGCGCGCCGTTTTCGGCGAGCGCGCCAACAATGTCGCGCACAATGCCGCCGAGCGCGATCGCCGTGCCCGCCGCGGTCGCCTGCACCGCGCCCCAGGCGCCGAGAGCGAGACCGCTTCCTCCGTCGCGCGCAAGGCTCATCGCGGCGGTCAGCGTGCCGACGCCGAACAGACCCCCGCCGAAGCCGATGAGCAGGGTTCCGAACCGGAACAGCAGCGGCAGGTTCAGAGGACCGGCAAGGATGATCGCGGCAAAGCCTGCGATGCCGATGAGAGCGCCGAGGCCGGAGAGCCTGCAGGCGTCGCCGCCTTGCGACAGCCGCCGGGCGGCGAAGGCGAATCCTGCGAGGCTGCCGCCTGCAAGTAGCGCCGTAAGCATCGTCGTCGCGCCGACGCTGAGATTGAGGATTTCGCCGCCGTAAGGCTCCAGCAAGATGTCCTGCATACTGAACGCGGCCGTGCCGAGGCCGACGGCGACCAGCAGGCGGCTTGCGCGTCCGCCTCGCACAAATTCCCTCCAGGCGTCGCCGAAGACAGGCCGCTCCCGGTTGAAGGCCGTGCGCGATGGATCGCGCGCCTCCTGTTTCCACAGGGCGATGACGTTGACCACGAAAGTGAACAGGGCTACGCCCTGAATGACCTGTATCAGCCGTTTCGGACTGTAGTCGCCAAGCAGGGCGCCAAGAACCAGTGAGCCGCCGACCATGCCTGCCAGCAGCATGACGTACATCAGAGCCACAACGCGGGGGCGCGTCTCTTCCGGCGCAAGGTCGGTTGCGAGCGCAAGCCCGACCGTCTGGGTCATGTGCATTCCCGCGCCCGCGAGCAGGAAGGCGAGCGCCGCGCCGAGCGCGCCGGCCCAGGCGGGACCGTGTGCGCCCGGCCCGAGCACCAGCAGCGCGAACGGCATGATGGCGAGGCCGCCGAACTGCAGAAGCGTTCCGAACCAGATATAGGGCACGCGCC
>CAYOUE010000197.1:0-5481 GCA_964407075.1 uncultured Hyphomicrobiaceae bacterium
CAAGCTGAAATATGGCGAGCAGGCGCGGATCTTCCGCATGATCCCCGGCCTTGAACGCGCCGAATTCGCCCGGCTCGGCGGCATTCACCGCAACACCTTCCTCAACAGCCCGAAACTGCTGGACGGCCGTCTGCGCCTCAGGGCGATGCCGAGGCTGCGCTTTGCCGGGCAGGTGACAGGCGTCGAGGGCTATGTCGAATCCGCCGCGATCGGGCTGATCGCCGGGCGCCTTGCGGCCTCAGAAAGGCTGGGTGGCGGTATCGCGCCGCCGCCGCCCGAAACCGCGCTGGGCGCTCTTGTGGCGCACATCACCGGCGGGCATCTTGCAGACGAAGGAAAAGGCGGGTCACGCAGCTTCCAGCCGATGAACGTGAATTACGGCCTGTTCCCGCCGGTCGAAGCGCAGAAGGGCGCGGACGGCAGACGCCTGAAGGGCAAGGAAAAGGCTGCCGCCCGCAAGCGCGCCATGTCGCGCCGCGCGCTTGCGGCGCTGGGCGGCTGGCTGGAGAGCGGCGTTCCACTTCGCAAGACAGCCTAGCGGGATTCTGCCGCCCGTTTCAGATCCGCCCCGTGACATAGGCGCGCCAGATCAGCGAAAATCGCGTGATGGGATTGAGCTGAACGAGTTCGACAAGCGGGTTGCGGGAAGGGGCCGCCAGCTTCCGGGCAAGCGCGCCCACCGGGGCGAGCGGCAGAAACGCCGGACGGAACTGCCTTGGCAATTGCGAAAAGCCCCGCCGCGCTTCGCCCAGATTCTCCTCCACCTCGCCCAGCAGATGACGCAGGACGGCGCGGATATCGGGGTTGTCCGTCCCGCTCAGAACGGCGTCGGGATGAAGGCCATGCGCGGAAAGCAGCGTCTCCGGCAGGAAAAGACGCCCACGCGGCAGATCGGCGGGAAGCGCCCCCGCCAGCCGCGTCAGCCCATAGGCGCGCACGGCTGCCGCGGTCCAGGCCGGAGCCGTCTCCATGCCGAGGATTCTGGCGCCGAGTTCGAAGATCGAGCGGTTGAGGGCGGAGAGATAGCCGCCAAGCGCGTCGCCGTCCGCAAGGCGCTCAGCGTGAACATCCAGGCCGCGCGCATCGATCATCGCCTGCAGCGGAGCCTCCGGGAGGCCGTGGCGCCTGCAGGCCGCCGACAGGGCCGCCAGCACGGGCTGATCCGCCGGTCCGCCTGCATGGGCTTCCTGCAGGGCCTCGCGCCACCATTGCAGGCGGACTTCACCGAGATGCGGCTCGCTGACCTGATCCGGGATCCGCGCGAGTTCAAGCGCGAAGGCATGGAGAGCGAGCAGGTCCTGCTGCGCGGGTTCAGGGGCGAGCAGTGCGGACCAGTAGCGGTCGCGGTCGGCCTCTCTGACGAGATCGCGGATATAGGCCGCGCCGGCCTCCATCAGGAGACCGCGATGAGAGCGGCCGCGAAGATCCGCTCTTCCGCAAGCAGGACGTTGTAGGTCCGGCAGGCCGCACCAGTGTCCATCGCTTCGAGGCCGACGCCGGCTTCCGCGAAAGCTGCGCGCAGGGCGGTGTCGGGGAAGAGCTGGCGTAGCCCTGTGCCGAGGATGAGGAAGCCGGGCGAAGGCTGGAATTCGAGTGCGGCGCGCAGATCCTCCGCCGCCAGATCCTGCGGGTCGGCGACGGGCCAGGGATAGACGGCGTCGGGCAGGATGAGGAGCGAACCCGAATGCGCCGCGCCGCCGATGCGGAAGCCGCCGCGCCCGTAGCCCGAGATCGGCGCGCGTCCGGCAAGCAATGGCGCGGGCAGGCTCATTGCCGGCGGCTTACAGCTCGGCCGTCCGGTTCCTGGCGCCTGCGGCCGGAGATTTGACCTTGCTCCAGTCGCGCTTGACTCCAAGCCAGACCAGCACCGGCGAGGCGATGTAGATCGTGGAATAGGTCCCGATCAGGATGCCGAACAGGATGCCGAAGGTGAAGTTTCGTATCACTTCGCCGCCTAACAGATAGAGAGCGAGCAGGGCGAGGAACGTCGTGCCCGTCGTCATGACCGTGCGCGAAAGCGTCTCGTTCAGGGACAGATCGACGAGTTCCGCAAGCGGTTTGGTCTTGTATTTCCTCAGATTCTCGCGGACGCGGTCGAAGATCACGACCGTATCGTTGATCGAATAGCCCAGAATGGTCAGCAGCGCGGCGACGACCGCGAGGTTGAAATCGAGCTGGAACAGCGAGAACACGCCGATTGTGAGGAAAACGTCATGCACGAGGGCGACGATCGCTCCCAGCGCGAATTGCCACTCGAAGCGCAGCCACACATAGACGAAGATGCCCAGACAGGCGAGCGTGAGCGCGATGAGCGCCTGTTCGATGAGTTCGCCGGAGACGGTCGCCCCGACGACGTCTTCAAAGAGCTTGTCGTAATCGTCTCCAAGGATGTTCTGTATGGCGCTCAGCGCTTCCTGCTGCGCCTGCTCGCCGCCGGGCTGGAGCGGGACGCGGATCATCACGTCGCTTGGCTGTCCGAACTCCTGGATCTGGACGTCGCCCAATCCCAGGCCGCCGATGTCGTTCCGCATCTGCGAGATGTCGACCGGGCCGTCGGTCGAGCGGACCGCGATGACGGTTCCGCCCTTGAAGTCGATGCCGAAATTCAGCCCCACCGTTGAAAGCAGAATGGCGGTCCCGATGAACAGCGCCGCGGATACGGCGAGACAGACGCGGAAGAATGCGGAGAAGGGGATCTTCGTGTCGCGCGGGATGAACTCGACCGGTTTGAATGGAAAGGCCATGAGCGCTGTCCTCAGATTGGCACGGTTTGCGGCCGCGTGATGCGGAGCCACTCGACGATCAGCAGGCGCGTCAGCGTGATCGCGGTGAACATCGAGGCGAGGATCCCGATGCACATCGTCACCGCGAAGCCGCGCACCGGCCCGACGCCGAGCCAGAACAGGATGATGCCGGCCAGCAGCCCGGTCAGGTTGGCGTCGATGATCGTGGAGTAGGCGCGCGAGAAACCGGCCTCAATACCGATTATGACACTTTTACCGGACCGTATCTCCTCGCGTATCCGCTCGAAGATGAGCACGTTGGAGTCGACGGCGACGCCCATGGTCAGTGCGATGCCGGCGATGCCCGGCAGGGTCAGCGTCGCCTGAAGCAGCGAGAGCGCGGCGATGATGATCGCCACGTTCACGACGAGCGCGGCGACGGCGAAGATGCCGAACAGGCCGTAGCTGGCGATCATGAACACGACCACCGCAATGAACGCGACTATGCCGGCCAGTTGCCCCGCCTCGATCGAGTCTTCGCCGAGGCTCGCCCCTACGGAACGCTCCTCGATGACCTGCAGCGAGGCCGGAAGCGCGCCCGAGCGCAGGAGAATGGCGAGGTTATTGGCCGCCTCGACGGTGAAGTTGCCCGAGATCTGGCCGGAGCCGCCAAGGATCGGCTCGTTGATGACCGGTGCGGTGATGACCTTGTCGTCCAGAACGATGGCGAAGCGCCTGTTGACGTTCTCGCTCGAAATCCTGGCGAAGCGCTGCGCGCCGGACGAGTTGAACCGGAACGAGACGATGACTTCGTTGGTCTGCTGATCGAAGCCGGCCTGCGCGTCGACTAGATCCTCGCCGCTCAGAAGCACGCGGTTGCGCAGGAGTTCGGGAGGATCGGACGGGTCTAGCGGCTCGTATATCGACGAACCGGGCGGCGGGCGCGTGCTTTGCGCGTCGGAGACCGACATGGAGTGATCGACCAGATGGAAGGTCAGTTTCGCAGTCTGCCCGACGAGTTCCTTCAGCCGTTGCGGCTCGCGGAAGCCGGGCACCTGGAGGACGATGCGATCCTCGCCCTGACGCTGAATCGTCGGCTCCGTGGTGCCGAGCGCGTCGACGCGGCGTCTGATGGTCTCGATCGCCGAGCCGATGGCCGCGGTGATCCGCTCGTTCAGAGCGACCTGGCTTGGCCTGAGAACGACGACGTTGCCCTGCGCGCGCTCGACCTCGATGTCATTGTCGGAAGTCCCCAGCAATACGTTGGATACGGGCTGCGCCAGATCGCTAAGCTTCTGGAAGGCGTTGTCGTAGTCTTCGGCATTACGGATCGTGACGCGCACCTCGCCGCCCGCCTGCCGAAGCCCGGCGTAACCGATGCGCTCGGTACGCAGCGTCTGGCGCACGTCGTCGGCGATGCTCTCCAGCCAGTCGTCGCTCAGCTCGTTGGTATTCATCTGCAACAGCAGATGCGAGCCGCCCTGCAGGTCCAGTCCGAGCGGCATACGCATCTGCATCCAGCCCGGCAGGCTCTGCAATTGCGCCGCCGAGAACATGTTGGGCAGCGCGAAAAGCATCGCAAGTGCCGAAATGGAGGCAATCAGTATGATTTTCCAGCGGGCGAAATAGAGCATCAACGTCAGCCTTTCGGCGTTCTTCTCTTAACGGACAGGGCGGCTCACGGGAGCCGCGCTTCAGGTGCCGGATTTTTCTTTCGGAGCGTCGCTCTCGGCAGCGTCCTCATCCTCGTCATCGTCATCGTCCCGGCGCGAGCGCTTGCGCGCCTCGGCCTCGCGGATGTCGCCTCGGGTCCTGACTTCGGCCACGGTGCTGCGCACGACACGGACACGCACGCCTTCGGCCAGTTCGACGAGCAGTTCGTCGTCGCCGACGAGCTTGTAGACCTTGCCGATCATGCCGCCCGCCGTGACAACAGTATCGTTGCGCCGGATCGAGGCGATCATTTCGCGATGATCCTTGAGCCGTTTCTGCTGCGGACGGATGATGAGGAAGTACATGATCAGAAGGATCATGATGAATGGCAGCAACTGGATCAGAAAGCTGCCGCCGCCTGCCGCGGGCGCTCCCTGCGCGTAGGCTTCGGTGATGAACATCGCTCGAATGTGCTCCTTGGCGGCGGCGCCCCCCTTAAAAGCAACCGCCCAACGCAACTTTTGAAGTTTTGGCGAATATAATGGCCCCGCACAATCATGCAATGGCCAAGTCTGAAGGGCTTACGGCACCTGAATAGCGAAAGACATGACGCACGGCTAGCCCCAATTGCGCAAATTGCGCCGGCGCTTGACGAAATCGCCGCGCCTTGCTCATGTCGTTCCACGCAACCAGGAACAGCAAGCCACCGGACAAGATCATGCCAGCCCGCGACTTGACAGCCTCCGCCCCCCCGGCCGCGTCAGCCCCCGAGAACGCCGAAACGCTGGAGCGCATCGCTGCGGCGCTGGAGCGCATCGCTGCGGCGCTGGAGCGCATCGCCCCGCCGCCGCCTGCCGCGCCGGATTTCGCCGCTGCCGACGCCTTCATCTGGCAGGCGCAGGCACAGCATTTCCAGCCCGTGCCCCGTGTGAACCGCGTTCCGCTCGGCCTGTTGAAATCGGTGTCGTCCATGCGCGACACGCTGCTGGAGAACACGAAGCGCTTCGCCCGCGGGCTTCCCGCCAACAACGCGCTGCTCTGGGGCGCGCGCGGCATGGGCAAAAGCTCGCTCGTCAAGGCCGTGCACGCCGAGGTGCTGGCCGGG
>CAYOUE010000198.1:0-5454 GCA_964407075.1 uncultured Hyphomicrobiaceae bacterium
GACCTCGATGAACAGCTCGGTGTCGGCGAGCCGCACCTTGTCGCCGGTCGTCGGCCCGAACATGTCGGCGTAAGTCGCGCGGGATATTTTTGCTGGCATGATCGGTCCTCAATTCATTTCCAAAGTCACGCACCCCGAATTCCCGCTTCCGCGCAGGCATCCCGATGCAATGAATTCCTGTCACCCCGGAAGCGCCGCAGGCGCTGTCCGGGGTCCATTGCTCGAAGCGAACAAACGGCTTGGGATAGTGAGCAGAGTCGATCCCGGATCTTCGCTGCGCTGCGTCCGGGACGACGGAAATTTGCAATATTCTCGCGTCTATGCGCAAGGCCGGCGACACGACAAGTTCGAGCAATGAGCTTTTTGCGCATATCCGGCACAGTCCTAATGTCTCCGCCACGCGGCGGTCTGAAACTTTTCCGGCAGTTCGCTGAACGGCGTGTCTACATGGCCTGCCGCTTCGATCGCGTCGAACCAGCCCTCGCGCCCGCTTCCCGGCAGCTTCGCCCCGCAGAACGGGCAATTCGAGATCACAAGATAGGACTGCCCGCCATCGCGGACCGGAATGCCGTATTCCTCAAACGGCTCGTGATAGACAAGCGCCGTGTCCGGGCAGTCGAACGGGTCGGAATGCTGGTCGCAGGTGAACTCCAGCGCGGCGATCATCTCCTCGCAGCAATGCGAAGCCGATGACGTCGGCGCCTGCCAGTCGAAATCGAGCGGCATCCACAGGACGCGCCGCGCGGGAAACAGCCTCTCAGACATTGTTTCGTCCCCGTGTCATCGCCTTTCCGCCAGCTACATGTTCGCGCCGTCATATTTCATGACGGGGAAAGATTCCGGGTCCACCCCATCGAGGCAGCGGACATTGATCGCCACCATCTCCGATCCATCCGGCCCCGTGCCATGCGAATAGGATTGAATCCCGCAGGTCGAGCAGAACAGGTGATGGATCACATGCTTGTTGAACAGATATTCGGTCGTCGCGCCTTCGCCCGCCGTGAGCGTGAACGCGGATTTCGGCGTGAAGGCCAGCAACGATCCGAGGCGGCGGCAGCGCGAGCAGTTGCAGGCAATGACCTGTCCGATCTCCGTCTCGACTTCATACTTCACCGCGCCGCACTGGCATCCGCCGGTATATTTCGTTATGCTCAGCATCTCCTCTCGCAATTTCTTCTTGCTATTAAAGACGGTTCAGAGCTTGCCCATGACAGCCTGACGGAAACCGTAGATCGTCCTGTCGCCTGCGATTTCCACAAGCATCACCGTCCGCGTCTGGCCCGGCTCGAAACGAACAGCCGTTCCGGCCGCGATGTCCAGCCGGTAGCCTTTCGTGGCCTCGCGGTCGAAGGACAGCGCCGGATTGGTCTCGTAGAAATGATAGTGGCTGCCGACCTGGATCGGGCGGTCGCCGGTATTGGCGACTTCGACGGTCACGGTCGCCCGGCCCGCGTTCAACTCGATCTCGCCGTCCTTGACGACATATTCGCCGGGGACCATGAGCGCCTCCTATCCTGCGAACGCCAGCGCAAGGCCGCTGAGAGCGACCGCCGCCCCTGCCGCCCGTATGATAGCGTCACTACCTTGACGCACAAACATTGACCGAACCGACAAGCCTAGTGCAATCCCGCAAGCGTGCAGAATCGCCGTCGCTACGACGAAGCCTGCGCCATATGATATCGCTGTCGCCATTCCGAGTTCCGAGCCATGGGCGTGACCGTGGAAAAATGCGAACAGCCCTACGATGGTTGCGCTCAGGCCGATAGGGATCGGGGCCGCGATCGCAACAAGCAGCCCGAACGCGACGACCGAAGCCAATATGACCGGCTCGACCAAGGGCACGGGCAGTCCGGCGATGGCAAATGCAAAGCCGACCGCCATGGCGATGACGAAGGCGACGGGGACGATCCACACGGCGCGTCCGCCGAGCAGGGCGGCCCACAACCCGACAGTCACCATCGCCAGCACATGATCGAGGCCAAAGAGCGGGTGAGTGAACCCGGCGGCGAATGAGCCGTGTTCGGCGGGATCGAGATGCGCCATGGCAGGCATGGCGGTCCAGGCAAGTATGAAAGCCGATATAATCAGTCGCCGTATCATCAGATTTGTGCTCCTGAGAATTAGCGGATCGGATTGTGGACGGTGACGAGTTTCGTGCCGTCCGGGAAGGTGGCTTCGACCTGAACGTCGTGGATCATTTCAGCGACGCCCTCCATGACCTGATCCCGGGTGACGACATGCGCGCCTGCCTCCATCAGATCTGCGACGGATCGGCCGTCCCGAGCGCCTTCTACGACGAAATCGGTAATCAGCGCGATCGCCTCGGGATGGTTGAGCTTCACGCCGCGCTCCATCCTGCGCCGGGCGACCATGGCGGCGGTCGCGACAAGCAGCTTGTCCTTTTCCCGTGGGGTCAAATTCATTGGCGGTCCCTCAAGTCGTTATGCGCTTTACGGAAAGTATCATGTCTGCCAGTTCCGGGGCATATTGTTTCCGGACAGAATGGGCAGCACGGCTTCCAGCATCCGGCGCACCGGCGCGCCGCTCTCTCCCAGCGCCCGTATTGCGAGCACGCCGTTCCATGCGCTGGCTGCAGCGGCGCACTCTGCATATTCGAGCGCCTGCCTTACGGCCGAAAGACGCTCTTCAGCGTCCGGGGCGGCCAGCAGCGAAAGGGAAACGGCGTGCGCGCCTCCTGCAACGGCGGGCAGCGCCAGCGTTCCTGCGATGTCGCCGGCGAGGGTGGCGTTCTCGGCAAAGATCAGGCGTCCGTCCCGCCGGATGCGCCATCTTTCGGTGAAACTGCCCTCGCTTACAGTCTCGCCCATCGCCGCGCGGCCGAAAATGACGGTTTCGGATATCAGGAGCGTCGCGCTTGCGGCGATGTCTGCGGTCAGCAGGCGTTTCAGCCTTGCCCGGTCGAACAGGATCGTTTCCTGCGGCAGCCATGACAGCTTCGCATTTTCGGCAAGGGCGATGATGGTTTCGATATGCGCCTCCGAACCACCCAGCGCGCCGTAGACTTTCTCGGCGGACGGAGTTGTAACTGCCGCCTGCGCCTCTTCCGCGAGGCTGACCGAGAACCGCGCTTCGTCGCCCCCGGCGACGCCTCCGCCGGTATTCACGATGACCGCCTCCGGCGTCCCCCTGACATTCGGGAACCGCACGCGGTAGCCGTCCCATTCGCGCAGCCTTTCGATTCGGGTCTTCCCGCCCGAACAGGCAAAGCCGATGTCCACTCCACCGCTCACGCGGATACCGGCGAGCGCCGGCGGTATGGTCTGAGGCATGTCAGACGGAAAGATAGCTGCGTACATGAGCTCCGTCCATATCGCTGCGGCCGCCCGCCATAACAACCTGCCCCCGGTCCAGCACGGCGAAACGGTCCGCCAGGTCACGGGCGAAGTCGAAATACTGCTCTACCAGCACGATCGCCATGTTGCCCTTGTCGCGCAGATAGCCAATCGCGCGCCCGATATCCTTGATGATCGAAGGCTGTATGCCCTCCGTGGGTTCGTCGAGCACAAGCAGGCTGGGGCGCATGACCATCGCCCGGCCGATGGCGAGTTGCTGCTGCTGTCCGCCGGAGAGATCGCCGCCGCGCCGCCCGAGCATGTCCTTCAGCACCGGGAACAGTTCGAACACTTCATCGGGAATGAACCTGTCTTTTCGGCCGGTGACCGCGAGGCCGGTTTCGAGGTTTTCGCGCACCGTGAGCAGCGGAAAGATCTCCCTGCCCTGCGGCACGATAGAGACGCCGCGCCGCGCCCGCTCATATTGCGGGAGCTTCGAAATCTCTTCGCCGTTCCATTTGATCGAGCCTGCGCTGATCGCGTGCTGGCCGGAAATGGCGCGCAGCAGCGTGGTCTTGCCGACGCCGTTGCGCCCGAGAACGCATGTGACCTTGCCCGGCTCCGCCGTCAGCGAAACGCTGCGCAAGGCCTGTGCCGCGCCGTAATGAAGGTCGATTTTATCGACGGACAGCATGGTTCCCTTTCACCGTCCCAGATAAACTTCGATCACGCGCTGGTCCGCCGACACCGTGTCGATGGAGCCTTCCGCCAGCACCGAACCTTCGTGCAGGCATGTCACCTTTACGTCCAGCGCCCGCACGAACGTCATGTCATGCTCGACGACGACGACCGAATGTGTGGTGGCGATGTCGCGCAGCAGCCGCGCCGTTTCCTCGGTCTCCGCGTCCGTCATGCCCGCGACCGGCTCGTCGACCAGAAGCAGCTTGGGATCCTGCGCAAGCAGCATCGCGATCTCCAGCCATTGTTTCTGGCCGTGGCTCAGATCGCCCGCAAGCTTCTCGCGCAGTTGCATCAGCCGGACGCGGCTCAGCACGGCATCGATGCGGTCTTCGTCAATCCGGTTGCGCCCGCCGAACAGAGCGGAAAGCGGGGAGCGCGGCCCGTCGAGCGCAAGCCGGATGTTGTCCGCGACCGTATGGCTTTCGAATACGGTCGGCTTCTGAAATTTGCGGCCGATGCCAAGATTGGCGATGGCGGCCTCGTCAAGCTGGGTTACGTCGTGGCGGCCGTCGAAGATCGCCGTTCCGCTGTCGGGCCGCGTCTTGCCGGTGATGACGTCCATCATCGTGGTCTTGCCCGCGCCGTTCGGCCCGATGACCGCGCGCATTTCGCCATGCTTGACGACGAGCGAAAGCCTGTTCAGCGCCTTGAAGCCATCAAAGGCCACCGAGATGGCGTCGAGGTAAAGCACACTTCCAGTGATTGCGGGAGACGTCATCGTTCTACTCCGCTGCTTCCGGAACCGTGCCCGGCGCGGTCCGTTCCTGAGTTGCTTTCCTTCTTCTGCGGAGAAAATCCGAGGCGGTTCCCACAACTCCTTTTGGCAGAAGCAGGGTCACGAATATGAACAGCCCGCCCAGCACGAACAGCCAGTAGGGTGCGAGCGCGCCGGTGGTGAAGGTGGTCTTGCCGAAATTCACGATCACTGCGCCGAGCGCCGCGCCGGTCAGCGTGCCACGCCCGCCGACCGCGACCCAGACGACCGCCTCGATGGAATTGGCCGGGGCGAATTCCGAAGGGTTGATGATCCCGACCTGCGGCACGTAAAGCGCGCCCGCCACGCCCGCCATGCAGGCCGAAACGACGAAGGCGACCAGCTTGTAATGCTCCACGCGGTAGCCGAGAAAACGTGTCCGGCTCTCCGCGTCGCGGATGGCGACCAGCACCTTGCCATAAGTCGACGTGACCAGCAGGCGGCAGATGACATAAGCCAGCGCCAGCGACAGAGCGGTCATGGAAAACAGCGCCGCCCTGGTGCCCTGCGCCTGAATGTCGAAACCGAGAATGTCCTTGAAGTCCGTCAGGCCGTTATTGCCTCCGAACCCCATCTCGTTGCGGAAGAAGGCGAGCAACAGTGCGTAGGTCATCGCCTGCGTTATGATCGAGAGGTAGACGCCGGTGACGCGCGAGCGGAAGGCGA
>CAYOUE010000199.1:0-5359 GCA_964407075.1 uncultured Hyphomicrobiaceae bacterium
ACGTCAGCTTCCCAAGCTGAATGTCGTCGGTTCGATCCCGATCGCCCGCTCCAGCTTTCCGCCCGGCGCCGCAAACCTGTGCCGTAATTTCCCGTCATGCTCTTTCATATGACCGCAACCATATTCGCCCTGACCCAAGCCTCAAACTCCGCCTCGGGCAATTCGCCTGCGGCCTGCGACACCATCATCTCGACCGCCTCGCTCTCACGCGCATCGAGGTAATAGCCATTTAATTCAAGCGTCAACGCGAGCGTGATGAAAGCGATGCGCTTGTTCCCATCGTTGAACGCGTGATTGCGGTTGATGCTTACGCAGATCGCGCAAGCCAATGCAACCGCGTCGGGCGCCGGATCGGAATATGCAAGGAGGTGTTCGGCGCGGGCAAGCGAGGCTTCAAGGTTGCCTGAATTCCTGATGCCGGGCAGCCCGCCATGAGTCTCTATTGTTTCGCCATGAAGTTCGATGATGACATCGGCTGTAGGAATTTTCACTTTGCCAGCGCACGGAGCGTCCTGTCGTAGCGACGCATGATCCGCCGCCCTGCTGCTAACGCTGCAGCGCGTTCGGTGTCGGCTTTGGCGATGACGACACGATCATTCTCCACTGTGACAGTAACGTCATCGCCGCGCGCGAGGCCGGCGGTCTGAAGCACATCCCGCGATATGGTCAGTCCGGTGGAATTTCCCACACGGGTCAGCTTTGTGATGCATTCTTTAACCGCTGTCATGACGTTGCGCCTTTTGACAATGACAAGATGTAATAACATTAGTGCTTACAAAGTCAAATGAATTCGAATCTGCGCCATTCAGCCGTCCATGTTGTTTCCATTGGAATCGAGCCTAATTTGATTGCCGCGATTAAGGGAGGCGAAAAGCCGAGCCGTTAGAACTTAAGGGTCCCGATGCGCAATCCGAAGGGCCCTTCGTCATGCTCCGACGCTCTTTCCTGAAAACGCTGATCGGCAGCGCCTCTTACGCCGCGGGCGGCGTTTTGGGGCCTGCATATGCGTATGATGCGTCCCTGGAACCGCGCCTTGCAAACCGGATCAGGCCGTCCGACCCGGGCTGGCCATCCGCGGCGGAATGGGAAAAGCTCGGCAAGGCCGTAGGCGGGCGGCTGATGAAGATCGCCTCGCCTTTGGACGCCTGCCGGGATGCGTCGGGCGCGGCCTGTGGCAAGGCGTTGAAGAACCTGCGCAACCCCTTTTTCATCCAGGAACAGCCCGGCGCGAGCCAGACCGTCGGCTGGGCCGATGGCTGGACGTCAGCGCCGGGCGTTTACGCGGTCGCTGCGAGAAACGCAAGGGACGTGGCAGCCGCGGTCAATTTCGCGCGGGAGAAGAATCTCCGCCTCGTCGTCAAGGGCGGCGCGCACAGCTATCTGGGACAGTCGAGCGCGCCGGACTCGCTCATGATCTGGACCAGGCACATGGACGGCATGACGCTGCATGACGCCTTCGTTCCGCGCGGCTGCGAAGGCTCGGTCAGGCCGCGGCCCGCCGTTACGGTGGGAGCGGGCGCGAAATGGGGGCGTCTTTACGATTTCGTGACGACAAGAAACGGGCGGTACGTCCAGGGCGGGGGCTGCACGACGGTTGGCGTCGCAGGGCATGTCCAGACCGGCGGGTTCGGCAGTTTCTCGAAACGATGGGGCCTTGCGGCCGCCGGGCTGCTCGAAGCCGAGATCGTCACCGCCGACGGCGCCGTCCGGATCGCAAACTCATGCTTGAACGCCGATCTCTTCTACGCGCTCAGGGGCGGCGGCGCATCTTACGTCGTGGTGACGCGCATGACCCTGCGCACCCATGAACTGCCGGAAACCTTCGGCTTCTATGGCCAGACCGTAAAGGCGCGCAGCGCGGATGCGTTCCGCAGGCTGATCGCACGGTTCGCCGCGTTCAGCGCGGAGGCGCTCATGTCGCCGCATTGGGGAGAACAGGCGAGCTTTGCGCCCGACAACAGCCTGTCCATCGCCATGACCTTTCAGGGGCTGGACGAGGCGCAGGCGCGAGCGCTCTGGGCCCCGTTCCGGTCATGGCTCGACGAACACGCCGCGGAACTGGAAGATGTTGCGGAGCCGCGCATCGCCGTCATGCCTGCCCGTCACTGGTGGGATTTCGACTACCGGCGCCGGAACTATCCGGACTCGATCATCGCCGACGACCGTCCCGGCGCAGCGCCCGGGAGCTTCTGGTGGTCGGGCAATGCCACGGAGGTCGGAATTTTTCTCACCGCATACGAGTCGGCCTGGCTCCCTGAATCGCTGCTTGCCGCCGAACGCCGGGACGCGCTCGCAGATGCTCTGTTCGAAGCCTCGCGACACGCTGCCGTGACTCTGCATTTCAACAAGGGACTTGCCGGCGCGCCGGAAAACGCGAGGCGCGAAGCGCTGGAGACGGCGATCAATCCCGCGGCAGCGGACGCCTTTGCGCTCGCTATCGTCGCTGGCGGGCAGGAAAACATCTTTCCCGGTCTTGCGGGACACGAGCCAGATCTGGCCGCCGCGCGCAAGGACGCGGCCGCGGCGCGCGCCGCCATCGAAGCCTTGCGCCGCGTCGCTCCGGATGGCGGAGCCTATTGCTCGGAAATGAGCTATTTCGAGCAGGACTGGCAGAACGCGGCCTGGGGGCCGAACTATGCCCGGCTGCTCGCGGTCAAGCAGCGCCATGACCCCGCTGGGCTTTTCTTCGGCCATCACTGGCCAGGCAGCGAATTCTGGTCGGAGGACGGTTTCACGGCGCTCGCCTGAGCGCAGCCTTTACATGAAGGGTGCGGAGCCGGCTCCCAGCCCGGCATGATCCGCATGGAAGCCAGCCGTTTTTATCGGTTGTGCCGGCCGAGGCGTTCGCTTATGCCACTGCCACGGCAATTCATGAGCAATCAGACAAACACAACGCGGCTCGTCATTGCACTCGGCAGCGCGCAGACGCTCGCCTGGGGATCGACCTATTATCTGCCTGCGATCCTCGCTGCGCCGATGGCGCGGGACCTCGATCTGTCTGTGTCCCTCGTGTTCGGAGCCTTCTCCGCAGCTCTCGTCGTTTCCGCAGTCCTTGGCCCTTTTGCTGGCCGCCGCATCGATATTTTCGGCGGACGGGGCGTGCTGGCTGCGTCCAGCCTCATATTCGCCCTTGGGCTTGTCTTACTTGGCGCAGCGAATGGCGCGGCGACGCTGTTTGCGGCCTGGCTGATTATCGGCGCAGGCATGGCCATGGGGCTGTACGAGGCCGCTTTCTCCACGCTGGCGGCGATCTACGGGACGAAAGCGCGAGGCGCCATAACGGGGATTACCCTGCTTGCCGGCTTCGCGAGCACGGTCTGCTGGCCGGTCTCTGCCTATCTCGAAGCCGAGGCGGGCTGGCGGGCGGCCTGTTTTTTCTGGGCAGCCGCCCATATCCTGATCGGCCTGCCTCTCAATTTCTGGCGCGTGCCTTCAGGATCCTTCGCGCTTGCTGGACCAGTCCGTGAGGATCGAGGAATGGCGGCGGACGCAGCCACGGCAATGAGGGAGCGCACCATGTTGCTGCTCGCCTTCATCTTCGCGGTTACATGGTTCATCAGTACTGCGATGGCGGCGCACATGCCGGGACTGCTTCAGGCTGCGGGAGCGACGCCCGCCGCAGCGATTGCAGCCGCGGCTCTTATCGGCCCTGCCCAGGTTGCAGGGCGTATTGCCGAATTCGGACTGATCCGCCGGCTTCACCCGGTTATTTCCGCGCGGGCCGCTGCGGCTGCGCATCCACTCGGCGCAATCGCTCTACTGGTTTTCGGCGCGCCGGCAGCAATGCTTTTCACTGTGCTTCACGGAGCCGGGAACGGCATCCTGACCATTGCGAAGGGGACGCTGCCACTGGCGATATACGGTCCGGGAGGATACGGATTCAGGCAGGGCATATTGATGGCTCCTGCGCGTTTCGGACAGGCGCTTGCGCCGTTCCTGTTCGCTTTGCTGCTGGAGCGCTACGGCGCATCCGCACTGCTTGTCTCCACCGGTCTTGGCGTCGCTGCGCTGGCGGCGCTCTTCGCGCTTGCCGTGTCCCGCCATTCGACTGGCCATGGGTGAGGGCGCGCGGCGGTGCATCACAGGAATGTGCAGCCCTTCCGCCGCCCTGAAGGCGCAATGATCCGTACGCGTTACGTATATGTACGGTCGCGAGTGTTCCGGATACCGCATAACGCGATTGCCGCCTAGAATCTGTGCATTGCAGCGATGCGTCGGAGCGAGACGCGCACGGTCCCCGAGCCGGGTTCCCCAGCGCTTCCGGATATATCCGACGCCAGTTCAGTGATGCGTCATGCTGATTTTTTCGATGCCCGAGGGACAGGCTTCTCAACAGAGCGATCCTGTCCGCGTGTTTCACTCCGCCGCCTACACGATCAGGGCGCTTCAGGTCGCTCATGGCCGAAAGCTCGACCGCGCCACCGCCAGGCACGCTCTTGTGAAACTCAAGCAAATGCGGGCTTTTCTGCTATCGTTGGAAAATCATCGGTTCTGGCGGCCTGACAAATCGATCATATATGCAAGCCCGGGCGAAGACGCAGCCGCCTTGAAGCCCCCCTTGCCGATCTCCCGCGAAGCCCGCGACAGCCTTGTCAGGGATCTCGACCTGTTCATATTTCAGCTGAAGAGGCGCTTTCCCGCCTGCCGCCTTGTCGAAGCCCTGGATCTGGCTCTCTGCGAAATCTGCGATTGGCTGGAAGAAAGAAAGCCTTGCTCAGGCGAGCGTTTCGGAGAGTCGGCGCAAGGGCCGGAACGATCCGCAAGGCCCTAGCCGCTGATCGTGCGCGGTTCAGGTTGCATGTTACGACGCGTTCCTTGATGTGCGAGATGCCTCGGCTTGGACCGAATTCCCTTGAACCAACCTCGCGAGACTGGATAGGCAGACAGGGATACGGGACTTCTGTTGCAAGGGTCCCCGTTTTACGGCGATTGCGAACGAGAATGCGGCAGGCGTTGCGTAAGCTGCTCCTGCTCTAGATGATTGCGCGGCGCACCTTCGCCGTAACCCATTCGCTGACGACCACTGTGACGAGAATCATCAGCAGGATCACCGTGACCTGCGGCCAGGCGAGCGTATTGAGCGAGGACTCCAGCGCCAGGCCGAGGCCGCCGGCGCCGACAAGTCCAAGCACGGTGGATTCGCGGATGTTGATGTCCCAGCGGAACACGCAGATCGTGGCGAAGGCCGGGAGCACCTGCGGGACGATGCCGTAGGCCATCACCTGTGCGCTGCTTGCGCCGGTCGCCCGGATCGCCTCGACTTGGGATTCGTCGATCTCCTCGATCGCTTCATAGAGCAGCTTGCCGATGAAGCCGATCGAGCGGAAGGCGATGGCGATGATGCCCGCCAGCACGCCCG
>CAYOUE010000200.1:0-5341 GCA_964407075.1 uncultured Hyphomicrobiaceae bacterium
GGTCGCGCTCATGCTCGTTGACGCCGGCCACCAGTTCGGCGATGGCGGTCGGCTGGTCGCCCTTCGGTTCGTATTCGGAGACGAGGTCGAAGCGGATGCCGCCTTCGGATTTCTCCGGGCGCTCGGGGCGATGCGGCGTGAACATCGGCATGGCCCCCGACACGATCGGATGGCTTGCCATGGTCGGAAGCTGCATCGTGCTCGTGATCGCGCCGGATGGGCTGATCTGGTAGGTGCCGGCCGGAGCCTCGGCGAGCGCGTTTTTGGACTTGCGTTGCATGGGCTGAATATGGGGGATTCCGGCGCGGTATGGAAGTCGTCTCTAATAGCGCGACGTGTCCAGAATGCTGCGCGGTTTCGGCCAGCCCGCCGCCAATTCGTCCCTGATATAGGCTATGCGCTGTGCTTTGTTCAAGCCGGACGGTATATCCATGCCGATGTCCCGCACCTGCTTTTTTAGCGCCGCGTCGCTCAGACGCTCCAACTCTCTCTGTTGAATTTCGGCGTCTTCAAGCTTGACTATGTCCTCAAGCTTCATTTTTGGCGTTGATTTGCCGTTTCCGCTTTTGACGGAACTCGATCTGGACGGGGCGCGTGGTTTTGGCGACGCTTCGATCTGACCTGTGGCAAGGCCGATTATATGGTCGATCTTCAACTCCGCATTCTGGCTGGCTAACGTCGGATGATGCTTGTCGAGCTTGCCTGCTAAGGCGTCTAATTTCGCTGCAGGCAACATGGCGAGAAGCGCGCGCAATTCATTGAGATGTCCCTTTTGACAAAAAGGCTTCATCCAAACCAATGAAGCAGGCCCTTTGGCGTTTTTCGCAATCCAGCTTTCTACGTTCTTCTCTAGCGCAGCCAAAAACACAGGGTCAAATTCTGCAAGAGTTGCTGCAAGGCGCAGCGCTTCAGCTTGTTTTTCCATTGATGATACCGATCAGCTCTTCAGCAACATTTTTCACGAGAATAGAGGCATTGCCATAGCGCTTGTCGAAAGTGGAGCCGTCATAGCGGTCCATCGCGCGCTGCAAGGCGACCCGCTGCGGATAGTGATTGCGGAAAACAAGGTATTGCGGGTTCTCTTTATCGGCCTCGGCGCGGATTTCCGAACGAAATTTCGCCATCCTGCGTGCTGCCGCGCTGACCTGATTGATGAAGACATATCTCATCGCGCTGGTGTTTCGAACGAGAAAGCCTGAAAAGGCCTGTATCCCCATCGTGCTCAGAAAGTTCGGCGCAGTCGGCATGATGATCAGATCCGACGTTTTCAGCGCCGCTTCCGCAATAAGTGAAATTCCTGGTGGGCAGTCAAAAATGATGAAATCAAAATTATCGCTTTCGCGATCATAGATCTTGTTGACCGCTTTGCCGTAAAGCACTTCAAGCTGTTTGATTCCGTTTTTGTATTCGGAAAGCTTCCTGCGCTCGAATGAGAATAACCTTGGGGAGCCGCAGAACAAACTTACTGCCCCTTCCCTTCCACGATTTTGTATGAGATGCCGCTTAATGTACGGAAAGCAATCTGCATTTGCGTCTTCGAGAAGCTTGTGAAGAAACAGATGGACATTATCGTCATCGCGCCATGGATCGCCGCCACGTTTTCCCCATATGATCTGGCTGCAATTGGCTTGAGGATCGAGATCTATGAGCAGGACGTGTTTGCCCAGATAACACAGCCCCTCCGCCAGTGACACACAGAGCGTTGTTTTGCCGACTCCGCCTTTCATGTTGGCAACGGCGACGATCGCCGCCATCACGCAGCCATCCAGCGGTTTAGCATTGTGCGCTCGGGATTGCGCAAGTATCCCTTGACGATTTCATGTCCATCAGGATCGAGCGGTTTTGAAATAGGTGATTTGTGGAGAATCTCGTGCTGGCCGCCTTCGAGCCAGTTTCTGACCCGGATAACGCCTACGCCGCTGAATTGCGCCGCTTGCAGAAGCTGCTCGAGGTGGCTTTCGGCGGGGTAACCGTTTGGGAGAAGCAAAATCAGATAGACAGCGTCAAGCAAAGCTCTCTGCCTGTAGGCCTGCTCTACTGCATTCACTGAGATGCCCGCCGGAACCTTCAATTCGAAGCCGTATAGTTTTCGCTGCGGCTTCATGTTCGCCGATCTCGTAACGGAGAATGCAGCGAAGTCCGGAAAACAATATCCGTTGCGGCGCTGTTTAGTAAGGTCGAGCGTCAGAAAATCGCAATGTTTCGGAAATGGGGCGCAGAGGTGTCTGAGGACGTGTTTCTCGATAAAATGACGAGCGCAATCCGTATGATCGAGTTCATTATCAATCGGCAAAGGAACCATAACGCATTACTCCAAAATGAATAAATGTAAATTCAAGATCAACCATAGACGTAGTCAACTATAATTACCCTCTCAGTTCTCACAAATATCTACACTGTTGCATCCTAAACCCACCGCCGCACCTTGCCCTTGTAGTCGCGGTACGCCTGTCCGAATTTCACCTCCAGATAATGCTCCTCGCGCCGGATCACGCCGTAATGGATCACCGCCATCACCAGAGGCAGAGCGGCGAGGCTCGCAACGCTGTCGGCGAGGAGGCTCAGCCCGGCATAGCCGAGCGACATGCCGAGATAGATCGGGTTGCGGGTCCAGGCGTAGACGCCTGTGGTCACGAGCGCGATCGCCGGCTTCCACGGCTCCAGATGCGTGCCCGCCTTGCGGAAATCGATGGCCGCTACGGCGATGAGCGCGAAACCGGCGATGATGAGGATCAGCGCGATCATCATCCGCCAGTCGTAGCCGAGGCCGAAGCTCGGGTCGCCTGCAAGCCAGTCGAGCAGGAGCGTGACCGCCAGCCCGCCTCCGAAGATCAGCGGCGGCGGCGCGATGACGCCGGGATGGTCGCGGCTTTCGGAGTCTTCATCGGGTTGCATGGCTGGCCTCCCCTCGGTGAAATCTCTCACAGACTTTGCGCGATATAGATGAAAAGCGGAAGGGTGAACCCGGAGACGATCACCTGAAACGTCATGATGTTGGCCATCAGCTCCGCGTCCCCGCCCATCTTGCGCGCCATGACATAGGCCGTCGCCGCCGTGGGGACCGCGCCGGTGAGGATCGCGACGGTGCGCGGCAGCCCTTCCAGGCCGACGAGCCAGCACAGCAGGATCGTCAGCGCGGGCATACCCGCCAGGCGGATCAGCACGCCGAGCAGCAGCACCCATTTCGTGCTCATCACCGCGCCGAGCTGCAGCCCCGCGCCGACGGCAAGCATGGCCAGCCCGAGGCCGCCATCGCCGATGATCCGGATTGCGTTGAAGGCGAAGTCGGGAACGCCGGTGACGTTCAGCGCGATGCCGATCGGACACGACCAGACCAGCGGATTTTTCACGATCCTCATCGCGATGTCGCGCGGCGAAATCCCCTGTCCGCCGTCACCCCAGACCGAGAGCACCGCGATCGTGGCGATGTTCACGATCGGCACCAGCAGGGTGATCGCAAGCGCGACCAGCGCGATGCCGTCCTCGCCGTAAAGCGAGCCGACGATGATGAGCGCCATGAAGCCATGCCAGCGGGTCGCGCCCTGAAAGATGCTGGTGAAGGTGGGGCCGGAAACGCCCCGGCGCATCATCACCGGCCGGGCGGCCAGCAGCAGCGCGATCATGCCGAGCACCGATCCGGAGACGACCAGCGCGAAATCGGCGAGCGGCAGATCGGCCAGATCGGCGCGGGCGAGCGTGCGCACGATCAGGAACGGGAACAGGATGTAGAAGCAGATATGCTCGACCGCCGACCAGATCTCCGGCCCGGCGATCCTGTAGCGTCTAAGCAAGTAGCCCACAACGATGATGAGTGCGATCGGCGCGGCAGCGTTGAAGGCGGCTAGCATTGTTGTCGGACAGAATCAGGCGGCATGTGAAGCGCTTCCGTCAAAAACGCAATTGTTCGCACAACAGGCAAACCGATCACGCGAGAAATCCGCTGGCAAGGCCTGCCAGAGCGGGATCGCCTCGGCTGGAAACACAGTGTCATTCCTGCACAGGCGGAGATCCGGAACTCCTGTTGCCTGGATCCCCGTCATCACTAGGATTGCGAATGAGTATGCACAAGGCGTTTCCGTAAAGGCCGAACTGCTTCAGGCCGCCTCGCTCGCCGGCTTCTTCTTCCTTTTCGGCGGAATGAGATCCGTGATGGTGCCCTCGAACATCTCGGAGGCGAAGTTGATCGTTTCAGACAGCGTCGGGTGCGGGTGTATCGTCCGGCCGATGTCGGTGGCGTCCGCGCCCATCTCGATTGCGAGGGCGACCTCCGCGATCAGATCGCCCGCATTCGGGCCGGCAATCCCTGCGCCGATGATGCGGTCGTCATCCTCGTCGAACAGGATCTTGGTCACGCCTTCCGAGCGTCCGAGCGCCAGCGAACGGCCCGAGGCGGCCCAGGGGAAAACGCCCTTGCCGTAATTGAGGCCCTTCTCCTTCGCCTCGTTCTCGGTCACGCCAGCCCAGGCGACTTCCGGGTCGGTATAGGCGACGGAGGGGATCACGCGGGCGTCGAACACACGCTTGTGCCCGGCTGCGACCTCGGCGGCGACCTTGCCTTCATGCACAGCCTTGTGGGCAAGCATGGGCTGGCCGATAATGTCGCCGATGGCGTAGATATGCGGCTGGCTGGTGCGCATCTGGCTGTCGGCGGGGATGAAGCCGCGTTCGTCCACCGTGACGCCTGCCGCATCGGCGCCGATCTGCCTGCCGTTCGGCCTGCGCCCGACAGCGACCAGCACCTTGTCGAACGTGTCCTCGAAAGCGCCGTCCGGCCCTTCCATCGTGACCTTCAGGCCCTTCTCCTTCGCCTCGACCGCCGTGACCTTGGTCTTCAGATGGATCGCCTCGTAGCGCTTCCTGATCCGGTCGTGCAGCGGCTTGACGATGTCCCTGTCCGCGCCGGGCATGAGCTGCTCCATCAGTTCGACGACGGTGATCTTCGAGCCGAGCGCGTCGTAGACGCAGGCCATCTCCAGCCCGATGATGCCGCCGCCGATCACCAGCATCCGCTTGGGGATGTCGCGCAACTCCAGCGCGCCGGTGCTGTCCACCACGCGGGGGTCGTCATGCGGGATGAAGGGCAGTTTGACGGGCTCGGACCCGGCGGCGATGACGCAGGCGTCGAAGCTGACGCTCTTCACGCCGTCCTTGCCGGTGACGCGGATCAGGTTCGGGCCGGCGAAGACGCCCGAGCCTTCGACCACCGTCACCTTGCGCCCCCTGGCCAGCCCGGTCAGGCCGCCGGTGAGCTTCTTCACCACGCCGTCCTTCCAGCCCCGCAGCGCGTCGAGGTCGATCTTCGGCTTGCCGAAGGCGATGCCGTGGCCCTTCATCTCCTCGG
>CAYOUE010000201.1:0-5322 GCA_964407075.1 uncultured Hyphomicrobiaceae bacterium
GGCGCCAACTTCCTCAACGTCAATCGGATCAGCTTTTCCTGGAGCGGGGCGAGAATGACCATCAGGATGACGCCGATCAGGCCGATGATTCCATTGTTGTTGTTCCGGCCCGCGCCGAAGAACATGGCGAAATTGGCGAGCATGGAGATTGCCCCGCCGATCGTCGCCGCGA
Source organism: uncultured Hyphomicrobiaceae bacterium (assembly GCA_964407075.1). Lineage (GTDB taxonomy): Bacteria > Pseudomonadota > Alphaproteobacteria > Rhizobiales > Rhodomicrobiaceae > JAHQVI01. The sequence goes on from CAYOUE010000201.1 coordinate 173, forward strand.
TTGTCATGGTCAGAGTGTCCCGGTTCTTGATGTGGGCAAGTTCGTGGGCCATCACGCCCGCGATTTCCTCGCGGGTCAGCGCTTCCAGCAGTCCGGTCGTCGCGGCGACGGCGGCGTTCTGCGGATTTCGCCCCGTCGCGAAGGCGTTCGGCTGCTCGGTGTAGATCAGATAGACCTTCGGCATGGGCAGCTCTGCATTGGCGGCGAGCTGGCGCACGATGTCGAACAATTCCGGCGCGGAGCGTTCGTCGACCTCCTTCGCATTGTGCATACGAAGGACGATCTTGTCGGAATTCCAGTAGGCGAAGAAGTTCATCGCCGCAGCGACGAGAAAGGCGATCAGAACGCCGCTCTCGCCTCCGATGAAGAAGCCGAACGCCATGAACAGCGCGGTCAGGACCGCAAGAAGCAGTGTGGTGCGGAAGTAATTCATCGCTGGACCTCAAAAGGATCTCGCCGCTGCCGCCGGCCGGCGGCTGTGCGCATCCGGCTCAAGGGGAACGATTGACGCTCCCTCCTGAAGCGCAGATATAATGCGGGATCATGCGGAGTGCAAAACATGAACGCGGTTAGGTCTGACAATAAGTCCGACGCGGATGAGCGCGGCGGAGAAGGTTCGACGCCAGCCGAGCGCGCACTTGCCGAAGCAGCGGAGCGGCGCGCCAAGGCCGGAGCCGCAAGGCAGACCCGTCCGCAAGAGAAAGACGGTCCGCGCGGGCCGGAGCCGACGCGTTATGGCGACTGGGAAAAGGGCGGCATCGCTTCGGATTTCTGACGGCGAACCGGTGCGCTGCGTTCAGTGGCGCACAGGCAGGCGGATCCTCGCGCGAAGGCCGCCTTCGGGACGGTTCTCCATCTCGATATCGCCGCCATGTCCGCGCACGATCGAGCGCGCGATGGCGAGGCCCAGACCGATGCCTCCGGTCTCCTGGCCGCGTGCGGCGTCAATTCTCATGAACGGCATGAACACCTGCTGGATCTTGTCGGGCGGAATGCCCGGACCGTCGTCGTCCACCGTGATCCACGCCTCCCCGCCTGGCCCGTTCAGCGAGACGCGCGCGCGCCTTCCGTGGATCACGGCGTTCTCGACGATATTTCGCACGGCGCGCTTCAGGCTGTTCGGGCGGCAGCGGTAAGGCATACGGCCCGCATCGCAATAGGTCACTTCGCGGCGCATGTCGGCCTGATCGGCGCATACGGTCTGCACAAGCGCATTCAGGTCGACCGGCTTCACCGGTTCCGAGATGGCTTCTTCGCGCGCAAAAGCGAGTGCGGCCTCGGCGATCTGCTGGATCTCATCGAGTGACGCCAGGATTCTCTCCCGCGTTTCGTCATCCTCGATGAATTCGGCGCGCAGACGCATCGTGGTGATCGGCGTGCGCAGATCGTGACCGACTGCGGCCAGCATCTTCGTCCGATCGAGCACGAAACGGGAGAGTCTTTCGCGCATGGCGTTGAAGGCTTCGATCGCATCGCTGATCTCGGTTGGCCCGCTGACGGGAATGGGCTGGCCCGCGTCGCCCCGCCCGAACGCCTCGGCCGCCTCGGCCAGGTTCTGTACCGGACGGTTGATGCGTTTCACCACTATGACGAGTGCGGAGCCGAAAACAACCAGCATGGTTATGACCGGCACAAGCAGCACCGCGGCCGATGGCGGATTCAGGCGCGGATTGGCCTCGACGAGGAGCCATTTGCCGTTATTGAGAGAAATACCGACTTCGAGCCAGGGGCTGGCGGTCGCGTCAGGCGCGTCCCTCCATTCGGCGGCCCAGCGTCTTATCATTTCGCCCCATGTCATCTCATGGACATGGACAGCGATCCCTTCCGGCTCGCGGGGAATCATCAGGAGCAGTTCCTGCTTGTAGACAGCGCTATCGGGGATCTCCTGACGGCCTTCAGGCGCGGCGGACGTGATCGCGAAAGTCAGATCCTCGATGTCGGAGGCGTTGATGACATGCTGATGCATCGTGTCGGGGGCGAGATCGAGCAGTTCTATCACCGAAGCGATACGGGAGAGTACGAAGCCGCTCCACCATTCCCGTGCGGCGTACTGGCGTTCATGCGCGGTTATCGCAAGCATGGCGATCTGCGACACGGCCAAGGCCAGCATTGCAACGGCGATAAGCTGGCTCGAAACCGTGCGCGGCGCGAAGCGTCTCATAGGCTTTCGACATTGCCCGTGAATTTGTAGCCGCCGCCCCAGACCGTCTGTATGAGTTGCGGCTTCTTCGGGTCGTCCTCGATTTTCCTGCGAAGGCGGCTGACCTGGTTGTCTATGCTGCGGTCGAACAGGTTCGCCATGCGCCCCTTGGTCAGGTCCAGGAGCTGATCGCGATTCAGCACGACATTGGGACGTTCGAGAAATGCGGCAAGGAGCAGGCATTCGCTGTGCGACAGGGGCGTGACCATATCGTCTTCGCGTGATGTGATTTCCCGGCGTCCGGCGTGGAAAATCCATCGCCCGAAACTGACGTTCCTGTCGGGGCCGGGCTCACGCGAGGGCGGAATGCGATGCGTGCGCCAGAGCACGGCCTTGATGCGCGCCGCGAGTTCGCGCGGGTTGAACGGTTTCGTCACGTAGTCGTCCGCGCCCATTTCCAGGCCCACGATCCTGTCCGTTTCCTCGGCGAGGGCCGTGAGCAGGATGATAGGGACATCGGTGGTCTCCCTGACAGAGCGCGCATAGCTCAAACCGTCCTCTCCGGGCATCATGATATCCAGCACGATGAGGTCGATCGCGCTCGTTTTCATGATCTTGCGGGCTTCGGGCACATCAGATGCGATCGAGGCGCGCATACCGTGCTTGCGCAGGAAGCGGGCGAGAAGATCGCGGATCTCGCGATGGTCGTCTACGATGAGGATATGAGAGGTCGTTTCATTCATGATGCATTTTGCCAATGTGTCACCTTCTACGGGCCGGGCGTGCTTTGCCGAACCGTTCCGCCGCGCCGGCGGCCGAACGCCCGGACCAAACAGACAGGATTTTCGCCTGCCTGCATGTATCGAAGATGAACCGCACGCTTCGCGATGCGCGTGGCTGCAAAAAAATATATAAGATTGTGAATTAAAAAATAGACGGGATACCGGCGCGTACGTACCCCCTGGATGAATAATGCCGGCGGAAAATTCTTTCGCGATGCCTGCGCGAGGGATGCGCACTATTCCTGTTTGCGATGATCCTTTAATAAGATCAATCAGGATTCTTCGCTTTGATGCAAATCAAGCATACGGAGCGAGCTGCTGAAACCGACATTCCCGCCTGCCGCAGCAGGCGGGCGTCGTTGACCTTTGGCCGCTCCGAAGGCTATCCGGGCATTGCGCCTGATGCCGCGGCGGTCTAGCCGGTGGCGATGTAGTCGCGCATCGACGCCGTCTCCATTTCGGCGATGGCGAGACGTTGTTTCACGACGTCGCCAATGGAGATGATGCCGGCAAGACGGTTGTTTTCGAGAACCGGCATATGCCGGAAGCGCTCCTGGGTCATCATTTCCATAAGCCACGACACCGTGTCGCCGGGTTTGCAGCTCAGCACGTTACGGGTCATGTGAAGCTTGACGGGCTGGCTCAGCGCGCCGGCGCCGCATTTCGCTATGACGCTGACGATGTCCCGTTCGGTAATGATGCCTTCCACGCCAGCGCCGTCGTCGGTGATGACGACTGCGCCGATTTTCTTCTCGGCCAGCAGGCTGACGATTTCGTTCAGCGATAGATCTCCCCTGGCCGTTACGACATCGCGTCCCTTGTCCTTCAGGATCCTTGCGACATTCATCTTTTCCTCCGCGTCTTCCAGGGCGTTGCGCTCTTGCGGCCAATCGCCACATCGGATGACCTTCCATGATGCTTGAGCGGAAGGCTCACGGCAAGGACGCATTTGCTGAATCTGGCGGAGAATGGTCTGTTGTGGGGAGAACGTGGAAAACCGCGTGTACAATACTTAATGGTGCAATCAATGATTGCATTTTAGATAATTTTGAGCAAAACAATCCTGGGTAGAGCGGCGCACCGACGGATTGCGCAGGTTGAGCAGTCTTTCGCCGCAACGGCCGATGAAGTGCTAAAAACAAAATATATATTAGAATATTTTTTATCGAATGTCGCGGTTATATTGATAAGTTTGCCGATGGACGATCAATAAGTCATTAACCTGCACAAACATTATATTAATTCACAAGAAAACATGTAAAAAATGCAGATAAATATCATTCTGCCTTTATGGCAATCTCAAAACTATTTTGCGATGGTCTTCTCAAGCATGAGGAGATGCCTATGAAATTTATGTCCTTAGCGCTTGTTGCAACGATCGCAGCAACATGCGGCCATGCGAACGCGCAGCCCTGGAATGCTGCCCTTGAAAGAGGCGGGCAAGAGCGGACAAGCGTGATAATCCATGGCGCCGCGCAGCCTCCGATCGGACATGTAGAGTTCTGCATGAGGAACCCTGACGAATGCGTCGCCAAGGACGCCGGAAACATGAAGGTCAGGCTCACGGACAAGGCGCGCGAACAGCTCATGGCGGTGAATGCCCGCATCAACGAGCTTATCAAGCCCATGAGCGACAAGGAGCAATATGGCGAGATCGAGCGCTGGACCTATCCGGTCAGCGGCATGGGCGACTGCGAGGATTACGTCCTGCTGAAAAAGTTCGAACTCGCAAGGCTGGGATGGCCGCATAGCGCTCTGCTCATAACCGTCGTCCGCGACGAGATGGACGAGGGCCATGCCGTGCTCACAGTCCGCACGGACCAGGGCGACCTGGTGCTCGACAACAAACATTCACGGGTGCTGGCCTGGCACGAAACAGGATATGCCTTCATCAAGCGCCAGTCCGCCGTCGATCCGCGCGAGTGGGTCTCGCTCATCCCTCGCAGTTCGCCGCCGACCGTCGCCGCATCGGGCGGGGAAGAGAGGCGCTGAGGCAGGCAGACCGGAGGCCGGGCGGCGCCATACAAGCATCGCTCTGCAAAGGCCGGATTGGAACAAGGTTTTTTGTCAGGCGTTATCTTAGAACAGCAAGATCAATAGCTCGTCGCGTCGATGAACGGTGAGCCGAACGGATATACGATAGAATTCGGGCCCGGAGACCCTCGCACCTCACATCCTGCCCCTTCCGGGCTCGATGCGAGCCGGTGTTAGCCCCCCGACACCGGCTC
>CAYOUE010000202.1:0-5276 GCA_964407075.1 uncultured Hyphomicrobiaceae bacterium
GCATCGAGCGCGCCGCGCAGCGAATTCCCGTCGCACGGATGCACGACCGCGGTGCGGATCGGATCGAAGGCGAGCGCCATTTCTATGAAACGCCGGTGCGTCTCGCCCGCCCGCTGCAGCCGGATTTCGGGAAGTTCGGCGCGCGGCCTGCGGATTTTCTCCTGAGGGGCGATCACCTCCGCCTCGCCCGCAATCACGATGTCGCCATTCTGATTGACGCCTTCGCAGTCGAGAATGACGCGCCGCGTCTCCGGCTTCTTTTCCCGGACCTTCACCCTCACAGTCACCCTGTCGCCGACTCCGACCGGTCTGCGAAAGCTCAGCGACTGGCTGACGTAGACCGTTCCGGGACCGGGCAGTTGCGTACCGAGCACCGCCGAGATCAGAGAGCCGCTCCACATGCCATGCGCGACGACCCTGTGAAACACGTCCTCATTGGCGAATTCGGCGTCAACATGGGAGGGATTCACGTCCCCCGACATGATCGCAAAGAGGTTGATGTCGTGGACTTCGAGCGTGCGGGTCATCTCCGCCGCGTCGCCGACGGAGATTTCATCGAAAGTCCGGTTTTCAATGTACTGCATCAAGAAATCCCCAGAGACAGCATGAACAGGATGCGGAGCGCGGCGGTCACAGCCAAGCGAAACGCTGTACTCCTAGCGCGACCCATGTGCGCGGGCCATGACCTGTGTCAAGACAGGCAGGCTTACTGATTGTGACGGCACGATTGAGCATACAAACATTCCAACTATTCATGACAATAAAAAAAGTATACATGCATTCTATTGATTGCATACATTTGGAAAAATACTTTTCAACCAGAGCGTACTGTAATAGAGAAACGTATCAGCAATTGTTCGATGGGGGATGCAGGACAATGTTCAAGTCTGCGAACCGGCTCATTGTCTCTTTTATACTTGCCATAACTCTGCTTGCAGTGCCTGCGCACTCGCAAACGCTCAGCACCTATGAACAGAAGAAACAAGAGGTTAACAGCATCACCGTATCCATCGTCGTGTCCGGGATGCGATGCACCTGCGCCAGATTCGCCGAAGACATCCGAAATGTCGTCAACGACCTCGGACCCGACGGCGTCCGGGTGCTGCCGGTCCTGGGCGTGGGAGGCATTCAGAACCTTCAGGACGTACTGTTCCTGAAGGGCGTCGACATGGCGACGGTCGATCAGGACCATATTGAATATCTGAAGAAAAAGGATCCGGTCCTGTACGCGAATCTGGAAGACCGGGTGAATTACGTGGCGAAACTCTACAATTCCGAGTTTCACGTCGCCGCGCGAAAGGAATTCAGGACGCTTTCCGACCTCCAGGGCCGCAAGGTCAGCTTCAACCTCGAAAACAGCCATACGCATATCGCGGCCGACATCATTTTCGAAATGGCCGGGATCGAGACCGTCAAGGTCTTCATGGACAATGACGAGGCGCTGGACAAGCTGGCTTCCGGAGAGATCGACGCGCATATCGTCCTGACCGGCGCTCCGCAATCGGGGCTGGCCAGGCTGAAAGCGGCGGACGGGGTTCATCTGCTCGGACTGACGGAAGACGATCTGCCCTCCGCCACGCGGGATCAGCTCTACGCCCGTTATCTCCCGGCGGATCTGACACATGCGCATTACCCGGAACTGGTCGCGGAGGGGACAACGGTCCCGACCATCGCGACGAGAACCGCGCTCGCCGTCTATAACTGGCCGGAAGGGTCGTTCCGCTACCGCAAGATGGAGCGGTTCGTGCAGGAGTTTTTCGCCAAGATCGATCAGTTCAACGACAAGTCGCGTCACCCGAAATGGGCCGAAGTCAATCTCGAAGCCGAGATTCCCGGCTGGAAGCGCTTCAAGCCCGCCCAGGACTGGCTGGACGGGAATCGCAACCGGCCTGAAAGCGTCCTGACAGGCCAGGAACCCGGCAATGACGGATTGCGGGAGGATTTCGAACGCTTTCTTGCGAGCTATCGGCAGCAGGGCGGCGACAGTCTGAGCAATGAGGAGCGGCGCCAGCTCTATGCGCAGTTCCAGCAGTTCCTCGCCTTCAGAAACGCCGCGCAGGCAGGAACACAGTGATGCAGCCGCTGCGGCGCGTGCGGATGGCGCTACGATTTCGGGAATGCAGTGCCTTGCAATCCGCCGTTGCGCTTGCAGGAACTCTGCCGCGCCGGGCCTTTCGCGACGTCTGCCTTGCCGCTCTCGCCTGCTCCGGCCTGTCTGTTGGCGTCGCCGCAGCCACAGAGTCCAGGATCGCGCTCTCCGCGTTGACGCTAGAGCCGATGCGTACGCAGCAGGATAAGCTGGCGCAAAGCTCCGGCCCGGTTCTCACCCAGGCCGAAGCGGCGCTTGAAGCGGACGACGTGGAAGGCCGGCCCGGCGTTCCGATCCCGCTGAAGCTGTCGGTCACCGGCGCCGAGACTCTGGACTATTTGATCCTTGCGTTCCGTGGCCTGCCGCCTGAAGTGTCGCTGACGTCGGGATTTCAGACCTCCGACGCCTGGTTCGTCTCGCTGAGCGAAGCCGACTCTCTCAATCTGATCGCGGATGAGAGCTTCGCCGGCGTTTTCGACATGAAGGTGGAGTTGATTCGCGGAAAGGGGCTGGGACCGCTGACCCGTACGGTCAAGGTTTCCATCTCGAACGCGCCAGCCAACGCTACGGCGTCTGTCGGCAACATCCGGAACGAGACCGCCGGCGACTCCGGCGAAGCTGCGGCGGAGGCTGCGCCCGATCCCCAGAGCGAACCGTTGTCACCCGGACAGGAGCGGCGGCTCATGGCGCTTGCGGAAACGTTGCTGGAGCAAAAGGACATCGCCGCGGCGCGTCTCGTCTACGCCCGCCTCGCCCGGCTCGGAAGCGTCGATGCCGCCTATACGCTGGCGCAGACCTACGATCCGGCGTTCCTTTCCAGGTTCCCGATCGCCGGACTGAAACCGGATCCGGAGAAGGCCAAACGCTGGTACAAGGCGGCTGCTGCGCTCGGAAGCAGGGAGGCTCCGGAAAGACTCACCGCGCTGGAGAATGCGGGTTGGTGAGTTGTCTCCCGGCGGCAGATGGATAGCGAGTTTTTACGGCACAAGTTGTCTTCTCCTGACATTAGGAGAGATTATTTTCATAGTCATCCATATACTATAATTAGAATCCAAATTCCTCCAGAATATCAATAATTATAATTACAGATCTGAATATAAATTTGAAACGATTTGCATTTTATGCATTTCGATTTAGGATTTCTCTTGAAAATAATCTGGATTTATATTTTAATAGAATAGTAATACTATAAAATAGTCATTTTGCACAATTTGTAGCCACAATGATTGGTTTTCATGGTATAAACTTCCAGCGGCGAAGCGCCTCTGTGGAGTTTCATGTCTTGCTTGCGCAGGCTCCGCTCATGTCGCGGCAGCAGCGGAAGCCTGACTTCGAAGACAGGGCAAACAGGGAAGGAGATTGCGAATGAAAGACACACGCATTTCAGGCGCGACACAGGGAAAAATCACGGCGAGCCGCCGCGGGTTTCTGCGCGCGGCGGGCGCAACGGCGCTCGGGGGCGCGCTCGGCTACACGATCCCGTTCGAGCGCGCAGGGCATGACGCCCTGATCGGGCGCGCGTTCGCCCAGGACAAGCCGCTTCCGGATTATGTAAGCTGGAAAGACCCGGCGTCCATGATCGTGCACAGCGAGAACACGATCGAGACCAAGCGCGGCGAGATCGGATCGAGCGTCGTGACGTCTGAAGACCGGCTCTACATCCGCAACAATGTCAGCCCGCCCGATCCGTCGGTTCTCGATGACCGCGACGCCTGGCAGGTCGAATTCACCGGCGTCAACGATCCCCGCACCCTGACGGTCGGAGACCTCAAGACGATGGGCGTCGAGACCGTTGCGATGGTCCTGCAATGCTCGGGCAACGGCCGGGCGTTTCACAAGGCCCAACTGACGGGCGACCAGCAGATGAGCGGCACCCCGTGGCAGACGGGCGCTGCAGGCTGCGTCATCTGGAGCGGCGTGCCGCTGAGAAACGTCGTCGAGGCGCTCGGAGGCGTCGCAGGCGGGGCCAATTTCGTGACCAGCACCGGCGGCGAGACCATTCCCGAAGGCGTCGAAGCCAAGGATGTCTTGGTCGAGCGCTCCGTGCCGATCGACGCCCTCGACTCGATCATCCTGGCGTGGGAAGTCAACGGCAAGCCGATCTCGCTCGCTCATGGCGGCCCGCTGCGCACCATCGTGCCCGGATACACCGGCGTGAACAGCGTGAAATACGTGAAAACCGTCGCCTTTGCCGAAGCGGAAAGTGACGCCAGAATCCAGCAGACCCGTTACCGCATGTATCCGTTCGGCGAAAAGGCGTCGCCGGATCACCCATCCGTCTGGGCAATGGAGGTCAAGTCCTGGATCACATCGCCGCTGGAGGCGGCCAAATCCGGCAAGGTCTACATCACCGGCGTCGCTTTCGGCGGCATCAATGCGGTCAGCGGCGTCGAAGTGTCCGTCGACGGCGGTGCAAGCTGGCAGAACGCCGAATTCATCGGTCCCGATCTTGGCCGGTACGCCTGGCGGCAGTTCGTGCTCGCCGCCGACCTTGCGCCCGGATCGTACAAGATCGCCTCGCGCGCAACCGACAGCGAGGGCAAATCCCAGCCCGAAACGAACGAGCTGAACGGCGCGGGTTATCTCCACAATGGCTGGATGGCGCACGCGCTCGATATTACAGTTGCCTGAACATGACTGCGTTCCGCGTCCTTGCGGCGCGGAACGCTTTCCTTCAATATCCATCCGTAATTCTGCATGATTGCAATTGTCCCATTCATGTCCGAGGTCCGAGAATAATGCCTCTGCGCCTGCTCGCCTCCGCCTTCTGTCTAATGTGCGCAGCACTGACCGCCGCCCAAGCCGGCGATGACAGACTGGCTCTCGGCAAAGAGGTTTTCCAGCAGATTTCCCAACCGCAATGCGGCGTCTGCCACAAGCTGCAGGATGCGGGAGCCGAGGGTGAACTCGGCCCTTCGCTCGATGCCTTGAAGCCCTCTGAAGAGCAGGTCAGGACCGCCGTGACTCTGGGCGTCGGCGTCATGCCGGCCTTCGAAGACCTCTCCCAGGAACAAATCGACGCCGTCGCCGCCTATGTTGCGTCCGTGACGGGCGGAACTGGCGACTGACGCATGAAGCCGCCCGGGCGGCCCTAAATTCGTGCGGCAATTTTTATTGAAAATCGAAGATTTATGGAGCGGGCGATGAGATTCGAACTCACGACCCTTACCTTGGCAAGGTAATGCTC
>CAYOUE010000203.1:0-5161 GCA_964407075.1 uncultured Hyphomicrobiaceae bacterium
ATGGTCAGATAGAGCGAGGGCACGGTTTCCAGATTGTGGTTGAACACGTCGGGGCGCGCCTCGATCACCTTTTCCAGCGCGCCGTCCTTGCGCAGAAAGTCCGGCGTCAGAACTTCGATGGTGGTATCCGGCGAGGCGTTGCGTATTGCGCGGATAACGGCTGCGAAATGCGCCGCGCCGCCATCGGGCAGGTCGTCGCGGTCCACCGAGGTGATGACCACATGCGAGAGGCCGAGTTTGCCGACCGCATCTGCGACCTTCCAGGGCTCGTCCGGGTCGAGCGGGCCGGGCAGGCCGGTCTTGACGTTGCAGAAGGCGCAGGCGCGGGTGCAGGTGTCGCCCATTATCATCATGGTCGCGTGCTTTTTCTCCCAGCACTCGCCGATATTGGGGCAGCCGGCCTCTTCGCAGACCGTGTGCAGGCCATGCTCGCGGATGATGCTTGCAGTCTTGCGGTAGCCGGCCGAACCGGGCGCCCTGACCCTGATCCATTCGGGTTTGCGCAGCACGGGCGTATCGGGCCGCTTTGCTTTTTCCGGATGGCGCTGCGCCGCCTGGCTGCGAGTATCGAGGATCGTGACCATGAGCTGTTCCGGTAATTCCGTTTACATTCCTAAGATAGGCAGGTCAGGGGCGCGATGGAAGGCTTATCCGCCGCGGCGCGTTACCGCTGGAAGTCATGCGCGAATTGGACTATGCCGAATCAAGACGGTATGGGTTTTTTCTTTGCAACCGTATGTCTTTACCGGGGAGACTCCAATGATACGTGAGGGGTTGAATGAATTTCGCGAATTCATCGTAAAAGGCAACGCTTTTGATCTTGCCGTGGGCGTGATAATCGGCGCGGCGTTTTCAGGCGTCGTCGGCTCGCTGGTCAACGATGTGCTCATGCCGCCTATAGGATTTATTCTCGGGGGCGTCGATTTCAGCAATTACTTCGCCGATCTGACATCCTTCTTCGGCCTGGCCGCGCCGATAGCTTCTCTGGAGGAAGCCCAGACCGCGGGCCACGCCGTCATCGCTTACGGCAAATTCCTGAACGCCGTCATCAATCTGCTGATCGTCGGTTTCGTGATCTTTCTGCTGATTAAGCAGATCAACCGCCTGAAACGCGCGAAGGAGGAAGCCCCTGCCGCTCCCGCCGAGCCGCCGGAAGACGTCAAGCTCCTCGGCGAGATCCGCGATCTGCTGGCGAAGAAGGCTTGAAGTCCACTCTGTCTGCCGCATGGCGCGGAGACCAATCCGCGCCATGCTCAGCGCCGCGCTGCAAGACGTAAAGGGCGTGGGATATCCTCACGGAGAGTTGGCTTGTCCGGCGCAACCTGATTAAGTGCCTTCCGCCCTCACCCTGATGAAAGGAGCGGATGGATGCAGACGGCCATCCTCTTTCCCGTATTCGTCCAGATCTTTCTGACGTTCCTGATCGGCCTCATGACGCTCTTCGTTCGGGCCCGCGCGCTCAGGGCGAGGGAAGTCCGCTTCGCCGAAATCGCGCTCGACTCCTCCAGATGGCCTGCAACAGTGCGCAAGTTCGGCAACAGCTACAGCAACCAGTTCGAATTACCGGTCATTTTCTACGTCTTGTGCATAGTGGCGCTGATGACCGGCATGGCCGACGACATCGCGCTTGCGCTCGCCTGGGGCTTCGTGCTGAGCCGCATCGTCCATGCCTGTATTCACGTCACGAGCAATCATGTTCCGCGGCGCGGGATGGCGTTTATCGTCAGCGCCGTTTTTGCCGGGCTGCTGGCGCTTCATCTTTTCTCGCGCCTTCTGACAACAGGTCTATAGGACAGACGGATGCAACTCGCCGGACAGGTCTCCGCCGCCATCGAGGTCCTGAGCGACATCGCGCAAAACCACCGTCCCGCTTCGGTTGCACTCGCCGACTGGGGGCGCACGCACCGCTTTGCCGGATCGCGGGACCGTTCAGTCATCGGAACGCTGGTCTATGACGCGCTGCGCAAGCGTCTGTCGCTCGGATGGCGCATGGGGTCGGACACGCCGCGCGCGCTGGCTCTCGGCGTCCTGCGTCATGTCTGGGGTATGAGCGCGCAGGACATCGCCGCGCTTTGCGACGGATCCCGTCATGCGCCCGCGCCGCTCGACGAGAATGAAACGTCGCGTTTGCAGGCGGATAACGCCGACACGGCCTCAATGCCCGGCCATGTCGCCGCCGACATGCCGGAATGGCTGTTCGACGATGTGTACACCGTCCATTTCGGCCGGACTGTCGCGATCGGCCGGGCGCTCGCCGAACGCGCGCCCATCGACCTGCGCGTCAACACTCTGAAGGCGGATCGCGAGCGCGTGCTGAAAGCGTTGCAGAAATACGGCGCGGCGCCGACGCCGTTTTCCCCTGCCGGCGTGCGCATCCCCCCGCCGGGTCCGCAGGAGAAAAACCCCAATATCGAAGCGGAGGCGGCGCATGGGCGCGGCTGGTTCGAGGTACAGGACGAGGCTTCGCAGATCGCGGTCTACCTGTCTGGCGCAGGCCCCCGGCTTCAGATTCTCGACCTTTGTGCCGGATCGGGCGGGAAAACGCTCGGTTTCGCCGCGCTGACCCGGAACACCGGGCAGATTTTCGCCTATGACAGCGATATGCAGCGCCTGCGCCCGATCTTCGATCGGCTCAAGCGCGCCGGCGCGCGGTCGGTTCAGGTGCTCCCGGCGGGAGAAGCCGCGGCGCTGGAGGAGCTGAAGGACCGCATGGACATCGTTTTCGTGGACGCGCCCTGTTCCGGATCGGGCGTCTGGCGGCGGCGTCCCGACAGCAAATGGCGGCTGACCCCGGAAGCGCTCATGCAGCGCGTGGCCGAACAGCGCGACGCGCTCGCCGCCGCCGCTCCGCTCGTCAAGCCCGAGGGCACACTGGTTTACGCCACCTGTTCGGTGCTTCCGGCCGAGAACGCGCAGCAGACCCGCTGGTTTCTGGAGCAGCACGCAAATTTCATCGCGAGACCGTGGCAGGATGCCTGGTCGAAGGCCGGGCTTGGGCCTCCCCCGGATCACGCGGCCGATGGTCTGGCGCTGCAGCTCGACCCTGCGCTTCACGGCGTGGATGGCTTTTATATCAGCATCTTGCAGCGTGTTGCTTAAATGACGCCTTAAACTTTCCGTTGTAATGAGCGTTCCAGATTGAGGCGGCCTTGCCCCATTCTTGCCCGCTGCATCGTGTTGTGTCCAATGCGGTACGGACGGCGCCGGCCCCGATGGGGGAGGGGCCGGATTTGGCGTCCGGCGGGATTCCGCCAATTACAAAAAAACGCAATCTAGAAAGCGAGTCTGAACAATGGGTGGTGTAATCAAGACGCTCCTGGGAATGGTCATTCTGGTCGCGATCCTGGTCTTCGGCTACTGGCTCTATGCGACCTACACGTCTGCGACGGCCGATGACAGGATCTGGGCGCAGATCAACGAGAAGATGCCCGATCAGCTTCGCCAGTGGTCGTGCGAGCAGATGAACGCCCGTCTTGCCGAAGCCGAAGCGCCCGACAGCTGCGCTGACGTCTGGCAGACCGCGGTGACGCCGCAAGGGCAGGCCCCGGCGCTCGAAACATCGGCCAATCAGCCGGTGGATGCGACTGTGCAGCCCCGCGTCGACACGCAACCCGCAGCCTCGCCCGAACCTGTGGAAAACGCGCAGCCTTCGGCTGAGGGCGTCCCGGCGAACAACTAGCGCGATCGCCAGGCCGGCGATTTGGGATGGCGGGCTTGCCTGCCTGCCTGCCCGTTCTCCATGCCATGTGCGCCTTGACGGTCTGCGCCGCCGGTGCTACCCGCGCTTATGCACGACAAAATCCTCATCATCGATTTCGGCAGCCAGGTCACGCAGCTGATTGCGCGGCGTGTGAGGGAGGCCGGGGTCTATTCCGAAATTGTTCCCTATCAGTCCGCCGCGGAGGCTATGGAGCGCCTGAAGCCCAAAGCCGTGATTCTCTCCGGCGGTCCGGCCAGCGTTCACGAGGATGCGACGCCGCGCGCGCCGGAGGCGGTTTTCACATCCGGCGTGCCCGTACTCGGCATATGCTACGGCCAGATGGCGATGGCCGCGCAACTCGGCGGGCGGACCGAGCCTTCCGATCACCGGGAATTCGGCCGCGCCGAGGTCGAGATCGTCGAGGATAGCGAGATTTTTCAGGGCGTCTGGCGCAAGGGCGAGCGCTACCAGGTCTGGATGAGCCACGGCGACCGCGTCATTGCGCTCCCGCCAGGCTTCAGGGCCTACGCTGCCTCGCCCAATGCGCCTTTCGCCGTTGCCGCGGATGAGAGCCGGCGCTTCTATTCCTTCATGTTCCACCCCGAAGTCGTCCATACGCCGGACGGCGCGCGCCTCATCTCCAATTTCGTCCTCAAGATCGCTGGCTGCCGGGGCGACTGGACGATGGGCCGGTTCCGCGAGGAGATGGTTGGCAAGATCCGCGCGCAGGTTGGCGATGCGCTCGTCATCTGCGGCCTTTCCGGCGGCGTCGACTCCGCCGTCGCCGCCGTTCTGATCCACGAGGCGATCGGGGACCGGCTCACCTGCATCTTCGTCGATCACGGCCTTCTGCGGCAGGGCGAGGCCGATGAGGTCGTCTCGCTGTTTCGCGGCTCCTACAACATCCCTCTCGTGCATGTCGAAGCCTCGGATCGCTTTCTTGCCGCGCTGGACGGCGTGGACGACCCCGAGCGCAAGCGCAAGATCATCGGCGGGCTGTTCGTCGAAGTTTTCGAGGAAGAGGCGGGAAAGCTGGGCGGAGCGGATTTTCTGGCTCAGGGCACGCTCTACCCGGACGTGATCGAAAGCGTGTCCTTCACGGGCGGGCCGTCGGTCACGATCAAGTCGCATCACAATGTCGGCGGGCTGCCGGAACGGATGAATCTGAAGCTGCTGGAGCCGCTCCGCGAACTGTTCAAGGACGAGGTGCGCCTGCTCGGCCGTGAACTCGGCCTGCCGGAGCATTTCGTCGGCCGCCATCCGTTTCCCGGCCCGGGTCTCGCCATCCGCATACCGGGCGCGGTCACGCGGGAGCGGCTGGAGATCCTGCGCAGGGCGGACGCGATCTATCTCGACGAGATCCGCAAGGCCGGGCTGTACGATGCCATATGGCAGGCTTTCGCCGTGCTGCTGCCGGTGCGGACGGTCGGCGTGATGGGCGACGGGCGCACCTATGATTTC
>CAYOUE010000203.1:5171-5256 GCA_964407075.1 uncultured Hyphomicrobiaceae bacterium
GCGCCCTGCGCGCCGTGACCTCGACCGATGGCATGACGGCGGATTATTTCGACTTCAGCCACGATTTCCTCGGCCGCGCCGCGAC
>CAYOUE010000204.1:0-5094 GCA_964407075.1 uncultured Hyphomicrobiaceae bacterium
CTGACCGCCGATCTGCTCGGCGTCGATCCTTTCGACCAGCCCGCCGTCGAACTCGGCAAGAAACTCACCAGGGACTATCTCGCCGGAATGGCGTGAGGCTTTCGCCATGCCCATCCGCCAATTGCCGCCGGGCCTCGTCAACCGCATCGCAGCGGGCGAGGTGATCGAGCGTCCGGCGAGCGTCGTCAAGGAACTTGTCGAGAACGCCATCGACGCGGGCGCCTGCTCTATCGAGATCGTGACCGCTAGGGGCGGAATGGAGCTGATCCGCGTCACCGACGATGGCGCCGGGATGGACGCCGAAGATCTCGCCCTGTGCGTCGAGCGCCACGCAACTTCGAAGCTCGACGGCGAAGACCTGCTGCATATCGGATCGCTCGGCTTTCGCGGCGAAGCGCTCCCTTCCATAGGCTCCGTGGCCCGGCTGCGGATCGCCTCCAGGCCGCGCGGGGCAGGGCAGGGGCTTGAAATCGAAGTCAATGCGGGGGTGAAATCCGGGCCGCGTCCGGCAGCCATGAACCGGGGGACCGCAGTCGAGGTCCGCGACCTTTTCTTCACTACGCCCGCCCGTCTCAAATTCATGAAATCGGAGCAGGCCGAAAACGCGGCAACCGGCCAGCTCGTCAAGCGAATCGCGTTGGCCTTCCCGCATGTTGCGCTTTCGCTGACGTCGGGCGAACGGGCAAGCCTCAATTTTCCTGCCGTCGCGCCCGGCGACGGGGAGGGGCTGCGTCTGCGCCTCGCCAGGGTGATGGGCAGGGAATTCGCCGCCGAAGCCGTTCCCATGAGCGCCGAGCGCGAGGGCGTCACAGTGTCCGGCTTCGCCGGCCTGCCCACGCTCAACCGTCCGACCCAGCAGATGCAATATCTGTTCGTCAACGGCCGTCCCGTGCGCGACAAGCTGCTCATGGCAGCGATCCGCGGCGGATATGGCGATTTCGTGCCCCGCGGGCGTCATCCGATGGCGGTGCTCTTCGTCACGCTTCCGGCCGGGGAGGTGGATGTGAACGTCCATCCGGCCAAGGCGGAAGTGCGCTTCCGTGACGCCGGACTGGTGCGCGGCGTTGTCGTGAGCGCGATCCGCAAGGCGCTCGAAGCGGCCGGGCTTCGCACCAGCGCCGCCCTGGGTGCGGCCGTTTCCGCCGCCGCATCGCAGCGTAACCCTTATCCGCATGGCCGGACTTCCACCGCAACCGCATTCCACGCCGGCGGTTTCGCCGAAGATCTGCAGATGCCGATGGAAGGCATTGCGGGGGCGAGCGCCAATACCGAGGCGGCGAGCGCGCCAGCTCCGGACCATCTCAAATCCCGTCCGCTCGGTGCGGCGCGCGCCCAGCTTCATGAAACCTACATCGTCGCCGAGACGGGGTCGTCGGTCATCATCGTCGATCAGCACGCCGCCCATGAGCGTCTCGTCTACGAAAAGCTGAAAAACGCTCTCGCACAGGGCAGCGTCGAACGGCAGATCCTGCTCATTCCGGAAGTTGCGGAGCTGGACGCCGGCCAGGCCGCGCTGCTTGCCGCCCACGCGCCGGCGCTCGAAAGGCTTGGCCTCGTGCTGGAGCCGTTCGGCGCTGACGCGATCCTCGTGCGCGAGGTCCCTGCGCTGCTGGCAAAGGCCGACATTAAAAGCCTCATTGGCGATCTGGCCGAGGAACTGGAGATGCTGGGCAGCGCTTCGCGTCTCGAAGACCGGCTGCATGAGATCTGCGCGCGGATCGCCTGCCACGGCAGCGTCCGCGCCGGACGCCTGCTCAAGCCGCAGGAAATGGATGCGCTGCTGCGCGAGATGGAGGCCACGCCCGGTTCAAGTCAGTGCAATCATGGACGCCCGACCTTCGTGGAGCTTCGGCTTTCCGACATCGAAAAGCTGTTCTCGCGGCGATGATGCAGGGCTGCGCACTTCAATAGTCCACGCGCACCAGATAAAGACCGTCCGCCGGAGCGACGGCGCCGCAGCGCGTCCGGTCGCGGGCTTCGAGCGCCGCGCGCAGATCCTCGGGCGACCATTTTCCCTCGCCGACCAGTTTCAGGCTGCCGACGAAGGACCGCACCTGATGATGGAGAAACGACCGCGCCGATGCGCGGAGGCGGATCTCTTCACCCTCACGCTCGACCGTCAGCGCGTCCAGCGTCTTGACCGGCGATTTCGCCTGGCACTGGCTGGCGCGGAAGGTGGTGAAGTCGTGCTTTCCGAGAAGATGGCGCGCCGCCTCGGCCATCGCCGCCTCATCCAGCCGCGGCCAGACCCGCCATGCGCGCCCGCGTTCGAGGGCGAGCGGGGCGAAGCGGTTCGTGATCCGGTAAAGATAATGGCGGGAGGTGGCAGAAAAGCGCGCATCGAAATCCGCAGAAACGCGCTCGCAGGCGACGACCGCAACCGGAGCGCGGCGCAGATGGAAGTTTATTGCCTTCATGACCGTATCTTCAGGCCATTCCGCTGCGAGGTCGATATGCGCGACCTGGCCGAGCGCGTGGACGCCGGCGTCGGTGCGTCCCGCCCCGCGCGGAATGAACGGCTCCCCGCAGAAAGCCGCGATCGCGTCGCGCAGCGCCGACTGCACGGACGGCGCGTTATCCTGCATCTGCCAGCCTGCGAAGGGGCCGCCGTCATATTCGATTGTGAGCTTGTAGCGCGGCATGGCGCGATGTCGTCGAACCGGCCGGAAAATGTCAAGCGCCGAGCGCTCCCGTTCAGGCCGCGCCGCTTCGCCTGATAGTCTGAAGCGTAGCGGCTTCCAGGCCGGTCTCATGATTGGGCCGCTTGCCTGGCCGGGGGCCGCTGCCCGCATAGGCTCTGAACAGTTCTGCCAGCCACGCCGCCTCGCGCTCGATATTGAAATCGGCGATGACGCGGGCGCGCCCGGCCTCCCCCATGCGCTTGCGTCGCGCCGGGTCATCCGCCAGCGTTGCTATGGCCGCAGCCAGCGCCCCGGCGTCGCCAGGCGGAACAAGCAGACCGCTGACGCCATCCTCGACCAGCTCCGGAATCCCGGCGACACGGCTCGCGATCACCGGAACCCGCGCCGCCAGAGCCTCCATCAATACGACCGGAACGCCCTCGGCGAAACTGGGCAAGACAAAGATATCGGTGTCCTGCAGCGCGCGCGCCACCTCATCCTGGGAGCGGTATCCCGCGAATTCGACGATGCCGGAAAGTCCGCGCGCCGCTGCTTCACGTTCGAGTTGCGCGCGCTCGGGTCCGTCGCCGATCAGCGTGACGCGCAGATCCGGGTGCGGCCGGGAAAGCCCCGCAAGCGCCTCGAACAGGACGGGCAAGCCCTTGACGCCGGCGAGGCGGCCCACGAACAGGAGGCGGCCGCCGTCGCGAATACCGGCCCGGTCATAGCGTTCCGGCGCGACCCCGCAATGGACGACATGCAGTTTCGGCCAATGCTCGCGAGCGCTGAACATCATGACCTGGCTGCGGCAGAAATCGCTGATGCAGGCGACGAAGCTGGCGCGCGCGGTCTTTTCGTCGATCCGCCAGCGCTCCGGCTCGAAGAAGATCCCGGGCCCGTGGATCGTATAGCTGAAGGGTATCCCGCTGACGGCGCTCGCAAGCATGGCGACCGTGCAGCTTGCCGTTGCAATGTGATTGTGCAGATGGGTGACGCCTTTCCGTTTCAGATGGCCGGCCAGCACCACTGCCTCGGCGAAATAGAAAAGCTGATACAGGAGCGCCTTGGCGCCGGGAGGGCTGGTTCGCAGCGCGAGCCGGAGCGCCGAAAGGTATCTGCGCGGCGAGGCGGACAGGGCGGAGGCGTGAGAACGCATCAGCCGCCAGGGCGAGCGGGCTTCGGCAAGCACATGGAAGGTTCCGGCGGCTTCAGCGCGCTGTTCGGGGCCGACATGATGTTCGGGGCCGGTTCTGCGGATGGAGCAGGTCAGCACGTCCAGCCCCATGGCCCGCAGCGCGGCGACCTCCCGCTGTATGAATGTGTCGGTAGCCCTCGGATACTCCCCGGTCAGATAGGCGATGGGGCCCGGCATTGCGTCGTCGTCCCGGTCATGCATCGGCTTCATCCCCGCTGTCCCCGGCGATCGCGCGCGCCATCGCTTCCTCGAAAGAAAGTTCCGGCCGCCAGCCGAGCCGCTCATGCAATCGCATATTGCCGTATCTGACAGGCTTCATTCTCGCGTGCAGGTTCGCGCGGCGAAGCAGCCCGGGCGTGCGCGCAGCAAGCCCCGGCGAAAAGCGGCCTGTATGGGCGAGAACAGCCGCCGGTCCCGCCAGCAGGCGCCAGGAGAAAGGCAGCACGAGGCGCGGCCAGCCGGTGCGGGCGAGCGCAGCCAGATACCGCGTCCGGTCCGGCCTGTCGTCGTCAACCACATTGATGATCTCGACGCGGCCGCGGCGCGCGGACGCAGCGCGGTCGTCATCCGCAAGCGGGCGTTCCGCCGCGAGCGCCAGAGCCTCGGCGCAATGGCGCACATAGCTGACGGGGATCTCTCCCTTGCGTTCGAGACGAATCGCGACAGGGCCGAGAGCCGGGCCGATATGCCCGTTCCAGAGCCTGCCGGGGCCGAAGACCGCGCCGGGACGCATGATCCTGACGTCGAGGCCGTACGCATCCGCGGCCTTCATCGCCAGCTTCTCCTGCGCAATCTTGCTCCGGCAATATGCGTCGCGCGAACTGCCGGTTGCGAGCGGGGCTGTTTCGTCCAGCATTGCGCCTTCGGCGAGCGCCTCCCCGTCATAGACCGCGATCGAACTGACCAGCACGAGCCGCGGCGCGGTCTCGCCCAGCCCGGCGAGTGCCGAAAGCAGGGCCTCGGTCGGGCGCAACGTGTTGCGTGCGTGCGCATCGTCGTCTCCGGTCATGGCGGCGGCAAGATGGATCACCGCATCCGCTCCGGCCAGCATGTCTGTAAGCCATTCCTGCGCGCCTTCTGTGGCTAGATCCGCCGTGAACGCCGTTATCATCGGATCGTCCCGCCACGCGGCGGGCGCCGAATCGGCGTCGCGCACCATTGCGCGTACCGAATGCCCCCGGCGGCGCGCCGCGGCAACGGCATGGCGGCCTATGAACCCGCCCGCGCCGGTTACGGCGATTGTGAGCGGCCGGTTTACATCGCCCATGACATCGGCTC
>CAYOUE010000205.1:0-3126 GCA_964407075.1 uncultured Hyphomicrobiaceae bacterium
GATGAGCTTGTCCTTGATAAGTTGCCAGATGATGCGGGTCATCTCGTCGCCGTCCAGTTCGACGACGGGATTGGCTACTTTTATCTTGCTCATGGCGGTCCTCTAGCTGCAAAAACGAATGCGGATATTCCTTGGCGGCTTGTGTCGCACAATAGTCGAGACCCATGTGGCCGCCAAGCTACGAAAGGCTAAGCACTGTGAAAAAGAGCCTGCCGGCGGGCACGCCGGAGGGGCCCTGCGTCATCCTTGTCGAGCCGCAGCTCGGCGAAAATATCGGCCAGGCGGCGCGGGCCATGGCCAATTTCGGACTGAAGGAGATGCGGCTCGTTGCTCCCCGCGACGGCTGGCCGAACGCAAAGGCGCTCGCCAATGCGGCTCTGGCGGCGCCAGTCCTTGACCAGGCGCGGGTTTTTTCCACAGTTGCCGAAGCTGTTGCGGATCTGCATTACGTAGCCGCTACGACAGCCCGCATACGCGACATGGTCAAGCCGGTGATGACCCCTGAAAGCGCCGCTGCGGAGATCCGGGAGCGCCTGGCGCAGAACCGCCGATGCGGCGTGCTGTTCGGACCGGAGCGCTCCGGCCTCGGCAATGACGACGTCGCGCTGGCCGACTGCCTCGTCATAGCGCCGGTCGATCCCGCATTCGCCTCGCTCAATCTGGCGCAGGCCGTGCTTCTGATCGGCTATGAGTGGCGCAAGGCGGTGGCCGGAGATTCGCTTGGCAGGGCAACGGCTTATGACGGCCCCGCGCGCGAAGGCCTTCCGCTTGCGGACTGCTCCCCGGCCACGCGCGAGGAACTGATCGGTTTCTTTTGCCACATCGAAACAGAATTGACCGATAAGGGCTTTTTCAAAACTGACGAGAAGCGCGCGAGTATGGTACGAAACATCCGCAACATGTTCCTGCGGACCGGCTTGACCTCACAGGAGGTCCGGACGTTGCGGGGCATCGTGAGCGCGCTGACAAGGCAGAGGCGCAATAGCAACAGTATGGAGTAGCCAGGCCACAGTCGTCATAGTTATGCCGCGTTTATGGTATTGCGGTTCGAGGAATTGGATGGCAACTTTCGCCCGCGCAAAGACCAGATGGCAGGGGAAGCAGATGAGAAAGTTTAATCGTTTGGGGTACACGGTGTGTCTGTTGGCCGGCATGGCGTTCGCCGTCTGCGCCGTGACGCAGACGAGCTCGGCCGCAAAGGCCCAGGAAGGCCAGCAGCTGAGTGAGAAATCGGTCAATCTCATTACCCAGTTCGCGCTGACCACCATCCCCAGCGAAATCCGTCAGCCCGATGGTTCGGTCCTGAAAATCGACATCGACAATGTCGAGAAGATCGTCGTGCCGGTCGAGGACGCGCGCCGCATCATTATGGTCGCGCGCAATTCGGCCTACGCCCAGATCTGCGACCTGCCTGAGCTTCAGGCCGAGAACTATCTCGCCATGATGCGGCTGGAGCAGGCCAAGGACAAATGGTCGAAAGAGCAGATGCTCTTCATCAACCGCCTGCATTTGTTCACGGTGATGTGGCTGACCGGCAATGTCCAGCTCGTCGAGAAGGGCGGCGGCGAAGCGCCCGAGGTGATCTCCACGCCGAAGAACTCCCGCGTCAAGCCCTGCACGCCGGACGACAAGGAAAGCGTCCGGGCTAATATCGAAGCTTTCGTAAAATCCGTGCAGAAATCATGAGCGGGCGGCGCGCGCAGCGCCATTGACAGACCGGCGGCGCTTCGGCTATTCACATCTCAAGGCGGGCTTGGCCCGCCTTTTGTCATGCCCGCGATGGCGCCTGATACCCGCCATCTGTCCTTTTCCGTACATCGCGCGCCGTTAGACAGGGAAGCAGGAGGGCATGGTCGATTTGTCAAACACTATCCGTCCCGGAGACAAACATGACCAAGCGCATCCGCGCCAAATACAAGATCGACCGCCGCATGGGCGAAAACATCTGGGGACGCCCCGGAAGCCCGGTGAACAAGCGTGAATACGGTCCCGGCCAGCACGGCCAGCGCCGCCGCGGCAAGCCTTCGGATTTCGGCATTCAGCTTCGCGCCAAGCAGAAGCTCAAGGGCTATTACGGCAACATCACCGAGCGCCAGTTCCGCAAGGTCTATGACGAAGCAACGCGCCTGAAAGGCGACACCTCGGAAAACCTGATCGGTCTGCTGGAGCGCCGGCTCGACGCGATCATCTACCGCGCGAAATTCGTGCCCACGGTCTTCGCTGCGAGGCAGTTCGTGAGCCATGGCCACATCCTCGTCAACGGCCAGCGCGTCAACATTCCCAGCTATCGCTGCAAGCCGGGCGACGTCATCGAGATCAAGGAAGGCTCGCGCGATATGGTTCTCGTGCTGGAGGCCATCCAGAGCAACGAGCGCGACGTGCCGGACTATATCGACGCCGATCACTCAAAGCTCAAGGCGTCGTTCACGCGGGTGCCGCAGCTTGCCGACGTGCCCTATCCTGTGAGGATGGAGCCCAATCTGGTGATCGAATATTACTCGCGCTGAGCGCTGCGAGAGCCTCTTGCGCATCGAACTGACGGGCGGCGGAGACAGCGGTCTTCGCCGTTTTGCTTTGCAATCCGCATGACGCTTCGTACTCGTTCACGATCCCGTGTATTCGTCCAATCCTGCAACAAGCCGTGCTAGATAAGATTTTACGCCATATCCGGCGCGCTCTTCAGCAACCAAGGGAGGTTCGGAAGGAATGCAGATAGACAAGCGAATATACGAGCTTTACGACGAATATTGCCACAGCACGATGGACCGGCGCGAATTCCTCAACCGTGCGGCGGCGATCACCGTGGTCGGGGGCTCAGGCCTCGCAATGGCCAAGGCGCTCCTGCCCGACTACGCCAGGGCGCAGATGATCTCGTTCACCGACGAACGGATCAAACCGTCCTACGTGACTTACGACTCGCCCGGCGGCAACGGCGATCAGATGCGCGGCTATCTCGTTCAGCCCGCGGGCGAAGGCCCGTTTCCGGCTGTCCTTGTCGTTCACGAGAATCGCGGACTCAACCCCTATATCGAGGATGTCGCGCGCCGGCTCGGCGTCGAAGGCTTTCTCGCTCTGGCGCCCGACGCGCTCACCCCTGTGGGCGGCTATCCCGGCAATGACGACGAA
>CAYOUE010000205.1:3136-5087 GCA_964407075.1 uncultured Hyphomicrobiaceae bacterium
AGGCCGGACCTTGCAGAGCCAGCTCGATGCGGCGAAGATCCATATCGACATGCTGAACGGCGCAAAATTCGTCAAGGCGCATGAACTGTCGAGCGGCCGGCTCGGCGCAACCGGCTTCTGCTTCGGCGGGGGCGTCTCCAATTACCTCGCCGTGGAGATGGGAGAGGACATCCATGCGTCCGTTCCGTTTTACGGACGTGCGGCGGATACGGCGGACGTGCCGAAGATCCGCGCAGCGATGCTGATCCATTACGCCGAGGACGATCCGCGCATCAACGCCATGAAAGAGGACTACGAGGCCGCTCTCAAGGCGAACGACGTGACATATGAAATGCACGTCTATGAAGGAACGCGGCACGGCTTCCACAACAATTCGACCCCGCGTTACAACGAGACGGCGGCGAAGCTGGCCTGGGACCGGACCATCGCGTATTTCAAGCAGCATCTTGCCTGAGATCGCATGAAAAAAAAGCGGCCCGTGGAGCGGGCCGCTATGATCTGCATGGCCTTTGGCGCGGGGGAGGAAACCGCGCCGGCGCATACAGATGACCGTTGCGCGTCTCAATAGCAGTCGCGCCGGAGATACCTCATGTGCGACCAGCCTTCGCCGCCGTTATAGTAGATCAGGCCCCAGTTTCCCTTTCGCCTGATGAGCTGCACGTCCTCGCCGTTCGGAGGAATGAAACCGACGATGCGGGATCGCGGCGAAGGCCAGAGCCGGATATTGAGTACGTCATTATAGGCGACCCCCGAAACTCGGTAGGGGCATCCTTCGTCCTCATAGGCCTTTGCGGGGGCGGCAAATACAAATCCGGCGGCCAGCATGGCCATAAGCGCTTTCGTCACATTCTTCATGGTTCAGCTTCCTCTGATGCGATGCGGCTGCAGATCGGCATTAGGTCCAGGGCGATCCTTCGTCATAGAATGAGCCGTCTGCACGTAATCCTTGATGAATGGACGAGCGAGCGGACGTTCAGGTTCAAGAGCCGGCTTTGCAGGACGTGAAAATCCTCGCGCGATCCTAGATGCGGAGTTAAACAGACGCATGGCAAAGGCTCCGAAACGGCCGAGAAGCGGCTCCAGCCCCGGCGCAGGCGGCCAGCGTGCGCTGAAAGTCAAAGTGCGTACGGCGAAAAGGCGCAAGATCTCATCGACGCGCTGGCTGGAGCGTCAGCTCAACGATCCGTATGTCGCAGCGGCGAAGCGCGAGGGCTACAAGTCCCGCGCGGCGTTCAAGCTCGCCGAGATCGACGACCAGCACGGGATCCTGAAGCGGGGCGGCGTCATCGTCGATCTCGGGGCTGCGCCGGGCGGATGGTCGCAGATCGCCGCCGAACGCGTCGGAGCCGGGGCGGGGCAGGGGACCGTCGTGGCGATGGATCTGACGGCGATCGAACCGATCCACGGCGTGACCTTCCTGCTTGGCGACTTCATGGCAGAGGATGCGCCGGATCGTCTGATCGCCGCGCTGGACGGACGCCGGGCGGATGCGGTCCTGTCCGACATGGCCGCGCCCGCAACCGGCCATCGCAGGACCGATCATCTGCGCATCATGGGGCTGTGCGAGGCCGCTCTGGATTTTGCCCGGTCCGTGCTCGCGCCCGGCGGAGCTTTCCTGTGCAAGGTGCTGCAGGGCGGCGCCGCGAATGAACTTCTGAATGCGATGAAACGCGACTTCACCGCCGTACGCCACGTCAAGCCGAAAGCGAGTCGCGCCGATTCGGCCGAGCTTTACGTGCTGGCGACCGGCTTTCGCGGGATAAAATCCGCCGCCCGTGCGCCTAACGGCTAGGCAGCAGTAAGCCGAAATGGTAAAAGCTGCGAAACGATGCGCATCAGCGCCACCTTCCACAGAAACGAAGAGATCGATCGTATGGCAAAACTTCGGCCAGGCACTGCGCTTACCTTCGACGATGTCCTCCTGCGCCCCGCCCATTCGGAGGTCATTCCG
>CAYOUE010000206.1:0-5076 GCA_964407075.1 uncultured Hyphomicrobiaceae bacterium
ATGCCCGCCTCGTCATGGCTTGCCTCGATGATGCCGCCGACAAGGCGCGATACGCCGACGCCGTAGGAGCCCATTTCGAGGTTGATCAGATTGCCGTCCGGCCCCTGCACCTGCGCCTTCATCGGCTTGGAATATTTGGAGCCGAAATAGAAGATATGCCCGATCTCGATGCCGCGCGCGGTGAGGCGGTCCTTTTCGGGGACGTCCTGCTCGAAGCGGGCCACGTCATGCATGTCGTCGGTCGCGGCGTAGAGGCTGGTCCATTTCTCGATGATCGGCGAGAGGTCGGCGTCGTAATCGGTATCCTCGCCGGGAATGTCCATCTCCACCAGCCCGCGATGGCAGAACACGGCGCTCTCGCCCGTGTCGGCGAGGATGATGAATTCGTGGCTGAGATCGCCGCCGATGGGGCCCGTTTCGGCTTTCATCGGAATGGCCTTCAGGCCCATGCGGTCAAAGGTGCGCAAGTAAGCGACGAACATCTTGTTGTAGGATTGCCGCGCGCCTTCGGGCGAAAGATCGAAGGAATAGGCGTCCTTCATGAGAAACTCGCGTCCGCGCATGACGCCGAAGCGCGGGCGGATCTCGTCGCGGAATTTCCACTGGATGTGGTAGAGGTTGCGCGGCAGGTCGCGGTAGCTCTTCACGCCGTCGCGGAAGATCTGCGTGATCTGCTCTTCATTGGTGGGGCCGTAAAGCATGTCGCGCTCGTGGCGGTCCTGGATGCGCAGCATCTCCGCGCCGTAATCGTCATAGCGGCCGCTCTCCCGCCAGAGATCGGCGGGCTGAATGGTCGGCATCAGCACCTCGATTGCCCCTGCCCTGTTCTGCTCCTCGCGGACGATGTTCTCCACCTTGTTCAGCACCCGCAGGCCCAGCGGCAGCCAGGAGTAAATCCCTGCGCTCGACTGCCGGATCATGCCCGCCCGCAGCATCAGCCGGTGCGACACGATCTCCGCTTCCTTGGGGTCGTCGCGGAGGATCGGCAAAAAATAGCGGCTCATGCGCATAGGCGGCGCTCCCTCGGCTGGCTGGCCTCTTCGCTGGTTAGTGGCTCTTAGCGGATCGATGGGTAAGAGGCAATGCCGCGGTCCAATTTTGCACCGACCGAAGTACGAAGGTTGCGGTGTCGACTCTTTCGGCACAACCACTATGTTAGAAAGTGATCTTGTATGAAGTAAGGTCCAATCGTAGAACATATTGCATAAATAGCGCTTCCGATGGCAGCAATCTGTCGCCGGCTCGGCGCAGATTGAGCCTAAACCACCGCACTCTACGGCATAAGATATCATATTAAGATTCGGGAAGTTGGCGTCGTAACGTCGATTAGGGAGGCTAGTTTTCAAGACTCATATGTATATCCAAAGTGGACAATATCGTCATGATACATCTCCGCAATAGTATCAATGCTCTCTTTCGTATAAAGCAAGCGATGGTCACGCCCATAATTTGATGAATGATTAAGATGCTTAAGTTTAAGACTCACGCCTAGCCGGTCCTGGAGTAAACCGTAACTCTCTTGAAGCGTCTCATAACGACCGATCCAAGCATCACAGCCGCGAATGAACAATGTCTGTCTCCACAACGATTTTATACCAGTCGCCCAATCCGGCCGTTTCCGGATATCACTGACAAATGTATTCAGGTCCGGGGAAACCAGCGGATATTTATTGCGATGTTTTTCAAGTAAATACCTGTGAAGCGATGCAAAGCGTGTCCATGGATTACGGACAAATGCGAAAAACAAATAATCATCAATCTTAGATGCTCGTCTTCCGGTTCTAAAGAAATATTTGCGTATAAAATCCTCGTATTTTTCATGCTTGTGTCTTACAGCGCACCTATTAGTACCTTCTAACGTTTTAAGAGAAGCCGCAATACTTGTTCCCGCAGTCTTAGGAATATGTATAAAAACAAATCTATATTTATCATTAACTATCATAGCACAATAAGCTCTTGTTCCCGGTTTCATGTTGTGCATTTCTAAAAAAGCGTTAACTACATGATATTTAAATGCAATCTAGAATTTTAAAAGTACAGCCTACGAAAAGCAAAGCCAAAAAAGACCAAAGCCGAAATCACCTGTCACAAAGCGAGTCGCGAAAAAAAAATGAAAATTCCTCGAGTCATTTTAATCAACGACACTAGTTCCTATAGTAATCACTTCGGCTGTCAATTAGTATGCCAATCTATAAGGGAACAGATATCCCGGACCGGTCTGCGACTCGTCGGATCGTTTACAAAATCATTCGAAATCAAAGACATCGTGAGTCTACGGCCTCATTTCGATCTTGCAATCGTGAACGGCGAAGGCACCGTGCACCATGGAGCAGGCCGTACCCTTGTCGAATTGGCTGGGAGTGTGCCCTCCGTGTTTATTAATGCGGTCTATCAAGACAACGGCAATCTTCCCGCTCTCGACAGATTTCTATATGTGGCGCTACGAGAGTCGATGAGCGGTGAATATGTACGTAATCTTGGCGTCGAATGCGAAGTTGTACCAGATGCGATTTTCGCGTCGCATCTTTTGTCTGCTTATGCGGCGCAGTTCCGTACGCAACGCGAAATGGGACTGCGCCAACCGCGTAAGATGCGGGCGCTTACAGATAGCGTAGGCAAACGCTCAATTGATATCGGACCGCTGAAGATAAGGGTTAAGAATACAAACCAAGACCCATTCGTCAAAACCCCGACGGAGTATCTCGACTACCTTGTCGACCACAGGACTATTTGCACCGGCCGTTTCCATGCTGTCTGTTCCGCGGCTATTCTCGGCCTGCCGTTTTCAAGTTGGGACTCGAATACCTGGAAAATCCAAGGCATTACGACAGATATGGGCGCGTCGAACGTCCACTACAAAACGGAGGAAGAAGCTAGAAAAGCAATTGAACCAAATGCTCCGCTAGAATCAGTTGAAGATTACGTCGCGAATGCGCGCATACAGATCACCCAGATGTTCGACAAAATCGCCAGCATTGCTAGAGACATCGCCGCCAGGTGACTACCACATAGTATTCTTGCGGATATGTCGGTTCCTGAAACGGTGGTAAACAGTGTCGTATGCTTGAATACGAGCGAATACTTCCCGCAGGATCTGTCCAGCGGGATCTCCTTGTGACACGTGCAGAAGCCTGTCGCGGAGATTACGGATCATATCCCCCCTACCAACGCGGAACACGGTAAGGCCGTCGAACAGTGGTATCTCCATTTCAGAGTCACTTATTTTTGATGTAACTTTCGAGCTGTCTGAGGCCTGCACAGTATCCTGAATCATCCGCTCGGTCTCAACTAGTTTGATAGTGTTCACCAGAAGCGATGCGGCCAAGCCCAGCACTTGCGATTTTCCATCTGGCGCATGATCGGCGAATGTATCGGCGGCGGAAATGAGCCAGCGTAACGATAGCCGATCGCAAAGATAATCAACCTCTTTCGTCCAGAGGTCAAAATAGATTTTCAGGTCCCTATCTAGGTCGAGGTGCCGTCGAATGCAGACAACAAGCTTGGCATGAAAGAATTCCAATTCGGACCGGCCTATGAATTCTGACCTAAGATATTCAAAGTGGTCATCTAAATTCGTTTTAGGCTTTTTTTTAAACCTGCAATCGAATTTCTCAATGATCTGAGTTTTCAACTGCGCATAATTCTCGATATCGTTAATTACCACGCAGCGCACGTCGTTCTTACTTAGGAATGACGAAATCAACTTCATGAATTGTCTGCCTTTACAGAACAACTGAAACTAATGCCCTTCGAACGCGATCAGAGTATGGCACGGAACGCCGCGCCGCTCGATGCGGCTAACGCCGCCGAGGTCCGGCAGGTCGATCACGAAGGCCGCACCGACCGTCACGCCGCCCATGCGCTCGATGAGCTTGCAGGCGGCCTCCGCCGTGCCGCCGGTCGCGATGAGGTCGTCGACGACGAGAATGCGCTCGCCCCTGCTGATGCCATCTTCATGAACCTCGATCACATCGGTTCCGTATTCGAGTTCGTAATCCTGCCCGACCGTTTTCCAGGGCAGCTTGCCCTTCTTGCGGAACGGAACGAAGCCCGTACCAAGCCTGTCGGCGACCGCGCCGCCGAGGATGAAGCCCCGCGCCTCGATCCCGACCACCGCGTCGACGCCGGCCGTCCTGAACGGTTCGGCGAGACGGGCGATGCAGGAATTGAAGCCGGTCGCGTCCTTGAGAAGGGTCGTGGCGTCGCGGAACATGATGCCGGGCTTGGGATAGTCCGGGATCGTCCTGACGAGGCTTTTGAGATCAAGCTCAACCTTCATGCCCTGCTCCTTGAGGCGGCGTGGACGGACAGGATCCCCGTCCTTCGATTCTTTGCAAGGCGAATTGAGCATGAGCGCAGCGGACTGTGCAATATCAATATGGCGACCTTTGCCGGAACTGCAGAAGCGGGACGCCGGAAATGCGAAAGGCCGCCCCTCAGGGACGGCCTTTCCATTGTCAGCTGCTTGCAGCGCGAATTTACGCGCGGCCGATCCAGTAAGGAGAGGCCGGACCCACGCAATGCGCCTTGAGCTGCGCTGGACAATGAGACATTGGACCACCTCCTTTCATGCTGTTGAAACCATGAATGAAGAGTGCGGTGTGCAGCGCAATATGTCAAGGGGCGCCTTCAGGCTCCCTGCCAGCCGCGCCGACAGGCGCTAGTGGAGCGAATTTGACATTTGATTCCCGGTTGAGGCCAGGCTCGCATTCAAATGTCAAATTCATGAAGCTCCACTAGAATCGATAAGTGCTAGTGGTTCTTGAGATTCAAACATTTGCAAATGAGAGTGCGGCAAATGGGATGCAAATGTTTGAATCGAACCACTAGCGGTTCAGCACCCGGCCCGCAACGGCGTCCAGCTTGGCGAGAAGTGCGGGGTCCCGCGCCTCTGGCGCGGTGATGATGGCGAATTCGAGCGCGCGGTCCGAGCCGATCGGGCACGGTTCGTGCTCGCGCGGAAAGTCCTGCGCCAGACGCGCGATCAGCCGGCCCGCCTTGGCCGAGTTCTCGCCCATGATGCGGATGATCTCGGTGATGTCGACATCGGTGTGATCGTCGTGCCAGCAGTCGAAA
>CAYOUE010000207.1:0-4863 GCA_964407075.1 uncultured Hyphomicrobiaceae bacterium
GACGCCGCATCCGGTTATTTTCGACTGCCGCGTCCACAAGCTCGCCAACTGCTTCCCGATGATCCCGTCCGGCGCGGGGCATCACGAAATGCTGCTTGCCGAGGATTTCGACGACCCCGACGACATCGACTACACGGTGTCCGAGGAAGGCAAGGTCATGGTCTGAAGCGCAATCGTGGGCATCCAGGCAGGAAGAAGGACGGGAACGGCATGAACAAGAATGAAGAACTCAGAGAACAGCACACGCTGGCCGTTCTCGTCGACAATGAGCCGGGCGTCCTGGCGCGCGTGGTCGGCCTGTTCTCGGGGCGAGGCTACAATATCGACTCGCTGACCGTCTCGGAGACGATCCAGGAAAAGCACCTGTCGCGCATCACGATCGCAACCACCGGCTCGCCGATGGTGATCGAGCAGATCCGGCATCAGCTTGAACGCCTCGTACCGGTGCACGGCGTGACCGACATGACCGTGGAGGGCAACCCGATCGCGCGCGAGCTGGCGCTCGTAAAGGTCACGGGAAAGGGCGAGAAGCGCGTCGAAGCCCTGCGCCTTGCCGAAGCCTTCCGTGCGCAGGTCGTCGATGCGTCCACGGAGCATTTCATCTTCGAGATCACGGGGCGCGTGTCCAAGATTGACCAGTTCATCTCGCTGATGGAGCCGATCGGGCTGACCGAAGTCGCCCGCACCGGCGTAGCAGCGATCGAACGCGGTCCGGAGGCCATGTAAAACCCTTATTAAAGGCTTGGTTTCGCGGTGAAGGCGGTGTTAAAGCCTTCCGCCAGGGAGCGGCGCATGGCTGAGAACCGGAAATCGCGGGCTGAAAAGGAAGCAGACACGTTTCGCGACAGGCTGAGACGGCTTTATTTCGGCTCAAGCCCCATATCGCAGCGCTTTCAGATCGGGCTGGTGCTCTTCGAAGTCGCGCTCATCGTCTTTTTCGTCGGGGCGTCGTTCCTCGACCGGCAGACCTGGCTCATCCTTCTAGAACTCGCCATAGCGGTTGTTCTGCTGGCCGATTTCCTCGCCCGCTGGTG
Organism: uncultured Hyphomicrobiaceae bacterium; assembly: GCA_964407075.1. GTDB lineage: Bacteria > Pseudomonadota > Alphaproteobacteria > Rhizobiales > Rhodomicrobiaceae > JAHQVI01. Next base: position 1,035 of record CAYOUE010000207.1, read on the forward strand.
GATGACCCAGCCGCCGCGAGGCAAATATTTCCGGCGCGTTTCGACATGGACCGACCTGATCGTGATCGCGACGCTTATCGTGCCGTTGTTCGCCGAGAGCCTGCTCTTCCTCCGCGCTCTCAGGGCGATCCGCATTTTCCGCTCCTACCACCTGTTACGGGAGCTTTCGGAGAACATCGCCTTTTTCGAGAGAAACCGCGAAGCCATCGAAGCCGCGCTGAATCTGCTCGTCTTCATCTTCATCATGTCGGCGATCGTTTACGTTCTTGAGGTGGACCGGCATCAGGGCATCAACAATTTCGTCGATGCGCTTTATTTCACCGTCACGACGCTATCGACGACAGGTTTCGGCGACATTGTCTTCGACGACACGCTCGGGCGACTTTTGTCGATCTTCATCATCATCATGGGTGTCAGCCTTTTCTTCCGGCTCGCTCAGACCGTCTTCAAGCCGTCGAAAATCCGCCAGAAATGCATGAATTGCGGCCTGCTGCTGCACGACCCCGACGCCGTGCATTGCAAGCATTGCGGGGAAGTGATCCGGATCGAGACCGAGGGGGCTTAGCCGGCGCGCCGCGCCTCAGGGGCGCCGTGACAGGAAATCCATGACGCCCTTTTTGTGGACCAGATCGCCGACGCTCTTCATGTGATCCCGGCCCGGTATGTGCAGAACCTCGGTGCCGGGGATGATCGCGGCCAGTTCCTCGGGCGAGCCGGCGACATCATCCTCGCCGCCGACGGCGATGAGAACGGGGCAGCGGATCGCCGCCAGCGCCTCGGGCAGGATCTTCTCGCGGGACGAGCGGATACAGGCGGCAAGCGCGCCCAGATCGCTGTTCGTCTGTTCCGCGAACACGCGGAAGCTGCGGATGTAGTCGTCATCCACATCTTCTCCGCTTTCCGCTTCGAGCGCCGCAGCAATTTCCTCCGATCCGCCCACGCCATGAACAAGATTTATGCCCATGCCGCCGAAGGTCACGCTCCGCACCCGCGCGGGGTGATTGATGGTGAGGAAAGCGGCAATGCGCGCGCCCATCGAAAAGCCGATCACATCGGCGCGTTCCAGGCCCAGATGATCGAGCAGGCGCCTGGTGTCTTCGGCCATGATGCGCGCGCTGTACAACTCCGGATCGTACAGCTTCTCGCTTTGACCGTGGCCGCGATTATCGACCGCGATGACGCGGAAGCCCGCATTGTTGAGGGTGCGCATCCAGTTGGTGTTGCGCCAGTTGACGGTGCTGTTGGATGCGAAGCCATGAATCAGCAGTACAGGGTCGCCCCGGCCTTCGTCCTTGTAGGCGATGGTAACGCCATCGGAATTGAAACGCTGCATGAAATTCCTGTTGCAATCACAGGCGCGAGAACCTGTATCTCGGCTTCAGGCGTCCGTTAGAAATGAGAGCCGCATACCCTCGCCCGAGTCTTTCTCAACCTTGCGGTAAAAGCAACTCCTGCGGCCAGTGTGACAGGCTGCCGCATCGCCGCAGGCCTCGGCCTGCAGCCAGAGACAGTCCTGATCGCAGTCGGTTCGGATTTCCTGCACCTTCAGCACATTGCCGCTGGTTTCGCCCTTGCGCCACAATTTCTGCCGCGACCGGCTCCAGAAATGCGCCTCGCCCGTTTCGATCGTCTTGCGCAGCGCTACCTCGTTCATGTAGGCGAACATCAGCACCTCGCCGGTCGCCGCATCCGTGACGATAGCCGCCAGCAGACCGTTATCATCGAAACGGGGCGTGAAGCCGGTCCCGTTTTCGAGTTGCTCTTTGGAACCGGACATTGCGGGCCTAGATCAGCGTGATGGGAGCGCTCTGGGTCATGCGCAGGAAGCGGTCGCGGTAGTCGGCGTCCTTTGCGAAAACGCCTGTGAAGCGCGTCGTCACCGTTGACGAACCCGGCTTGTGCACGCCGCGCAGCGTCATGCACTGATGCAACGCGTCGATGAGGATCGCAACGCCGCGCGGGTTGAGCGCCTTTTCGATGGCCTCCGCGATCTGCGCGGTCATGGTTTCCTGCGTTTGCAGACGCTTGCCGAAAATGTCCACGACGCGCGCCAGCTTTGAAATGCCCACGACCCGGTCGCGCGGCAGATAGGCGACGTGCGCCACGCCGACGATGGGCAGCATATGGTGCTCGCAATGTGATTCCAGCCGAATTCCGCGAACCATGACCAGATCGTCATAGCCGTGAATTTCTTCAAATGTGCGTGAAAGTATCTCGATGGGGTCGGTTCCGTAGCCGGAAAACAGCTCCTTGTACGAATCCACGACACGTTTCGGGGTATCGGTCAGCCCTTCGCGCTCCGGATCGTCCCCCGCATAGCGGATCAGGGTGCGGACGGCATCTTCGGCTTCCCTGCGCGTAGGCCGATTAACCGTTTTCCCGGCCGCCTCGGTTTTGATAATCTGGCCATTGCCTAGCCGCTCTTCATTGGAGAGTCCGCGCATTATGCTGCCTTTTGCTGTAACCGCGTTGCCTGTTCCGGTTGCCTTCGCATGTCTTGAGGACGCCTTGGCGAACTGTCATGAATTCAGAGCCTGATGGGACTGCGACGATGACCAGCAGGCCGAATAGAGTCAGTCCGGCGATCTTCCCGCAAGCGGGATTTGCGCCATTAACGAAAAACTGTTTCACCCCAAGTTGCGAAATAGCTTTCAAGATATAATCTGTAACGCTAGGCGCTTCAAGAAACAGCATGGGTCAAGAAAAGCACGGCATGGTCAATCTCGACGATCTCTACAGCGGCCGCATCCTCGAACTGGCTGCGAACATCCCGCGCACCGAGCGGCTCGAAGCGCCCGATGCGACGGCCCGCGCCTATTCCAAATTGTGCGGCTCGCGCGTAACCATCGACCTGTCGATGGAGAACGGCGTCATCAGCGACTACGGCCAGGAGGTGAAGGCCTGCCTGCTCGGACAGAGTTCTGCGGCGATCGTCGGGCGTCTGATCGTCGGGGCCACACCGGAGGAGATGCGCGACGTCGGCCGGCAGATGCGCGCCATGCTGAAAGAGAACGGTCTGCCGCCGTCAGGCAAGTGGGCCGATCTGGCGCTGCTGGAGCCGGTCCGCGACTATAAGGCGCGCCACGCCTCCACCTTGCTCGTATTCGATGCGGTGGAAGACGCCCTCCGGCAGATCGAGGAGAGCCGGGCGCGGACCGCCGAAAACGTCTGAGCGCGCGATCAGGTCCATCCACAGCCCGGCAATTAGGGTTTCCCGGAATTGTCAGGCTTGCTAATCCCTTTCCGGCGGCGGGCGCGGGGAGAGCGGGCGATGAAATTCAGGCTGGCAACGTGGAACATCAATTCGGTGCGGCTACGCATCGGACTTGTCGAGCGGTTCGTGCAGGAATTCGCTCCGGACGTGCTCTGCCTTCAGGAAATCAAGTGCAAGGACGAGCTGTTTCCCTATGACGCCGTCCGCGAGATGGGCTATCCGCATATCCACGTCAAAGGGCAGGCGGGCTATCATGGCGTGGCGACGCTGTCGCGTATTCCGGTAACGCCTGCGGGAACGGAGAATTTCTGCGGCAGCGGCGAAGCGCGGCATATCGCCGTGACGCTGGAAGGCAAACCGCTCGTCATCCACAATGTCTATATCCCCGCGGGCGGCGACATTCCCGATCCCGAACTCAACCCGAAATTCGGGCAGAAACTTGCTTATGTCCGTGCGTTGACGGACTGGTTCGGCGGGAAGGCCGCCACTGCACGCGGGACGCATCATCTTCTGGCCGGCGATTTCAACATTGCGCCTTGCGAGTACGACGTATGGTCGCACCGGCAACTGCTCAACGTCGTCAGCCATACGCCGGTCGAGGTCGAGCACCTGATG
>CAYOUE010000208.1:0-4751 GCA_964407075.1 uncultured Hyphomicrobiaceae bacterium
CATGAGCCCCGGCGCCGCGCAGCGGCCTGGGCCTGACGGCGGTTCGTGACTTCAGGATTCAGGCCGACTCGCGCTAATATCGCGTCATGGAACAATATCTCGATCTTCTGCGCAGGGCGCGCGAAACCGGCGTCCGCCGCGACGACAGGACGGGCACCGGCACGCTCGGCGTTTTCGGCCATCAGATGCGGTTCGACCTGGAGGCGGGATTCCCCTTGGTGACCACCAAGAAACTGCATGTGAAGTCCATCATTCACGAGCTGTTGTGGTTCCTGTCCGGCGACACCAATATCCGCTATCTGCGCGAGAACGGCGTGCGAATCTGGGATGAGTGGGCTGACGAGAACGGCGATCTCGGCCCGGTCTACGGCCGGCAATGGCGCTCATGGCCTGCGCCGGACGGCCGCCCTATCGACCAGATCGCGCAACTCATGGAAGGGTTGAAACGCGATCCCTATTCGCGCCGGCACATCGTCAGCGCGTGGAACCCGGCCGAGATCGGCGAGATGGCCCTGCCGCCCTGCCATTGCCTGTTCCAGTTCCATGTCGCGAACGGCCGTCTTTCCTGCCAGCTTTACCAGCGCTCGGCCGATATTTTCCTCGGCGTGCCTTTCAACATCGCCTCTTACGCGCTGCTGACAATGATGGCGGCGCAGGTCACGGGGCTGAGGCCCGGCGCGTTCATCCACACATTCGGCGACGCCCATCTTTATCTGAACCATCTGGAGCAGGCCGATATCCAGCTCGCCCGCGACCCGCTGCCGCTGCCGCGCATGGTAATCAATCCAGACGTGCGCTCGATCTTCGATTTCGTCTATGACGATTTCCGGCTGGAGGACTACCAGGCCCATCCGCACATCAAGGCCGAGGTCGCCGTCTAGTGGCGCACGAAAGTCCCATGGTCGCCCTCGTCGTCGCCGTTGCCATGAACGGCGTCATCGGACGGCGCGGGCGTCTGCCCTGGCGCATCCCTTCGGAATTACGCCACTTCAAGCGCATCACGATGGGCAAGCCGCTCATCATGGGCCGCAAGACCTTCGTTTCGCTCGGGAAACCGCTTGCCGGGCGCGATAACATCGTGCTGACGCGCGACCGGGACTTTTCCGCGGAAGGAGCTATTGTGGCGGCGTCCGCAGAAGAAACTCTTGAAATCGCGCGTAAATGCGCCGCGGACAGAGGCGCTGAAGAGATCATGGTGATCGGCGGGGCGGAGATCTACACTCAGATGCTGCCGAAGGCGGATCGGATCTATCTGACCCGCGTTCACGCCGAGCCGGAAGGCGACGTGTTTTTTACTCTCCCGGATGCGGGCGAATGGCGTGAAACTTCCAGGATGCTGCAGGACGAAGGTCCCGATGACGAATTCGCCTATACATTGACCGTTTTCGACCGGAAGTGACGTTTTCACGCGCCGGATTCCGTTGACGGCAGGGCTTCTTAACGCCATATCCAAATCTTGATCTCGCGATCCTGCGTTGTGATTAGTTTGCATCAAACGGCCGTGTACGCTACACCCACCATAGAAAATACGCCGGTTCTGCATGTACTGCCGATGCATTCGAACCACTTTGATGCTCATCGAAACCATCTTTTAACCGAGCCCGGAGAGGATGGCCCCTCGTGTCGGGGAGCGGTAGAGGACAGCACATATGCCCTGGAATAATCAGACTGGGAATGGCGGCGGCGGCTGGAAAGGCGGCGGCGGTCCCTGGGGGCAAGGCCCCATAGGAGGCGGTGGCGGAGGAGGCCAGCAGCCTGATCTTGAAGAGCTTTTGAAACGCGGCCAGGACCGGTTCAGGCAAGCCATGCCTGGCGGGGGGATCGGCGGCGGTTTCCTTGCGCTCATCGTAATAGCAGGGCTCGCGGTCATGGCGTTCTTCGCCTTCACCGTGCGGATCGACACCAATCAGCAGGGCGTCGTTCTGCGTTTCGGCGAGATTCACCGGACCCTGACGCCGGGCCTGAATTTCCGGCTGCCCTATCCGATCGAAACGGTCTACCAGCCGAACGTGACCAACATCAACCGCATCGAAATCGGGATCAGAACCACTGATCCGAGCGGCTTTTTTTCCACCTCGCGCAATATATCGGGAGCCCAGGACGTGCCTGAGGAAAGCCTGATGCTGACTGGCGACGAGAATATCGTCGATATCGACGTCGTGGTGCTCTGGAAGATCAGCAAGGCTGAGGATTACCTGTTCAAGATCAAGAATCCGGAAGTCACGGTCAAGGCTGTCGCCGAAAGCGGTATGCGCGAGATCGTCGGCCAGAACGAGATCCAGCCGATCCTGTCAAGAAACCGCGCCGAAATCGAAAATGCCGTACTTCAGCTCATGCAGAGAACACTCGACGCCTACCAGTCCGGCATTGAAATCCGCGCTGTTCAGATGCAGAAGGTAGACCCGCCTCAGCAGGTGATCGCCGCGTTCCGCGACGTTCAGGCTGCGCGCGCCGACCAGGAGCGGCTGCAGAATGAGGCCAATGCTTATGCGAACCGCGTCGTGCCTGAAGCCCGCGGTAACGCCCAGCGTCTCATTCAGGCCGGCGAGGCTTACAAGGAACAGGCCGTTGCCGAAGCGGTGGGCCGTACCGAACGCTTCATCAAGGTCTACGACGAGTACGCCAAGGCGCCGGAAGTGACCCGTAAGCGCATGTTCCTTGAAACCATGGAGCGCGTGCTCGGGCGGACCGACAAGGTCATCATCGACAGCAACGCGCAAGGCTCCAGCGGCGTCGTTCCCTATCTGCCGCTCAATGAACTGAACCGCACGCCACGAGGAGAAAATCAATGAGAAGCGCAATTTTCGTGATTTTTCTCATACTTCTCGGAGGCGCCGCCTTCGTCGGGTATAACTCCTTCTTCATCGTCCACCAGGCGCAAAGTGCGATCGTCTTCCAGTTCGGGGAAGCCAAGCAGGTGCGTGAGGAGCCGGGTCTCTATTTCAAGACGCCCTTCATCCAGACAGTCGAGTACTTCGACAAGCGTATCCTCGATTTCGACCTTCCGCCGGAAGAAGCGATCGCGAGCGATCAGAAGCGTCTGGTCGTCAACGCCTTCGCCCGCTATCGGATCGAAGATCCGCTGCTGTTCTATCAGTCTGTGACGAACGAATCCGGCGCGCGCGACCGTCTGCAAAGCTCGCTGACCTCGGATCTGCGCAGCATCCTCGGTAGAGCAACCTTTACCGAAATCGTGCGCGACCGGCGCGCCGAACTCATGACGGAGATTGCTTCCAGCGTTGAGCAGAAGGTCCGGGCGCTCGGGATGCGGATTGTTGACGTCCGCCTGACCCGCGTGGACCTGCCTGAAGCCAACAGCCAGGCGATCTACGAGCGCATGAAGACGGAGCGCCAGCAGGAAGCCGCCGAGATCCGGGCGCGAGGCACCGAGCAGGCAACGCGGATCCGCGCCCAGGCAGACCGTCAGGTGACGGTGCTTCTCGCCGAGGCACAGCGTGACGCGGAGCGTCTTCGCGGTGAGGGCGACGGCGAACGCAACCGGATCTACGCCGAAGCGTTCAGCCGCGACGCCGACTTCTTCGCCTTCTACCGCTCGATGCAGGCCTATGAGGAAGGGTTGAAGGCGGAGGATACGAGACTGGTGATTTCCCCGAATTCGGAATTCTTCCAGTTCTTCACGAATCCAGGCGGCACGATCAGCGCGACGGCTCCTGCCGCGCCTGGCGAAGAAACGCCGGGATCGCGGACGTCGCAGGCGCTGCGCTAAGCGTCCGGCGGTGGAATGAGCGATCTGCTTGTCGGGGTCGGTCTGGTCTTCGTAATCGAAGGCCTCCTTTGGGCGCTTGCCCCCGGCCTCGGCTTCAGGCTCATGAGACTTGCCGCCTCGACCCCTGAACAGGAATTACGCATGTCGGGAGCCGCAGCCGCGGCTCTCGGCGTGCTCCTGATCTGGAGCATTCGGGGATAGCTGCCGTAGACCCGGCCCGCTACTGCGTCAATGCCTTCGCAATTTGACGTTCGATCGCCGCGGCATTTTAAATTATGATGGCTGTAAGCATTGGATCACGATCATTCCGGATTGGATCGATCCGGAATCATGGACAGTGATCTGTTTCGATAGCGTAGAGCGCGATGACGAGCGGAAAACCGCGCAAACTCTTGTCGATCCCGCTCTACGCGAAATCCTGACGGGCCCCACGGCCTGCTGAGTAAGGATCATTGCATGACGCCTGTTACGTTCCCGTTCGCAAAATGCTGGAATGCCCGCATATCCGGCGGCGCCCGGCTGAGCCGCAACCCAGCCGCCGCGCTGCTGGCGCTTCTCATGGCGGCTGCGTTTCCGGCGTTCTCCAACCCTGGTCATGCCCAGATGCGCGGCCCTGCCTCCGTGGCCGACATCGCCGAGCCGTTGAAGGCCGCGGTCGTCAACATTTCCACGACGCAGAAACTGAGTGATGCGATCGAAATACCGGCTCCGGAAATTCCTGAAGGTTCGCCTTACGAGGAATTTTTTCAGGAATTCTTCAACCAGGATCGCAGGGGAGGCGGTGGCCAGCGTTCGAGTTCACTCGGCTCCGGATTCGTGATTGATAGCTCCGGCCTCATCGTGACCAACAATCACGTCATCGAAGGCGCGGACGAAATCACGGCCGTCTTCATTGACGGCTCCGAACTGAAGGTGGTGGAAATCCTCGGCACCGACGCGAAAACAGACCTGGCGCTGCTGCGCGTGGAGCCGAAATCGCCGCTTGCTTCAGTCTCCTTCGGCAACAGCGACGAAATGCGCGTCG
>CAYOUE010000209.1:0-2561 GCA_964407075.1 uncultured Hyphomicrobiaceae bacterium
GGGCTTTCGACGACGACGACGAGTTCCGGCTTGTTGGACGAGGCGCGCACCAGTCCCCATGTTCCGTCCTCCAGAACCAGTCTGATGCCGTTGACTGTGATGACGTCGCGAATGCGCTGGCCGGCCACGGTCCCGCCGCTTTCTACTATGCCGTTGAAATGCGCCATGACTTTTTCGACGACGTCATATTTCACCTCGTCGCCGCAATGGGGAGACATGGTCGGCGATTGCCAGGTGCGAGGCAGGTCGCGCTCCAGATCGGCCAGCGTCTTGCCAGGATTGCGGTCCATCATGTCGAGAATGGCGAGCGCTGCGATCAGCCCGTCGTCATAGCCGCGGCCATAGGGCGGGCTGAAGAAGAAATGACCGGATTTCTCGAAGCCGACCGAAGCGCCGTTTTCATGGCTGTAACGCTTGATGTAGGAGTGTCCGGTTTTCCAATAGTCCGTGCGCGCGCCATTGGCGATCAGCACCGGATCGGTCAGAAACAGACCGGTCGACTTGACGTCGGCGACGAATTTCGCATTCGGCTGAAGGCTTGAGATGTCGCGCGCGAGCATGACGCCCACGCGGTCGGCGAAGATTTCCCGGCCTTCATTGTCGACCACGCCGCAGCGGTCGCCATCGCCGTCGAACGCCAGCCCGACCTCGGCCCCGGACTCCAGAACCGCGTCGCGCAAGCTGTGCAGCATGTCCATCGATTCGGGATTGGGATTGTAGTTCGGGAAGCTGTGGTCGAGATCGCAATGCAGCCTGACGATTTCGCAGCCTAGCGCCTCAAGCACCTGCGGCGCAAAGGCTCCTGCCGTTCCGTTTCCGCAGGCGGCCACGACCTTGATCCGGCGGTTGAGCCTGGCGCGGTTTGTCAGGTCCGCCATGTAGCGCTCGGCCAGATCGGCGACGAAATGATAGACGCCTTTGCCTGGCATGTCGCAATCGCCGCTCAGAACGATGGTTTTCAGCTCCGTCATGTCGTCGGGGCCGAACGTCAGTGGGCGCTCCATGCCCATCTTGATGCCGGTCCAGCCATTGTCGTTATGGCTCGCCGTAACCATCGCCACGCCTTCGACATCAAGCTCGAACTGGGCGAAATACGCCATCGGCGAGAGGGCGAGGCCGATGTCGAAGACCTCGGCGCCGCCCGCCAGCATCCCCGAGATAAGCGCTTCCTTGATCGCGCCGGAATAGGACCGGAAATCGTGGCCCGTCACGATACGGACCGGGACGCCCCTGCGGCGCATGACCGTGGCAAGCCCTGCTCCGATCGCCTGCATCCCCATCAGGTTCACTTCCTGCGGGAAGAGCCAGCGCGCGTCATATTCGCGGAAACCCGTCGGCTTGATGAAAGGCTGGCGCTCGAAATCCGCCGTGTTGGGGGTGAGGTCGGTCCTTGGTGCGGGAAACATGAAGCAATCCTTTGAATTCACTGGCCGGGTCAAACATCAGGCCGGCTTCGCCCCGCCTCCGCTGGCGGGCGGCGCGAAGCGCAGCCGTGCAGCTTCCAAGGTGTAGTGCCGGACAGATATAACTTTTACGATTAACTTTTTAGGCTGGGTGGCAGTTATACGCGGATTTTGATGCTGTGCGTGTCAATGTTGCACGATGCTGAGCGAATTTCCGCTGAGTTCGAAGCCCGCAAGCCGCCTGATGAAGCTCATGCCCAGCAGGTTTTGCGGCATCCTGCCCGGCTCCGCGACGACGGCGTCGACATCGTGGAGAACGATGCTACCGATGCGCACATAGTCGAGCCGGACCGGCGCGACGCTGGCTATGCCGTTGGCGGTGCTGGACTGGCTGGTGAATTTCAGATCGCCGCTCTTCAGTCCGATGCCGAGCGCGGTCTCATAGTTGAGCGCCACATAGGTTGCGCCGGTATCGGTGAGCAGTTCGACATTGACGCCGTTGATCTCGGCCTGCGCGACGAAATGGCCGTAGTCGTTCGCGGTCATCCTGACGCGGCGCTCGGGGCGCATCGTGCGGTCGACAAGCCCCTGAAGGCCGGTATCGGTGGGACGTAACCCGGCCGGCCGGATCTGAACGTCCTCGCCGTCCGAACGTGAAACGATGCGGATCGACTGCGTCACCTCGGCACTGGCCGGCAGCGGCGCTTGGCCGCCGGCAATGCTGGCGTGCAGTTCAGGCCAGCCATGCTCGATCGCACGGTAGGCGTCCTCGAAATAGTTAAAGCTGAAAATCGCTGCGCCCGCCGCGGCGAGCCAAAGCCCCGCCTCTCCCATCGTGCGGCGCATCCCGCCCCGGAATGCCATGCCCCTCATTCTCCTCAACGCGTCAAAAACCGGCGGAACGCCCGCCTGTCCCGTCAAATCCGAAGCTCATCCACGGAGCTCCAGAAAGTCGCCGGAGAATTCATATGAGCGCAAACGGCTTAAGAAACTCATACCGAGCAGGCTTTGATGAAGGCTGCCGGGCCGCGCGACAAGCGTTTCAACGCCTGACATGTGAACCGAGCCGATTGAGACGTTTTCAAGATAGATACGCGCCGCGCGCGAAGAGCCGTTGGCGGTCTGCACGTTGACAGAGTAGCTAAGGTCGCCCGTTCG
>CAYOUE010000209.1:2571-4706 GCA_964407075.1 uncultured Hyphomicrobiaceae bacterium
CGTTCGTATGCCGAGACGCTCCGCGTCCTCATGGCTGAGAACAACCGTGGAGGCCCCGGTGTCCACGATCATGTTGACCGGGATGTCGCCGATCTGCGCCTTGGCGACGAAATGGCCGCTCCAGCCCTTCTTGATCCTGACCGCTTGCCCCGTGCCGTATGTCCGCGTGACGTTGATCTGCGTTCCGCGCGGGCTTAGCTCGCCTACCATCCTGTCGGCGACGACGGCGAGTTCCGCGCGGTAGGAGTAAAGCCCTATGAGAAGCAGCATGACCGCCATCCAGCCGGTCAGATGCTTGAACGCCTGGCCGATGCGGCCCCGATAGGATGAACTCAGCACCCCGCCGAGAAACACCAGCAGCGCGAAACCGTAGACGATGCGTGCGAAATCGTCCTGCGCCATGCCGGCGATCGTGTCGGCGTCGCGGGCAACGATCAAGGCAATTGCCGCGCCGATGAGCATAAGAATTGCAAGCCAGGCAGCCAAAACGGATCCCTCTTGTCGGTCGTGATCCTAATATATAGCAATCCGGTCCGGCTCTGCGAAGTATCGAAGCGCCATTACACACCGCCCGCTTCTTCGCGATGCTTTTCTGCACCGATTTGAAGGAAATGCTCGAACTTGCCCGAATGATCTTGACGGGCTGAAATGAAGCAGGATCGGCCGGATCGATCCACATAACGATAGTTGCGGATTTACATGAGCCGGCGCATTCGGAACTCGCCGTCAGCCGCCGCGTCTGCCGATCGCGCGCAGGATCGCATCGGGTCTGGCGCCCTGACGATTTCCGGCAAGGGTCTTGGCCAGCCTTCTCCGATCCTCTGCGCTCAGGGTTTCTTGCGCCAGCGGCAGCACGACATGCTCGTCCCACGCGATTCGCCTGCGCAACAGATCGAAAAAGGCCCGGAAAGCATAGCCCGCCGCAGCCCGTTCCGCCTCCCGTACCTCTCCGAGACCGATACGCTCCAGAAGGTCGGCAATCTCGTCGGACATGGCCTCGATATCGGCGTGTTCGGCCTCGAACCGGCGCAACATCCGGCCTATCCAGGCCGCATCGGCGTGATGCTCGAGGAGAAGCGGGAACAGTCCGAGATCCATATCGGCATGGTAGAGCGGGAGGTCCCTGCGCAGGATGGCCGCAACGCGCAGACATAACAATTCGTGCGGCGAAGGAAGAGCGTCGGCTACGGTCTCGATCAGATCGCATAGCCTGGCGCGGGCATCCAGATCCGCCGCCAACCGGCCCAGCGGATCCTGGGCGGCTTCCATCCCGCCTCCGGCGTGGCATATCTTCTCAACGCATTCGGGCCGGGTCTCGTTCACTTCGCTGCGCTCCGGAACACCATTCGGATGGCCGCACGCCTCGCGCCTCACGGCCTTGCCGGGCTTATCCGTGAATAATCGCATCCGCGCAGCGGTACGACTTTGATTTGGATCATGCGCGCATTCGCCTGCCGGCGACAGTCTCATGAGCACAGGACTGGCGCAGGTTCGCCCTGAACTGGAAGAAATATTTGCAATGCAACCATTTTCGAAGAAATCCTTTCATCTATATCGTTGCAGTTGCATTGACACCGCCGCATGGCCTGTTGTTAGTTAGAGTCAGGTTCGGAACGGGCCCGAAAGCGGCTCACGCGCCTGACTGCCGGGACCAAACTACCGAACCGCAAAAGACCCGGAAAGGAACCCATGATGAGAATTATCGTAGCAGTCCTTGCAAGCCTCAGCCTTTGCGCTGGCGCGGCGCAAGCTCAGCAGAAATTCATCTCGATCGGCACCGGCGGCGTCACCGGCGTTTACTATCCGACTGGCGGCGCGATCTGCCGTCTTGTCAACAATGACCGCAAAGAGCATGGTATCCGGTGTTCTGCCGAATCCACGGGCGGCTCCATCTACAACATCAACACGATCAGGAGCGGAGAGCTCGAATTCGGCGTCGTTCAGTCGGACTGGCAGTATCACGCCTATAACGGCACCTCCAGCTTCGAAGAGGCGGGCAAATATGAGGGCCTGCGCGCCGTGTTCTCCATCCATCCAGAGCCGGTGACCATCCTTGCGCGCGCCGATGCGGGCATCGACAACATCACCGACCTCAAGGGCAAGCGCGTCAACATCGGCAATCCCGGCAGCGGCAC
>CAYOUE010000210.1:0-1553 GCA_964407075.1 uncultured Hyphomicrobiaceae bacterium
GATCGGACGCTATGACAGCGTCGTCGCCTTCGGCCAGGAGCGGGCCCTCGTGATCTGGCAGCGCATCATCAGGCCCGACGGCAGCTCGATCCTCATCGACAATCTGCCGGCGACCGATACGGGCGGCTATACCGGACTTGCCGACGAGATCGACCTGCATGGCTGGAAGCTGCTCAAGGGGGTCGCGCTGGCGACCGTGCTCGGCCTCGGGTCAAGTCTCGCTTTCGGCGCCGGAAGCGGCGAGAGCGACATCATCCGCGCCCTTCGCGAAGCGACCGGCCAAACCGCCAATCGCGCGGGGCAGGCGCTGGTTGAACGCAATCTCAATGTTCAGCCGACCTTAACGGTCCGCCCCGGATGGCCGCTACGGGTCATCGTTCACAAGGATCTCATCCTCAGCCCCTACCGCAACTGAACCCAGGAGATGGAACAGTCATGTCTGTCATCGGAACATTTGCCGCGACCCGCGACGGCTATGCCGGCCGCATTCGCACGCTCACGATCAATGCCCGTGTCCGGATCATGCCCAATGACCGTAAGACAAAGGAGGGCGCGCCGGATTTCAAGGTGGCCGTGGGAGAGACCGAGATCGGCGCCGCCTGGCGTATTCTCAAACCGGGCTCGGAGACCGGCCATCTGCGCGTCAGACTCGATGATCCCGCACTGTCGAAGCCGATATGGGCGGCGCTCATCGAGCCTGCCGCCGATGGCGTCCATCTGCTCATCTGGCGCCGTCACAAGCCGGAGGTGCAGTGATGTCGATGACAGCCGATGCCTCCGCTCTGACGTTCAAATCGCATCAAGCGGGTCCCGCCTGGCCGCAAGATGACGACGACATACCGGCCTTTTTCAGGCGGCCGGAGCCGCCCCGGCCGCAGGTCAGGGCGCGCAGCTCTCGCAAATCTGCGGCAAGCCTCGTGCTTCTTGTCTTTGCGAGCGGCTTTTGTCTTGTCTATCTCTATCGCAGCCTGCCGGCCCTGATCTCCGCGCCGCTGGTCGAGGATCTGGGATTGACGCCTGGCAATCTCGGATTCTTGAGCGCGGCGTTCTTTGTTGCGACCGCCGCCATGCAGCTGCCGCTTGGCGTCTGGCTCGATCGCTACGGACCACGCCGTGTGCAGGGCATACTGATGTTCAGTACTGTGATTGGTTCGATGCTGTGTGCGGTCACCGACAATATCGTCCAGCTCACCATCGCCCGTGCGCTGATCGGCATCGGCGCCGCCGGCGGCTTCATGGCCGGGCTGAAGGCGATTGCGATCTGGTATCCGCCTGACCGTGTTGCGCTTGCCAATAGCCGGCTTGTCATGATCGGTTCGCTCGGCGCTTGCCTTGCCACCTGGCCGGCGGCATTGCTGATGGCCGAGATGGGCTGGCGCGGTCTGTTTCTTCTGCTTGGTTGCCTGACCGCGGTCTCGGCGCTCGCCATATTGGTGCTTGTCCCGGAACAGCCTGCGCAGCATGACAAAGGAGCTGGAGCACAGCCGATCAGCATACTGTCGATCTATCGCGACGCCCGGTTCTGGCGGCTGGCGCCCCTGTCGGCGCTCACC
>CAYOUE010000210.1:1563-4345 GCA_964407075.1 uncultured Hyphomicrobiaceae bacterium
TCACCGTCGGATCCGCCTGGGCGCTCCAGGGATTGTGGGCAGCGCCTTGGCTTAGCGCCGTCGAAGGGCTCGACCGGGACACGATCGTCATCTACCTGTTCGTGATGGCTGCAGGGCTGATACCGAGCGCATTGCTGCTCGGCATCAGCGTTCATCATCTGCGCCGGCGCGGTATATCCCTCACGAGCATGTTTGCATTTGTGACCATGCTCGGCATGAGCGCAGAGCTTGCTCTGGTTCTGCGCCTGCCATACGTTCCCTTGCTCTCCTGGGTGCTGATCGCCAGCATGGGAACGATCACCGTGCTGAGCTTTGTGCTTCTGGGCGAGATGTTCACTGCTTCCGGTCGCGCCAACGCCGCTCTGAACCTTCTTCATATGAGCACGGCCTTTCTGGTGCAATCCGGCGTCGGCGTCCTCGTCGAGCTTTGGACGCCCGTCGATGGCCAGTTCCCTCCGATCGCTTTTCAATCGGCATTCGGCGCCATTCTCGCCGCGCAATGCGCCGCATGGTGCATCTTTGTGTGGCCAAGGCGCAAACGAGTAGCAGATCGTCTTTCCGCTCATCCCGTTCACGGTCTTGCCAAACACCTCGGCCTCGCAGGCAGGCAGGCGATGCCCTATCTTCGCGCCCGGGAGATCTGGACCGGCCGTTTGCGCGAGGCCAGAGAGCAATGCCGGGCCTGGCGTCAGGCCGGACTGGCGTCTTTTGCCGCAAGCGCTGGCCTTGCTCTATGGATGATCTGGGCCTCAACACAAAACATGGTTGTACCCTACGTGATAACGGTCAGCGCGCTGCATGAGCAAGGCGAAATCTGGCGCATTCCGCCAGGCGGGGCGTTTGCTGAGCCTTCTGCATCTCCCGGGCCGGAGAGTTCACCATGAAGGAAAAATCGTTCCCTCCGTCCACGCCTGCGACAATGAGCAGTCCTGATCCCGAGGCAATTTTCTGGGATCTGCGCACGGTGGCGCAAAAGACCGGCCTCTCGCGCGCGACGATCTATCGCTACATGGCGCGCGGCGACTTCCCGCAGCGCCGCAAGGTCGGTCCAGGCCGGGTTGCCTGGCTGGCGTCGGAGATCACAAGCTGGAGCTTGAGCCGTCCCGTCGTGACGCAATGAACCCGCCGCAATTATCGTGATTTCACCTAAATGTGAAAAATCAATCCAGAGTATATGTGGTTATATTTCAGTAAACCTTAATATAATCCAGTCTGCTTTGAATGCATATCATTATGATAATGTGTATGCATATAGATTTTATATTGGATTATTCCGAATGCAATTTTGCTCTTGCCACGGTTTCGAAATTCATGAGGGGGCGCGCAAAAGCCAATGTCTATCCATGTTTGGCCGCAATCGCTTGAGAGCTATGATTACCTTGTCGACCAGCCGCAATCCGCATGGGCCTGGGAATTTCTACGACGGAATGTCCACTACTGTGCTGCGGCCGAGAAAGCCTTGTCGGGACGTCTCAATACGTCTCGCATAAAATCGGGATTGCGCATAACACGTCTTTCAGCCCCACAGCTGGAGGCGTCAGAATGGGCGCTCTGTTCCTTTCGCCGATCCCGACCATACGGCCGATGAAGCCGCACCGATCTGGTCAGCCGAGGCCGGCGCGCCCGTCCTGACCGCCAGGGCCGAACCGGTCGCTGGCGCCGCCTCTGCAGAGGAGGCAGTGTTTGTGCCGGGTCTGCAATGCGCCGCACACCTTCTGATCGATGACCGCAAACGCAACCATCTCCTGCTCGTTCGCGGTCCCCTCGCTTTGCAGCTCCTCATCGAAGGCGCCGATCTTCTCGGCGGACCGGTGCGGCTGACCTTCATCATTCGGGGCCTTGCAAGGCTCGGTTCTTCCATCGACAAGCTCGTTCTCATGCGGAAGCTCCTTGAGCGAAGCGCCAGGCGCTATCTGCGGCCAAGCCGTTGGAGCGAGCGAAGCCTTCGGTTCCGAAATGCGCTCATAGCGCTCGACGGCCGCGCCGCCGGGGCAAGTCACCGCGATGTGGCGGCGGTCATCTTCGGCAAGGAGGGTGTTGCAAGCGAATGGCCCGATCCTGCCCTCAAGGACCGTGTCCGCCGCAGCCTCAGCCGCGGCGAGGCTTATGCCAATGGACGATATCGGACTCTCCTGTGCTGAGCCCGGCTGAGACAGGTGTGGCGTTGTTCGCCGTGTAGCTTTCGGCCACTTCCGACAAATGGCATTTCGACCAAAAATCAGCTCTGCCAATGAATGAGGAGCTATGAGATGAGCGCGCTTCACGAAACCGAAAGGAAAGAACCTGCTCCGGCCCCGTCTGCAGCCGATTTTCTGACGATTGTCGAAGCGGCCGAACTGTTGCGCGTTCATCGCCGCACGCTCGACAACATGCGCTGGAAGGGTACCGGGCCAACCTTCCGCCGCCATGGCGGACGCATCGTCTACCAGCGGGCTGAATTGCTTGCCTGGTCAGCGGATCGGAAAGCGCGGAATACCAGGAGCCAATGAGACCTCGTCTCAGTCTTGCCTTGACTGGTCTTGCTCTTGCGGCGCTCCTCCTCAAACCGGCGCTGGCGCCGATCTTTGTTCTGAACCTGAGCGCGAGCGTCCCGGTCGGGCTGTACCGGCTCGATCGTCACGATCCGAACCGGGGTGAGCTGGCCGTTATTGAATTAGGCCGTCCATGGCACGCTCTTGCCGCCTCGCGTGGCTATATTCTGCCCGTCTTCCGGCTGATCAAACCGGTCGCGGCGCTCGCCGGCGACACGATCTGCCGTACGGGCGGCCGCATAACGATCAAT
>CAYOUE010000210.1:4355-4689 GCA_964407075.1 uncultured Hyphomicrobiaceae bacterium
GGACATCCTGCCGCTATCGCGCAGCGGGTAGACACAAACGGGCGCTCGCTTCCAGTATGGGAAGGCTGCAAGACCCTCATCGAGGGTGAGCTGTTTCTTCTGTCCGATGTGAAAGGAAGTTTCGACGGGCGCTATTTTGGCATCACTCCGCGATCAGCGTTGATCGCACGGGCTGTCCCTGTCCCGGGTTGGTTTGCGGAATAGGCAAGGCAACCGCCACCTGGTTGGGGCTTCGGACAGGAGGCGCGGTTTAAAAGGAAGAGAACGGATGGTTCTTTGTGAGCGGGTTCAGGGGATGAGAGAAAGTCTTTCATCGGCCCGTTCAGGAGAACCG
>CAYOUE010000211.1:0-4682 GCA_964407075.1 uncultured Hyphomicrobiaceae bacterium
ATGGATGGGTGGCCGAGTGGTTGAAGGCACCGGTCTTGAAAACCGGCGAGGCGGCAACGTCTCCGTGGGTTCGAATCCCACCCCATCCGCCAGAATCAAGGATTATATCCTTATTATACCGGCGTTTATATCAACGCCCTCAAAGACTCTTTCATACCGATGACCTAAGCTGCCGCATTTAGACAACTATTCGACCGCGTCACTGCGACCAGGGTGCGGGTACCATGTCGGGTATCCGCAGTATCTCGTGACTCCGGGCGCGATAGACGTGATCACCGATCTCGACGTCCGGGCCACGATTAAGATCACATGGCTGTGGCTCGCCGCGCTGTCCGTCGCTCTGGTCGTGGCTGACCGGTCAAGCGGATCGGGGCCATTGGTCCGGCTCAAAAACTCGGCGGCGTGCATGCGCTGACAATGACGCAGGGCTCCTTGCCCGGATTGCGGAACCGGTGTGGGATCCGGCTGTCGAAAAGATAGGCGTCGCCGGGCTTCAGAATTTCCGTCCGGTCGCCGACCGTGACCTCGATTTCCCCCGATATGACGACGCCGCCCTCTTCGGCCTCGTGAGCGTAGAGCTCTTCGCCCGTATCGGCGCCCGGCGCATAGGTTTCGTGAAGGATCTGCAGCTTGTGCAAGCCGGAATTGCCGACCTGGCGGAAGGAAATCGAGGCGCCGCCTTTCGCCGCGCTCGCGCCATTCGGGCCGGCCGGCGTGATCTCCCGCAATTCGGCGCGCCGGTAGAACACTTTGTCTGCGCTATCCATCTCCGCGCTGAAAAACTCCGACAGCGACATCGGCAGCGCCTGAAGGATTTTCTTGATCGAGGAAATGGACGGGCTGATGCGGTTCTGCTCGACCATCGAGATCATGCCGCTGGTGACGCCCGCCTTCGCCGCAAGCTGACGCTGGGATAACCCCCGCGCGGTCCTGATGGCCTTGAGCCTTTGTCCGACGTCCAGTTCCATTGACGCTGATCCTCTCCCCCGCTCTACACCCTGAACATGTTCGGCTGAATATGCTTAATAAAATAATTGATTTGCTGATTATATAGAGCGTGATTAGTATTCTAATCAAGATGATTAGGATAACATCCTATCCGCACAGCGATGGAGAAGGCCATGATCAAGAATGCCGACCTGCTCGAGCGGCGGCACGCCGCCATTCCGCGGGGCGTGGCGACAGCCTCGCCGATCTTCGTGGACCGGGCGAAGAACGCAGAAGTCTGGGACGTCGAAGGCCGGCGCTATATCGACTTCGCCTCAGGCATCGCGGTGACGAATACCGGACATCTGCATCCGAAAGTCATGGCGGCCGCCAAAGCCCAGATGGAGCGCTTCGCCCATGTCGCGTTTCAGGTCGTCGGCTATGAAGTCTATCTCGAGCTGGCCGAGCGCCTGAACGCGCTCGCCCCGATCCGCAACGCCAAATCGCTTTTCTTCACCACGGGCGCGGAGGCGACCGAGAACGCCGTCAAGATTGCGCGCGCGCATACAGGCCGCCCCGGGGTGATCACCTTTACCGGCGCGTTTCACGGCCGCACGCTGCTCACCATGGCGATGACCGGAAAAGCCGCGCCCTATCGGACCAAATTCGGCATGATGCCGCCCGGCATTTTCCACGCGCCGTTCCCGATCGCGCATCATGGCACGAGCGAAGCCGACAGCCTGCGCGCCCTTGAACATATCTTCAAGGCCGACATCCCCGCCGATCAGGTCGCCGCGATCGTGATCGAGCCGGTCCAGGGCGAAGGCGGCTTCTACATCGCCCCCACATCCTTCATGAAAGCCTTGCGAGAGATCTGCGATGCGAACGGGATCTGCCTTGTCGCCGACGAAGTCCAGTCCGGCTTTGCCCGCACTGGCAAGCTTTTCGCCATCGAGCATTACGATGTGGAGCCCGACCTGATCCCGATCGCCAAGGCGCTTGGCGGCGGCTTCCCCATCTCGGGGCTGATCGGCAAGGCCGAGATCATGGACGCAGCCGAGCCGGGCGGGCTTGGCGGCACCTATGGCGGCAACCCGGTCGCCTGTGCGGCGGCGCTCGCGGTGCTCGACGCCATCGACAGCGAGGGCCTTTGCGAGCGGGCGCAGCGTCTCGGCGCGCAGATGGTCGAGCGTCTTCAAAGTTTCAAATTGTCCAACGCCAGCCGGCCCATCGGCGATATTCGTGGACTGGGCGCAATGGTGGCGTTCGAGATGGTCAAGGAGCGCGGCGGCCATGACCCGGACGCGGATGCGACAAAGGCCGTGACGGCCAAGGCGCTCGAACACGGGCTGATCATTCTGTCCTGCGGGTATTACGGCAATACCGTGCGTCTGCTGGCGCCGCTGACGATCGAGGACGCGCATCTTGAGGAAGGCTTGAGCGCTCTCGGTCAGGCGTTGAAGGCTGCCTGAAAGCGGATCGAGGCCGCGCATATCCCGTCCGATCCGATGGGCGGATGACAGGGAGAAGCCGCGCGGCCTTGCCTTTCCATTCCCGGTAAGACACACTTATTCAATGCGCAAATGCTTCTATTCAATGCGCAAATGCTTCTTTTTCAACTGCCTGCGAGGCCGGCAAAGCTGCCGCAGGAGGCGAAAGATGACGAATGAAGAGATGCAGCAGAAGGGCCATGCCGCAATGACTGCTTCGACCCTCGATTGGCCTTAACTGGGAGCCAGTAATGACGCCCTTTGCCATTGCCGGCATCCAGATGCAGGTTTCCGCCGTCCATGAAAATGTCAGCGGCATGGAGCATCGGCTCGACATCTTGATGACGCGGTTTCCGTGGGTGCAGATGGTGCTGTTCAGCGAACTCGCGCCGTTTGGTCCGCTGGCTCGTTTTGCCCAGCCGCTGCCGGGCGAGACCGAGGAGCGGTTTCAGCTTGCCGCCAGGAAACACGGCGTCTGGCTCATTCCCGGCTCGATGTTCGAGAAAACGACGGAGGGGCGCATCTACAACACCGCATCCGTGATCAATCCGCAGGGCGAAATCATTGCGCGCTACCGCAAGATGTTTCCGTTCAGGCCCTATGAGCGTGAGGCGGAAGCGGGCGCCGAATTCTGTATCTTCGATGTCCCCGAGATCGGCCGGTTCGGCCTTTCGATCTGCTACGATATCTGGTTTCCCGAGACGACGCGGCAACTGACGTCGCAAGGGGTCGAGGTGCTGCTGCATCCGGTTCTGACCGGGACGACGGACCGCGATGCGGAAATCGCCATCGCCCGGGCAACCGCGGCGCAGTTCCAATGCTATGTCTTCGACGTGAACGGCCTCGGCGCGGGCGGCGTCGGCAAATCCTGCATCGTCGATCCGGCCGCCAACGTGCTCTACCAGACCGCAGGCCAGGAAGAGATGTTTCCGCTTGAGATCGACCTGGACGTCGTCCGGCGTCAGCGCGAAGTCGGGATCAACGGGCTTGGCCAGCTTCTCAAGAGTTTCCGCGACCGTCCGGTCGATTTCAGCATTTATGACCGCGGCTCGGGCGCGGACGCCTATCTTCACACACTCGGCGCAGTCAAAATTCCCGAGCGCGGCTCCAGGGCTGGCCTCGATGCAGGCGCGCCGTCGGACGCCCTGGCGCGGCGCTCTCAGGCAGGCGAGCCACATGCGGTGGGCCCTGCCGGGCGCCATAAAACGCAAAACCCTCCGCCGACCGGAAGGCCGAAACACAAATCTTAGCATCGAAACGCTGGCGCGCGTCCGGCGACGCTATGGGAGGAAGCGAGATGTCGCAACAAACAGCAACGTCGCATACGGGATCGCTCAGCGATTATTACAGCGCGGTGCAGCTCCGCGCCGACCGCTGGAGCGCGTTGCGCGAGACGACCGAGCGGCTCCTGCGGGATCATGAAGCCGGCAGGCCGACCGCGCGGCATGCGGCCACAGTGCAGGGCCTGCTGGATTCTCTGGCGCCGATCGAGATGTATTGGGCCTTTCCTGGCCGCGGCGCATTCGAGCATTTACGGCGTCTGCTGACTCACCAGAACTTCCAGGATCTCGCCTTCACCGCGCGCCGGATCTACCGCGCGCTGACGAGCGGGGCGTATCGCCGCCGGACGATTCCGCTCATGCGCGACGAGATCGAGGGCGAGGAAAGCGAGGATGACAATGACAGCGTCGAGGCGCGATCGCTCCTGCGGCCCTATTTCGAGGTCCTGGTCGTTGAAGATGTGACCGAACCCCAGGAACGCTGGCAGCGGCACAATCTTCAGCGGATGCGCAGGACGGAGGACGCCTTTCATTATGAAACCGTGTTCGTTCCGAGCCTTGAAGACGCGCTGATCGCGATACTGTTCAACCATAACATCCAGGCCGTGGTGGTTCGCCCCGGCCTTACGCTCAAGTCCCACAACAAGCTCTCGATCCTGAAGCGCTATCTGAGCCGCATCGGCGAGGAGGAGGATGTCGATACGCTGGAGCCGGCGGAATACGGCCCGGAGCTGTGCCGGCTGATCGGAAAGGTCCGCCCGGAGCTTGACGCCTATCTGATCACGGACCGTTCGGTGGAAGATATTGCGGGCAAGGACCTCGGCGGCTGCCGCCGCGTCTTCTACAATCAGGAAGACTTCACCGAGCTGCATTTCAACATTCTGCGTGGCGTCAATTCCCGCTACCTGACGCCGTTCTTCTCGGCGCTGAAGGAATATTCCAAGCAGCCGACCGGCGTCTTTCATGCCCTGCCCATCAGCCGCGG
>CAYOUE010000212.1:0-4646 GCA_964407075.1 uncultured Hyphomicrobiaceae bacterium
CGGCAGCCAGGTCGACATCCGTCCCGTTCGCGACATCGGCCCGCTCATGAACATGCCGCAGCCGTTCCAGATCCTGAAGATGGACCGCCGCCGCGGAAATATCGTCGTCTCACGCCGCTCCGTCCTTGAGGAAACCCGCGCCGAGCAGCGTTCCGAGATCGTGGCAAAGCTCGAAGAGGGGCAGGCAGTCGACGGCGTCGTCAAGAACATCACCGATTACGGCGCGTTCATCGACCTGGGCGGCATCGACGGGCTGCTCCATGTCACAGACATGGCCTGGCGACGCGTGAACCATCCGAGCGAAATCCTCAATGTCGGGGACACTGTCAAGGTGCAGATCGTGCGCATCAATCCGGATACGCACCGCATCAGCCTTGGCATGAAGCAGCTCGAATCCGATCCCTGGGACGGCATCGAGGCGAAATATCCGATCGGCGCCAAGTTCAACGGCAAGGTCACGAACATCACCGACTATGGCGCGTTCGTCGAGCTCGAACCCGGTGTCGAAGGCCTGATCCACGTTTCGGAAATGAGCTGGGTCAAGAAGAACGTACATCCCGGGAAGATCGTCTCCACGAGCCAGGAAGTCGAAGTGCAGGTTCTGGAAGTCGATCCGAACAAACGGCGGATCTCGCTCGGTCTCAAGCAGACCCAGGAAAATCCGTGGGAAGCCTTCGCCGAGAAATTCGCCAAGGGCACCGAGATCGAAGGCCAGGTGCGCAACATCACCGAGTTCGGCCTTTTCATCGGTCTGGAGGGCGGAATCGACGGCATGGTGCATCTGTCCGACCTCGACTGGAACAGGTCCGGCGAGGAAGCCCTCAAGGACTACAAGAAGGGCGACGAGGTGCGTGCAGTCGTCCTCGACGTCGACCCCGACAAGGAGCGCATCAGCCTCGGCATCAAGCAGCTTGGCGGCGATCCTTTCAAGGCTGCCGACACGCTGCGCAAGGGCGCGGTCGTCACCTGCGAGGTGCTCGACGTGAAGGATAGCGGCCTCGAAGTCAAGATCGCCGGAACGGACATGCAATCCTTCATCCGCAGGGCCGATCTGTCGCGCGACCGCTCCGAGCAGCGCCCGGAACGCTTCTCCAAAGGCGACATGGTCGACGCCGCGGTGCAGTCCGTCGACAAGAGCAACCGAAAGATCTCGGTTTCGATCAAGGCTCTGGAAATCGCCGAGGAGAAGGAGGCCGTCGCGCAGTATGGCTCGACCGACAGCGGGGCCTCGCTTGGCGACATCCTCGGGGCGGCCCTGTCCAAGGCGCAAACCGACGACAGCGACAGCGACGATAGCGAAGGCGAAGCCAGTAAATAAGGCTCCGCCCGGTATTGCGGAACTGGAGAGATGGGGGAGACCATGACGCTCGAAGCCGACGGCCTGGCGGAGCGCCGCCGCCTGAAGCGCCGCCTGCGGTTCTGGCGGATCGGCGCGATCCTGCTCGCAGTTGTGGCAATCATATTTGCCTATGCGAGCCAGAGCCAGAGCTTCATGGCGCAGATCGGCCTCAATCCGCATGTGGCGCGGGTTGCGGTGGAAGGGTTCATAGGCGGCGACCGGAACCAGATCAAGCTGCTTTCGGACCTCGCCGAGGACCAGAACGTCCAGGGCGTCATCATCCGCGTCGACAGCCCCGGCGGCACCACAGCGGGCGCCGAGTCGCTCTATAACGCCATCCGCGCGCTGACCGAGAAAAAGCCTGTGGTCGCCGTGTTCGGGACTGCGGCGACCTCAGCGGCCTATCTCGCCGGAATCGCGGCCGACCATGTCGTCGCGCATGGCAATACGATCACCGGCTCCGTCGGCGTTATCCTGCAATGGGCCGAGTTTTCCGAGCTTCTGAAAAGCTGGGGCATCAATGTCGAGGAAATCCGCAGCGGAGACCTCAAGGCTGTTCCCTCGCCTTTCGCGCCTCCCGATCAGGCCAGCCGGGCGCTGGTGCAGGAACTCGTCCGCGAGTCGCGCGAATGGTTCGTCGGGATCGTTGCAGAAAGGCGGGGTCTCGGACCGAACGAGCTTGTCGAGGTGCGGACCGGCAAGATCTATTCCGGCCGCCAGGCGCTCAACGCACGCCTCATCGACCAGATCGGCAGCGAGAAAGAAGCGCTCGAATGGCTCCACAGCGAGCATGGCGTCACGGAAAGCATCAAGGTTATCGACCGAGCGCCCGAATCGTCAGGCAGCGCATCCTTCCTGATGCGCAGCATGGTCAGGGCGGTGGGCGGCCTGTTCGGCATCCCCTCGGACAGGCTGGCGTGGCTCGTCTCCGAAAGCCCCCGGCTCAATCAGCTTGACGGCCTCGTTTCGCTTTGGCACCCTTCTAATAAATAGGTAAAAAATCAAAGAGAACGCTCTTGCGGATCGAGCGGAGATGATAAAGTCCGAGCTTGTCGAAAAGATTGCCGCTCAGAATCCGCACCTGTATCAGCGGGATGTCGAACTTATTGTCAACGTCATCTTCGACGAGATCATTTCCGCCCTCGCCAAAGGCGAACGCGTGGAGCTTCGCGGTTTCGGCGCATTCTCGGTCAAACACCGGCCAGCGCGGACAGGTCGTAACCCGCGGACCGGCGATCAGGTGTTCGTCGACGAGAAGTTCGTTCCGGCTTTCAAGACCGGAAAAGACTTGCGTTTGCGCATGAATAAGGCTTTTGAAACGAAACCGGATGCAGACTCCGGATCAAAGAAGAAAAGCCGAAAGAAAAAATCGTAGACTTCCGGTTTACGTTGGAGCCATCTATGAGATTGCTGCGTGTCCTTGTTCTTTTCTTGCTGGCGGTCGCCGTGATCGCATTCGCCGTGGCGAACCGCCATGTGGTCAGCTTCGTGCTCGATCCGCTCGGCGGCCCTGGAAGCGCATTCATCGCCGAAGCCCCGCTTTTCGTCTTCCTGTTCGCCGCGATGCTGATCGGTTTCGTCATCGGCGGGGTCGCAGCATGGTTCGGGCAGGCGCGCTGGCGCAACGCGGCGCGAGCGCGTTCCAAGGAGATCGTCGCGCTGAAAAAGGACAACGACCGTCTTTCGCGCCATCTGCGCGTCCTCGAACGCGCACCGCAGTTCCAGAATTTCAGCAACCGGGCGGACGTGGAAGATCGCCCGCTGATTCACTGATCTGCGCGGGGCGGCTTTGCGGCGTTTCATATCATCCGGTTCGCCTTACGAGGCCGGCATTGGCTACTCGCGCGCCGTCGTGGAAGGCGAATGGGTCTTCGTGTCCGGCACGACCGGCTTCGATTACGCCTCTATGACGATCGCGGACGATCCCGCCACGCAATGCCGGCAGGCGCTCGCCAATATCAGCGAGGCCCTTGCCGAAGCCGGCGCGGCGCTGGCGGATGTCGTGCGGATACACTACATACTTCCAAACCGCGAAGATTTCGAGCCGTGCTGGCCGATTCTGCGCGATGCGTTCGGGCAGCATCCGCCTGCTGCGACCATGATCGTCGCCGGCCTCTATGACGAGCGGATGAAGATCGAAATCGAGGTCACGGCGCGAAAAGCCTGCTGAGCCTGTTTCGGCCGGATCCGTCATCTTTGCAGGGCGCCGGAACGGCGAATCGCCAGCGAATCATCCGCAGCGCTTGCATCAGCGAGGCTGCACTTGATATAGCCTTTCTTTCAATTCTTGTCTGTGAGGGATACCGGTGAACACCGGCTTGAAAATTTGCGGGCTGACAACCCCGGATGCGGTCGAAGCGTCCGCAGATGCCGGCGCGAGCCATTTCGGGCTGGTTTTCTTTCCGAAAAGCCCGCGCAATGTCGGGATCGAGGAAGCTGTGGCGCTGGCCGGGTTGGGGCGCGGCCGGATGACATGCGTGGCTCTTACCGTCGACGCCGGCGACGCGCTGATCGACCGGATCGCGGCCGAAGTGCGCCCGGACATGTTCCAGCTTCACGGAAGCGAGACGCCGGCCCGCGCCGCAAAGATCCGAACACGTTCCGGCCTTCCGGTCATCAAGGCGATCAGCGTCAGCGCCGAGGGCGACACCGATGCGGCCCGCGCCTATGCAGAAGCCGCCGATCTGATCCTTTTCGATGCGAAGCCACCGGAAGGCGACCGGAACGCCCTTCCCGGCGGAAACGGCCTCGCCTTCGACTGGCGCCTGCTTGAACCGGTCCGCGGCAGGATGCGTTTCATGCTGTCCGGCGGTCTGAGCGAAAACAACGTAGCAGAAGCGATCCGTCTGACCGGCGCAGCGATCGTGGACGTCTCCTCCGGCGTCGAAAGCGCGCCCGGCGTGAAGGATGCGGCCATGATCCGGCGTTTCGCCGCAGCGGTGGAGATCGCCGCCATGAAAGAGGCCGTTAATGGATAACCAACCCGTCACGCAGCAGAACAGCTTCCGCACCGGCCCGGACGAGGACGGCTTTTTCGGCATCTATGGCGGCCGTTTCGTCGCCGAAACGCTGATGCCGCTCATGCTGGAACTGGATGAAGCCTATGAAGCCGCAAAGCGCGATCCGTCGTTCCAGGCCGAACTCGACAACCTCAACGCGCATTATTCGGGCAGGCCCAGCCCGCTCTATTTCGCGGAAAGGCTGACAGAGCACTATGGCGGCGCGAAGATCTACTTCAAGCGCGACGAACTGAACCACACCGGCGCGCACAAGATCAACAATTGCCTCGGCCAGATCCAGCTCGCCC
>CAYOUE010000213.1:0-4636 GCA_964407075.1 uncultured Hyphomicrobiaceae bacterium
TGCACCAGACCCTTCGCGAATTCTTCGGCTTCGCAAATTTCCGCGATGGCCAGGAAACCGTGATCCGTGCGCTGCTGGAGGGCCGATCCTCGCTGGCGGTTTTCCCGACCGGGGGCGGCAAGTCGCTCTGCTATCAAGTGCCCGCATTGATGCTGGATGGCTTGACGTTGTTGATTTCCCCGCTGATCGCACTGATGAAAGACCAGGTCGATGCCCTCACCGCGCGTGGGATTGCGGCGGCGCGTCTCGATTCCACGCTGGATGCCGAGCAACTCCGCAAAGTTTACGAGCAACTCGACGCCAATGCCCTCAAGCTGCTCTACATCGCGCCGGAACGCTTTGCCAACGAGACCTTCCGGCAACGGATGAAACAACTGCCGATCCAACTCGCCGCCATCGACGAGGCTCACTGCATCTCCGAATGGGGACATAACTTCCGGCCGGACTATCTCACCATAGGAGAAGCGGCGGCGGCGCTCGGCAATGTGCAGCGCATCGCCCTGACCGCCACGGCCGACGCCGCGACGCGCGCCGAAATCCTCGTCAAGCTCTTCGCGCGCGAACCGGCGGTCTTCGTCCACGGCTTCGACCGCCCGAACCTGCGGCTTGCGATGCAGCCGAAGCAGAATGCCCGCCGCCAGATCACGGATTTCATCAGCGGCAGGGACGGCGAAAGCGGGATCGTCTATTGCGCCTCGCGACGTCAGACCGAGGATCTTGCAGACTTCCTCGAGAGCAAGGGGTTTCGCGCCCTCCCCTATCACGCAGGCATGGATACCGAAGCCCGATCCCGCAACCAGGACGCCTTTCTGCAGGAAGACGGCGTCATCATGGCGGCGACCGTCGCATTCGGCATGGGCATCGACAAGCCCGATGTGCGCTTCGTGCTCCACGCCAATCTGCCCAAGAGCCTGGAGGCATATTACCAGGAGATCGGACGCGCTGGTCGCGACGGCCTCGCTGCCGACACGCTTACGCTCTATGGCCTCGATGACATGCGCCTTCGCAGAATGCAGATCGAGGAAAGCGACGCACCGGAGGAGCAGAAACGCATCGAGAAGCAGCGCCTGAACGCCCTGATCGCCTTGTGCGAGGCGCCGCGCTGCCGCCGCCAGACGCTGCTGGCCTATTTCGGAGAGGAGACCGGGCCGTGTGGCAATTGCGATCTGTGTTCAGACGGCGTTGAACTCACCGACGCCACCATCTCGGCGCAGAAAGCGATGTCGGCCATCCTGCGCACCGGGGAGCGATTCGGAGCGGAGCATCTGATTTCGATCCTGCGCGGCGAGACCGGCGGGAAAGTCACTCAGTTCGGCCATGACAGGCTGCCCACTTTCGGCGTCGGCAAGGATCATTCGCGGCAGGAATGGCGCTCCATGTTCCGGCAACTCTACGCAGGCGGCGTCATCGCCTATGATGTCGCGTCTTATGGCCGGTGGACGGTGACGGAGCTGGGACGGCGCGTTCTTCGAGGAGAAGAAACGGTCATGCTGCGCAAGGAGGCCATGAGCCGCGCGCAGGACCGGAAACCGAAGCGCTCGCAATCGACGCCATCCCTGGCTCTCTCAGCGGATGACCGCGCGCTTTTCGACGCGCTCAAGGCCGCACGCCTCGACCTCGCCAGGCAGAGCAGCGTTCCCGCCTTCGTCATACTCCCCGACCGAAGCCTTCTGGACATGGTGCATCTCAAGCCTGAACGCCGCGATCAGATGATGATGGTGCATGGCGTCGGACAGGCGAAGCTGGATAAATACGGGGACGTTTTTCTTGGCGTCATTCGAGGTCACGTAAAGCACGCCGCCTGAAACTCCGCCCGGAAAAGGCGTCTTTCCGGCTTCAACTCAGACGCGCCCAGCGCGGCGGACGCTTTTGTAAAAAGGCGTCGATGCCTTCGCGCGCTTCTTCCGTTTCCCAGATATCTGCGAGTTGCCCGATGGAGGCCTCGATAATCGCATCGTCTATGGGAGCTCCGAGCGATCGGGCGAACGCCTTAGCCGCTCCGACTGCGCCAGGGGCAACGGAAAGATAGGGCCTGACATGCCGCTCTACAGCCTCGTCGATGCGGTCCACGGGAACGGTTTCGCCGACGAGGCCGATTTCCCGCGCTTCGCCTGCGGGGAAAATGCGGGCCGACATGAAGATGCGGCGCGCCATCCCCTCGCCCAGCCGCGCGAGCACATAGGGTCCGATGGTCGCCGGAATGATACCCAGCCGCGTCTCGGTCAAGCCGAATTCCGCCGTCTCCGCCGCAATTACATGGTCACAGACGCACATGAGCCCAACGCCGCCGCCGAACGCGCTACCATGAATCCGCCCTATGAGAGGAACCGGCATTTCGTTGAGCGCGCGAAGCATGTGAGCCAGCTTCCGCGCCTCGCGCATACGCCCCTCGCGATCTGAGTCGATCTGTTGCCTCATCCAGTTGAGATCGCCCCCGGCGCAGAAGACCGGCCCTTCGGCGCCGAGAACCATCACGCGCATTTCCCCGCCTTGCCCGGCACGGCTCGTCAGATCGGTCAGTTCCGCGATCATCCGCGCAGACATGGCGTTACGCTTTTCGGGGACGTTCAGCCTGACGTAGGCTACCCCCCTGTCGTCAATCAGTATACTGATGGTTTCGTAATTCATGCGGACGGTTCCCTGAGCCTTTTCGCATATGCAGCCGCTTCGCCAAGGCGGCCGAAATCGACGCCAGTTTCAAACCCCCGCTTCTCCAGCAAGGCTATCACCGATTCGGTCGCGACGTTGCCTTTCGCGCCCGGCGCGTAGGGGCAGCCGCCGAGGCCGCCCGCCGCGCTGTCGAAGGTGCGCAGGCCCTTTTCAAGGCTGACGGCGATATTATCGAGGGCGCGGCCTCTGGTATCATGATAATGCCCGGCCAGCCTGTGAGCGGGAACCGAGATCAGAACCGCGTCCAGCATCGCAGAGATCGTCTCGGGAGCAGCCGCGCCGATCGTGTCCCCCAGCGAGACCTCGTAGCAGCCGAACGCCAGCAACGCCTCCGCGACCTCGGCGGTCTTGTGCGGCGGGGTCGGACCGTCATACGGGCAGTCCGTGACGCACGAAACATAGCCACGCATCAGGACGCCATCGGCGTAGGCGGCTTCGGCGACGGTCTTGAAACGTTCGAGGCTTTCGGCAATGGAGCAGTTGATGTTCTTCAGGCTGAAGCCTTCGGAGGCGGATGCAAAAATCGCTATTTCGTCTGCGCGCGCTGCGCGGGCGCGCTCATAACCCTTGATGTTCGGGGTCAGCGCCGCATAGGCCGTACCGGGACGGCGGGTAATCCCTGCAAACACCTCGGCGGAATCCGCCATCTGCGGCACCCATTTCGGATTGACGAAGCTGCCCACTTCTATCTTTGCGAAGCCGCAGCCGCTCAGCATGTCGACAAGCCGGATCTTGTCCGCCGTCGCGATCGGTCTCGCCTCGTTCTGCAATCCGTCTCGCGGTCCCACCTCGAAAACCGTCACGCGCTCAGCCATCGGCATTCTCCGTCTCCAGCGTGAGCAGAAGAGCACCGCCGCCAACCTGATCGCCTTCGGCGGCAAAAACTTCAGCTATACGTCCGTCGCGAGGCGCGCTGAGCGTATGTTCCATTTTCATGGCTTCGAGGATCATGAGGGCGTCGCCTCTGGACACATCCTGCCCCGCTTCAACGCGAACTTCCTTGACCAGACCCGGCATCGGTGCGGCGACCGCGTCGCCGCCCGCCTCCGCTTCCGTCGCCCCATCGAGCGGATCCGGAACTCTGTACACATGACTGCGTCCGTCCAGGAAAACGGTAATCTCCCCTCCCTTAACGAAAATCGCGCCGCGCCGGGTGGAGCCGCCGCATGAGAACCGCGCCTCGCAACCTTCCAGCGGCACGGCCTCGATATCCAGTTCCCTCCCGCCGGTCTCAATCCTGTAACGCCTATCGCCAAGCAAGCTCACGGCGCAGTCAAGCCGTTTGCCCTCATTGTCGAGTTGCGCGTAAAGCTCCGCTTGCCGCCAATGCCTCCAGCCCTGAAGCGACGCCCAGGGATCATTCCGGTCCGGGTCGGCAAGCAGACCAAGGGCGGCGAGCGCGGCGAGCGCGTTCGCCTCTTCGGGCGGCGGCTCATTCGCCAGGAGCATTTCGCGATCCCGGGCGATCAGCCCGGTGTCGACATCGCCGCGCGTAAATCCGTCATGCCGCGCCAATGCGCCGAGGAAAGCGACATTCGTGACCGCGCCGGCGATCCGGCAGCGTCCGAGCGCTGCCGCAAGGCCGTTGAGCGCTTCCCTCCGGGTTCGTCCGTGAACGATCAGCTTGGCGATCATCGGGTCGTAATAAGGCGAAATCGCATCGCCCTGCGCAACCCCGGCATCTATGCGAACAGGTCCGGGCGCAAACTTCGCTCCTTCGGGAAATTCCAGATAGTCGAGCTTTCCTGTCGCGGGGAGAAAGCCGGCCGCAACGTCCTCTGCATAGATGCGGGCCTCGATGGCGTGGCCGTTGATGGCGAGATCGTCCTGCGCGAAAGGCAATGGCTCACCCAATGCGACACGCAATTGCAACTCGACCAGATCGAGACCGGTGATCGCCTCTGTCACGGGGTGCTCGACCTGAAGCCGCGTGTTCATCTCCATGAACCAGAAACCGTCCGTACGC
>CAYOUE010000214.1:0-4599 GCA_964407075.1 uncultured Hyphomicrobiaceae bacterium
CGTATTCGCGCGCTTCATGCCCGCCGGCTTCTACTACAAGACCTTCATGGGTCCGCCCGGCAACTGGATGATGTTCGAGCGCTTCATCCGCCGCGCGGCAGGGCTCGGACGTGCGCCAGAAGCGCCGGATCCGGATCGTTATGAGAGCACC
Source organism: uncultured Hyphomicrobiaceae bacterium (assembly GCA_964407075.1). Taxonomy (GTDB): domain Bacteria; phylum Pseudomonadota; class Alphaproteobacteria; order Rhizobiales; family Rhodomicrobiaceae; genus JAHQVI01. The sequence goes on from CAYOUE010000214.1 coordinate 152, forward strand.
AACCGGCATTGCGACGTGCTGGTCGTTGGCGCGGGGCCTGCCGGGCTGATGGCGGCGCTCGCGGCGGCGCGATCCGGCGCGCGCGTGATCCTCGCCGAGGAAACGCCGGAACTCGGCGGCGCGCTGCTGTCGACTGCATCCGATGCTGTCAGCATAAACGGCAAAACGCCGGCTGACTGGATTGCTGAAATCGAGGCCGAACTGGCCAGCCATCCGGATGTGAAGATCCTAAAGCGTGCTGCGCCGGTCGGCTATTACGGCGACAATCTCGTCGTCTTCAATCAGCAGCTTCAGGACCATCTGCCGCCTGCCGCGCGCGATCCTCTCACTCCGCGTCAGCGCCTCTGGCGCATCCGAGCTGCTCAGACCGTGCTGGCGACGGGCGCAATAGAGCGTCCACTGATCTTCGACGGCAATGACCGGCCTGGCATCATGCTGGCCAGCGCCGTCAGCACCTATATTCACCGCTATGGCGTCCTGCCCGGACGCAACGCCGTCGTCTTCACCAACAATAACGCGGCGTGGCGGACGGCCTTCGATCTCCACGACGCCGGATGCGCAGTCGCGGCTATCGTCGATGTCCGCTCCAGTGTCGACGATGACCTGCACCGGCGAGCGCTCGAACTCGGCTTCCCGGTATTCGCAAATTCAATCGTCGACGGAACGTTGGGCCGCAAACGGCTAGCTCGCGTGAATATTCGCTCACTGAAAAATGAAGCCGAAGTTGCAAGCGCGAACCTTGAGATTGCCTGCGACCTGCTTGCTGTCTCGGGCGGGCTTTCGCCGAATGTCGCCCTGTTCGCCCAGTCGCGCGGCAAGCTGCGTCATGATCCTGCCATTGCCGCATTCCGCCCCGGCCAATCCTGGCAGCGTGAACGGTCCGCCGGGCTTTGCAATGGTACGGTGGATCTGGCTGAGCGCATTGCCGAGGGGCTGCGTTGTGGCGTGGAGGCGGCAAGCGCGGCGGGCTTCTCCGCAGCACCAACCGAACTGCCGACGATCGAATGGAAAACCGCCGCCGAGCCCTACAATATCCGCGCGCTCTGGGCGCTCCCCTCGCAAAAGCCGAAACACAGGCCGCGCGCTTTCGTCGATCTCCAGAACGACGTGACGACCAAGGATCTGCACCTTGCCGTCCAGGAGGGCTATCGCTCGGTCGAGCACGCCAAGCGCTACACAACCACCGGCATGGGCACCGATCAGGGCAAGACGGTCGGCATCAATGCTTTCGGCCTTCTCGCCGACGCGACGAAACAGACCATCCCCGATGTCGGCGTGACGACCTATCGCCAGCCCTACAAGCCGGTGACGTTCGGCGCGCTTGCCGCCCAGTATTCGGGCGAGCTTTTCGAGGCTCGACGCACCACGGCTATGCATGACTGGCATGTGGCGCATGGCGCGGAGTTCGAGACGGTCGGCGACTGGCTGCGTCCTCGCGTCTATCCGCGCCCCGGCGAGAGCTTCCACGATGCGCTGATGCGCGAATGCCGGGCGGCGCGTTCGTCGGTCGGCGTGCTCGACGCCTCGACGCTCGGCAAGATCGACATTCGCGGCCCCGATGCGCGCGAATTTCTCAACCGGGTTTACACGAATAGCTGGACGAAGCTGAAACCAGGGCGGTGCCGTTATGGGCTCATGCTGGGCGAGGACGGCATGGTCATGGATGATGGCGTCACCGCCTGCCTCGCCGACGATCATTTCCACATGACGACGACGACTAGCGGCGCGGCGCGCGTGCTCGGGATGATGGAAGATTATCTGCAGACGGAATGGCCAGAGCTGCAGGTCTGGCTGACCTCGGTCACGGAGCAGTGGGCCGTCGCCAGCATCTGCGGACCGAACTCAGCCGCGCTCGTAGGCGAGCTGTGCGACGATCTCGATCCGGACCCGTCGCAATTCCCTTTCATGAGCCAGCGGGAGGCGCATATTGCTGGCGTGCCGGTCCGCGTGTTCCGCATCTCCTTCACCGGCGAATTATCCTATGAAATCAACATCCCGGCCTCGCTCGGCCTCTGGCTGTGGGAGCGGATTTTCGCGGCGGGCGAGAAATACGGCGTTACACCTTATGGCACCGAAGGGATGCATCTGCTGCGGGCCGAGAAAGGCTTCATCATCGTCGGTCAGGATACCGACGGGACGGTCACGCCGCATGATCTGCGCATGGGATGGGCCGTGAAGAAGAACGGCGACTTCATCGGGCGCCGTTCGTTGTTCCGCTCCGATGCAATGCGCAAGGATCGCAGGCAACTCGTCGGCCTGTTACCCGCCGATCCGAATCTGGTGCTGATGGAAGGCGCGCATATTATCGCTACGCCCGAAGAGCCGAAACCGCCGGTCAAGATGCTCGGCCATGTTACATCGAGCTATTTCAGCCCGACGCTGGGCCGATCCTTCGCGCTCGCACTGGTCGAAGCTGGAGGCAAGCGCATGGGCGAAACGCTCTATGCGACTTGGGGCGGCGGAACGCCCGCGCCGGTGAAAGTGACGGAGACGGATTTCCTCGCCGAAACCGCGAAACAGATGGATGAGACCGGCGCGGCAGGCGCGGAGAAGCGGGAGGCCGAACATGCTTGACAGGACAGGCTACGCCGCGCCGCCCTCGCGCCGCTCGCCTCTTGCCCATCGCGCGCCGATAGCGGCGGCGGATGGCGGTCTGGCTCTTGCGGAGATCCCGTTCAAGGGCAAGCTGATCGTGCGCGGGGAAGCGGATCGTATCGGCCCGGCGCTGGAGTCGGGTGCAGGTCTCGCCCTGCCCCATCTTCCATGTATGTCGGCGGCGTCCGGACTGGTCGTGACGCTCTGGCTAGGACCGTCCGAATGGCTGGCGATGACGCCTCAGGGCGAGGAGAGCGCACTCGCCGCCGCAATGCGCAAAGCGCTCGCCGCCGAGCATCATCAGATCACGGACGTCACCGATTATTATACCGTCATATCCGCCTCAGGCCCTCTCGTCCGCGACGCCCTCGCCAAGCTGACGCCGCTGGACCTGCATCCCCGCGCCTTCCCGGAGGGCGCGGTGAAAGGCTCGGTATTCGGCCGCGTTCCGGCCCAGCTTCACCGTCCGGCCGAGGGCGGCGGGGACGTTCCGCGTTTCGAGATCGTCATTCGCTGGTCCCATGCCGATTATCTGTGGTGTCTGCTGGCCCTGGCGGGACGGGAATACGGTCTGCCTGCTCAGAAACCAGAAGGCGGAGTCAGGCTCGCCCGTCCACGGCAGAACTGAATCTGCGTAAAGCAGGTTCAAAGCGCATCGAATATCATGCTAGTTAGAAACGTTTGTGAAAACAGGATTTAAGGAGCGAACTGCCAATCATAACAGGAGGCCATCATGTACAAAAAAATCATGACTCCGGTCGATTTGGAGCATGTGGACAAGCTCGAAAAAGCGCTCAAGACTGCTGCGGATCTTTCAAATTATTATAAAATCCCGGTTTGCTATGTCGGCATTACCGCGACAGCGCCGAGTTCAATTGCCCACAATCCTCAAGAGTATAATCAGAAACTTTCCGACTTCGCCTCGCAGCAGGCTCAGGCCCATGGCCATCAGACCGAAGCGAAGTCCTATGCGTCTCACGACCCCTCGACCGATCTGGACGGCACTCTGATCGCCGCGATCGGCGATACCGATGCGGACCTCGTGGTCATGGCGTCCCACGTTCCAGGCCTTGTCGAATATCTCTGGCCTTCTCACGGCGGACGGATCGCCTCGCATTCCGGCGCATCCGTATTCCTCGTACGCTGACGTGATAATCCGGATACGGATATAACGAAAAGGAGAACAAGATGAGCGACGAAACAGCGGCCGAGGTGATCCCGGCTCCGGAGGGACCGGCAGACATCATCGAGACCGAATACGAGATCGGGCAGGACAACATCACACCGCAGATCGGCCCGTTCGGTCTGGACATCCACAACCCCGTATTTCTCATTTCCGGCCTGACGATCATGGCGTTCGTCTTCCTGACGCTCGCCTTTCAGACTCAGGTGGAGCCGCTCTTCGGAGATCTGCGGGCCTTTCTGACATCGACCTTCGACTGGTTCTTCCTGCTCGCGGGCAACATTTTCGTCCTCCTCTGCCTCTTCCTCATCGTGTCGCCATACGGCAAAGTGCGGATCGGCGGGCGCGACGCGACGCCGGACTATTCCTATACGGGATGGTTCGCAATGCTCTTCGCCGCCGGCATGGGCATCGGTCTGATGTTCTACGGCGTTTCCGAACCGATTTCGCATTACGGGACTGCGCTCGGCGGCACGTCGCTCGAAGGCGGCGCGCGCACTGACTGGGCGCCGCTCGGCGCGGCGGCCGGCAACGAGGCCGAAGCACAGCGGCTCGGCATGGCGGCGACCATCTTCCACTGGGGTCTGCATCCCTGGGCGATCTACGCCGTCGTCGCCCTCTCGCTCGCCTTCTTCTGCTACAATCGCGGGCTGCCCTTGACCATCCGCTC
>CAYOUE010000215.1:0-4570 GCA_964407075.1 uncultured Hyphomicrobiaceae bacterium
CTCGACCACCGCGGTGGCGCTGTGGGAGGCGCTGCGCCCCGAGCTGGTGGCCGTCGACCCCCTCGCGCCGGAGCTGCTCACGCTCGACGATGACGGCGCGGCCTGACCGCCTTCGAATTGGAAAGCAACGCGCGGAGTGCCGAAAGCCTGTTGACTTGCCATTGTCTTCCCATCGAGATGGTGGAGAAAGACGATGCTCATGACCGGACCAGGCAATCCCGCTTTTTGGGAGAAGGTGAAACGCAGGGACAAGGCGGCCGACGGCGTCTTCTTCTACGCTGTCACGACGACCGGCGTCTATTGCCGTCCCTCCTGCGCATCGCGCCTGCCGCTGGAGAAGAACGTCCGCTTCTTTGCGGCGAAAGAGGATGCCGAGCGCGCCGGGTTCCGCCCCTGCAAGCGCTGCAGGCCGGATGCGCCTTCGCCCGATGAAAACCATGCGGAGGCGATCCGCATCGCCTGCGATCTCGCCATTGCCGCCGAAGACAAGCCGGACTGGACCGCCATCGCGCGCGAGGCCGGCCTTTCCCGGCACCATTTCCACCGCATCTTCAAGAAGGCGACCGGGATGACGCCGGGCGGATGGCTGAAGGCCTGGCGGCAAGGGCGCGCCGTGGACGCGCTCGGCGGGGGCGCATCGGTGACGGAAGCCATCTACGAGGCGGGCTATTCCTCGGCGAGCCGCTTTTACGAAACGGCCGCCCCGGCGCTCGGCGTCAAACCCTCCGCCTATGTCCGCAAGGGCGCCGGCGAAACGATCCGCTTCGCCGTCGGAGACTGCTCGCTCGGCGCAATCCTGGTCGCAGCGACGGACAAGGGTGTCTGCGCAATCCAGTTCGGCGACGATCCGCAGGCGCTCGTGGACCGTCTTCAGGAGACGTTTCCGAAAGCCGATCTGGTCGGCGGCGACGCGGCGTTCGAGACGCTGGTGGCCAATGCCGTCGGTCTCGTGGAGGAACCGGGGCGAAACATCGATCTGCCGCTAGACATCCGCGGAACGGCTTTTCAGCAGAAGGTGTGGCGCGCGCTCAGGGAAATTCCCGCCGGGACGACGCTGACCTATGCCGAACTCGCCGATCGGATAGGAGCGCCAAGTGCGGTGCGCGCCGTTGCGAGCGCGTGCGGCGCGAACAGGATCGCTGTCGCCATTCCCTGCCACCGCATCGTGCGCACGGGAGGCGGACTGGCGGGCTACCGCTGGGGCGTCGAGCGCAAGGCGGCGCTCATCGCGAAGGAAAGGTCCGCGGCGTGACCGTGGCGTCCACCGATACCGGGGCTGACGCCGCGCGCAGCCTGACGGACAGGATCGCCGCGCTCGACGCTGGCCGCATCGCCGCAGATCTTGAAACAACCGGGGCCGCGCTCACCGGGCCGCTTCTGTCGGCCGAAGAATGCGGCGCGCTCGTCGAAGCCTATGACGATCCCGCCGCTTACCGCAGCCATATCCACATGGCCCGCCACGGCTTCGGACGCGGCGAATACAAATATTTCGCCGCTCCCCTGCCCCCGCTGGTTCGGCTCCTGCGCAGGGAACTTTACTCCTTGCTCGCACGGGCCGCCAATGACTGGGCGGCAGCGCTAAGGGCTCCGCAGCGCTTCCCGGCGGACCATGAGGACTATCTCTCGATCTGCCATAAGCAAGGTCAGACGAAGCCCACGCCGCTGATCCTCAGATATGGCGAGGGCGACTACAACTGCCTGCACCAGGATCTTTACGGCGATCTGGCATTCCCGTTCCAGGCCGTATTCCTGCTGTCCGAGCCGGGCCGGGATTTCACCGGCGGCGAACTTGTCCTCACCGAGCAGCGGCCGCGTATGCAGTCGCGCGCCGAAGTCGTCCCGCTGGTTCGGGGCGGCGCTGCGATTTTCCCGGTTCATAACCGCCCGGTCAGGGGAACGCGCGGGGTGTACCGAACCGCCATGCGCCACGGCGTCAGCAGGGTGCGGTCAGGCGAACGCTTCACGCTGGGCGTCATCTTTCACGACGCGCGCTGAACATTATGCCCTAGCGGCTTTCTTCTCCCGGCAAGCCGCCCAAAAACTGTCCCGCTGATGCCGCCACCCTCTCATTGCGGAACAGCGGGCGCTCATGTCTTGGGGGGGTGTGGCGCCGCTGAACGGCAAGCGCTCACCATGGGAGAGGAAGACGAAGAGGGATTCCGTTTCTTTTTCCGCTTTAAGCCATATTTTGAACTGATTGGGCCAGAGATAATTGCAATTTAGCCATCAGACATTTTGATCGCTAGTGAAAGAAAATGACGATTTGACCTGATGGCCTTGTACGCCTCACCCTTGTTAAGACTTCAGTAACGGTGGACCTCGGGTCATAACGTAATTTGCAGGCCGTCAAGGAAAGCGTTACGGTTAGGTTCGCCAGTTTCACGGCTGGTCAAGGACAGTCGTCATATCATCTTCATTTCACTGCAGATCCTGAAGGAGAGCGGAAATGCTTCAAACGCTTCTTGCAAGAACGACCGCCGCAGCGGCGATTGCCGGTTTCGGGTTCCTGGCCCCTGCCATGGCACAGGAATGGGACATGCCCACGCCCTATCCGGACGGCACATTCCACACGCAGAACATCAGGACTTTCGCAGAGGACATCGAGAAGGCCACGGGCGGCAAACTGAAGATCACCGTCCACTCGGCCGGATCGCTCTTCAAGCATCCCGAAATCAAGAACACTGTCCGCAGCGGACAGGTTCCGATCGGGGAATTCTTCCTCTCGCTCATCGCCAATGAAGACGCCCTGTTCGGCCTCGATTCCGAGCCGTTTCTGGTGACGACTTACGAGGGCGCGCGCAAGCTCTGGGAAGCCCAGAAGCCTGCGGTCGAGGAAGCGCTGGCGCAGCAGAACCTCGTGCTGCTTTACACAGTTCCGTGGCCGCCGCAGGGCCTTTACACAAAAACGAAGGTTGAAAAGGTCGACGATCTGCGCGGCATGAAATTCCGCGTCTACAACCAGGCGCTCGAACTCTTCGCCGCAAAGGCCGGCGCAGCGCCCGTGCAGGTCGAGGTGCCGGACATCCCGCAGGCTTTTTCCACCGGGCAGGTCGAGGCGATGGTAACCTCGCCCTCGACCGGCGTGAACTCGAAAGCCTGGGACTTCGTCGAGTTCTATTCGCCCATCAACGCCTGGATTCCGAAGAATGTCGTCGTCGCCAACAAGGCCGCCTTCGACGGGCTTGACGAGGACGTCCGGCAGGCCGTGCTGACTGCGGCCGCTGCGGCGCAGGAACGCGGCTGGGAAATGAGCCAGAAAGAGGCCGACGAAAAGACCAAGGAACTGGCTGATAACGGCATGACGGTCGTCGAGCCGAGTGACGAACTGATGTCCGGCCTGCAGGCTATCGGCGCGGAAATGCGCGAGGAATGGGCCAAGACCGCGAGCGAAGCGGCAAAGGAAGTCGTCGCCAAGCTGCAATAGGCGGCGTCAGCCCGCATTTTGCGCGGACGCCCCCGCGGCCTGATCGAAGGGCTGCGGCGGCGTCCGTTACGGAACGGCGTCGGGGGGAACTGGACATGCGCCTGTTTCTGGACTGGCTCTACCGCATCAGCGGGGCGCTTGCGGCGCTGTGCATCCTGACAATCGGGGTGGTCGTCATCCTTCAGGTGACGCTCAATATCGTCTCCCGGCTGCGCATCTTCGAAACCAGCCTCACTATCCCGTCCTATGCCGATATTTCCGGCTATCTGCTCGCCTCCGCATCCTTTCTCGCGCTGGCTTATGCCTTGACGCGCGGCGGGCATATCCGTGTCACGCTGGTGCTCTCGCTGGCCGGGCCGCGTTTGCGGCTGATCGCCGATCTGTTCAGCCTCGCCCTGTGCGGCCTCATCAGCGCCGCCGCCGTCTACTTCATGGCGAACCTGACTTACGAGAGTTATCGCTTCGGCGACAAGTCGCCCGGCATCCTCGCCATACCGATCTGGATCGCGCAACTGCCCCTGACCGCCGGACTCGCCATCCTGACGATTGCTTTCGCCGATCTGTTCATGCGCACGCTCATCGGGGGCAAACCGCTTCCTGAAACGCAGGCGATCGAATAGGGGGAGCCGATGCAGGACATTCTTCTGACGGGCGGGCTTTTCGTCATCCTGCTCGCCCTGCTTTCCGCGGGCGTCTGGGTCGCCTTCGCGCTCATGGTGATCGGCGCGATCGCGATGGCGGTCTTCTCCTCCGCTCCCATCGGCGCGGTCTTCGCCACGACGCTCTGGGGCGCGAGCAACTCTTTCTCGCTGGCCGCATTGCCGCTGTTCATCTGGATGGGCGAGATCCTGTTGCGCTCGGATTTGTCGAAAGATCTGTTCCGCGGGCTTGCGCCCTGGCTCAGCAACTGGCCCGGCCGCCTGCTGCACGTCAACATCATGGGCTGCGCCATCTTCGCGGCAGTGTGCGGCTCGTCCGCTGCGACCGCAGCCACGATCGGCAAGATGTCGATCCCCGAACTCAGCGGACGCGGCTATCCGAAGAAGATGATTATCGGCACGCTGGCCGGATCGGCGACGCTCGGCCTGCTCATCCCGCCGTCGATCATCCTGATCGTCTACGGCGTCGCCACCGAGCAGTCCATCG
>CAYOUE010000216.1:0-4513 GCA_964407075.1 uncultured Hyphomicrobiaceae bacterium
CGGGAGCCGATGGTGCTCCCGGCCCGCTTTCCGAACCTCCTCGTCAACGGCGCCGGCGGCATCGCGGTCGGCATGGCGACGAACATCCCGCCGCACAATCTCGGCGAGGTCATCGACGCCTGCATCGCCTATCTCGAAAATCCGGCGATCACCATCGACGAGTTGAACGAGATTGTCCCCGGCCCCGATTTCCCGACCGGCGGCATGATTCTCGGCCGCTCCGGCATCCGCGCCGCCTATCACAAGGCCCGCGGCTCCATCGTGATGCGCGGACGCGTGGCCGTCGAAACGGTCCGGAAAGACCGTGAGGCCCTCATCGTCACCGAGATCCCCTATCAGGTCAACAAGGCCACGATGATCGAACGCATCGCCGAACTTGTGCGCGAGAAGAAGATCGAGGGCATCTCGGACGTGCGCGACGAAAGCGACCGGCAAGGCTACCGCGTCGTCATCGAGCTGCGTCGCGAGGCGGTCCCCGACGTAGTGCTGAACCAGCTTTACCGCTTCACCGCGCTGCAGACCTCGTTCGGCGCGAACATGGTGGCGCTGAACGGCGGGAGGCCCGAACAGCTCAACCTCAAGGACATGATCCAGGCCTTCGCGCAGTTCCGCGAAGTCGTCGTGTCCCGCCGCACGAAATTCCTGCTCGCCAAGGCCCGCGACCGCGCCCATGTCCTTGCCGGCCTCGCCATAGCCGTCGCCAATATCGATGAGGTCATCAAGCTGATCCGCAGCGCGCCAGACCCGTCCGCTGCGCGCGAGCAGCTCATGGAGCGCGACTGGCCCGCCGCAGACGTGGCCCATTACATCGCGCTGATCGACGACCCGCGCCACCGCGTCAACGAGGACGGCACTTACCGGCTTTCCGAAACGCAGGCCCGCGCCATCCTCGACCTGCGCCTGCAGCGCCTGACCGCGCTCGGCCGCGACGAGATCGGCGACGAAATGCGCCAGCTTGGCGAGAGCATCAAGGATTATCTCGACATTCTGCGTTCACGCGATCGCATCGTCGAGATCGTCAAGAACGAGCTGATCGCCGTGCGCGACGAGTTTGCAACGCCTCGCCGCACCGAGATCCTCGATATTGACGGCGACATGGATGATGAAGACCTGATCCAGCGCGAGGATATGGTCGTGACGGTCAGCCATCGCGGATACATCAAGCGCGTGCCGCTTTCGACCTACCGCGCGCAGCGCCGCGGCGGCAAGGGCCGCGCCGGCATGTCCACCCGCGATGACGATTTCGTCACGCGCCTGTTCATCGCCAACACCCATACGCCGCTGCTCTTCTTCTCGTCGCGCGGCATGGTCTACAAGATGAAGGTCTGGCGGCTCCCGCTCGCCGCCCCGCAGGCGCGCGGCAAGGCGCTCATCAACCTCCTGCCGCTGCAGCAGGACGAGGCGATCACCTCGATCATGCCGTTGCCGGAGGATGAGAGCAGCTGGGGCAATCTGAACGTGATGTTCGCCACTTCGACAGGCGACGTGCGCCGCAACGACCTTTCCGACTTCGTCGAAATCCGGCAGAACGGCAAGATCGCCATGAAGCTGGATGAAGGCGTGCATATTGTCGGCGTCGGCATCTGCACCGAAAGCGACAACGTGCTGCTGACTACGGCCCGCGGGCAGGCGATCCGCTTCCCCGTCGGCGATGTGCGCGTGTTCAAGGGGCGCGAGTCGACCGGCGTGCGCGGCATCCGGCTTGAAGACGGCGACACCGTCATTTCGATGGCGATCCTGCGCCATGTGGAGGCCAGCCCGGCCGAGCGCGCCGCCTATGTCAAGCAGGCCAACGCCATCCGCCGCGCCGCGACCGGCGAAACCGCGGCGCCCGACGAGCCGGAAATCGCCGCCGATGACGCCGAGGAGAACGGCGAGATGGGCACCGAACTGTCGCCGCAGCGCTACGCCGAGCTCGGCGCATCCGAGCAATTCGTCCTGACCATTTCCGAGAACGGCTTCGGCAAGCGCACCAGCGCCTATGAATACCGGATCTCCGGACGCGGCGGCAAAGGCATCATGGGCATGGTCGTCAACGAACGCAACGGCCCTCTCGTCGCCGCCTTCCCCGTCGAGGAAAGCGACCAGATCATGCTCGTCACCAATGGCGGCCAGATGATCCGCTGTCCTGTAGACGGCATCTCCATCGTCGGCCGCTCGACCCAGGGCGTGAGGATCTTCCACACTGCCGAAGGCGAACGGGTCGTTTCCGTCCGCTCGATTCCGGACGACAGCAACGGGAACGGAAACGGGCATGGCGAAAACGGAGAAGACGGAGGCGATGCCGGAGGCTCAGACGAAGTCTAGCGGCGTCTCGAAAACTCCCGCCTTGCCTTGCGCCGCCAAATTTGAATAGATCCGGCTTTCCTGACCGGGAATACGCCAGAAGGCGGACCGTTCTTCATTCGAGGCAGATATGTCGATCTATCTATATACCGCCTTCATTTTTGCCTGCATCCTTCTGGCGGTCACGCCTGGCCCGAACTTGGCGCTTTTCATTGCCAACAGCGCCACTTACGGAACGCGCGCCGCGCTGCTCACCGTTTTCGGCAGCGCCGTGGGGCTGACCATTCTGGTCGCCGCCGCCACTCTTGGCATGACATCCATCATGGCGTTCGTCGCCGAATGGTTCGACCTCATTCGCTGGATCGGGGCCGCCTATCTGGTCTGGCTCGGCATGACGCGGTTGCGTATCGCGCTGCGCACAAGAATTCTGGACGAGACGCCTCAGCCTTCACGCCGCGGACGCTGGTTCCTGCAGGGCGCGGCCGCATCGCTCGCAAATCCGAAAGTGCTCCTGTTCCTCGGCGCCTTTTTTCCGCAATTCATCGACCCCACCGCTTCCGTCGCTCCGCAACTGGCGCTACTTGCTGTCACTTTCGTCGTCGTTGTTGCGGCGGTGGACGCGACCATGGTCCTCGCCTTCGGATCGGCCAGGAGCTTGCTCATGGGACAGCGTCGGCGATTCGCCGAAGGTTTCAGCGGTCTTCTGCTGATCTGCGGCGGCGTTTATCTCGCCACTATGCGGCGGGCCTGACGGCGCGGGCAAAGGGAGGTTTGCACATGGCGCGCAGCGTCTTCTATCCAGGCAGCTTCGATCCCGTCACCAACGGCCATCTCGACATGATCGCGCGGGGGGCCAGGCTGTTCGGCGAGGTCGTCGTCGGCATCGGCGTCCATCACGCCAAGAAAACGTTGTTCTCCGCCGATGAACGCCGGGCCTTTCTGGAAGACGCGATCGCCGGCCTACCGGAAGCCGGCGCGGTCCGCGTCACGGCCTTCGACGGTCTCGTCGTCGACGCCGCACGCAGGGAAGGCGCGGCCGCCATATTGCGCGGCCTGCGCGACGCTTCCGATTTCGACTATGAAATACGCATGGCGGGCATGAATGGCGCGGTGGCTCCGGGGCTCGATACGGTGTTTCTGCCCGCGTCCGGCGCCCACCGGCATATTGCCGCCACTTTCGTCCGCCAGATCGCCCAGATGGGCGGCGACGTATCGGCTTTCGTACCGGCCGGCGTCACCGCGAAGCTCAAGGAAAAATTCGCAGCCGCCCGGCTGCCTTAAGACGGCATCCCTATCCGGAGTTCGAAGAACCATGAAACGCCTTCTACTGGCCTTTGCGGCCGTCTTTGCGCTCACCAGCGCTGCGCAGGCCGCCGATCCGGCCAATCTCGTCTATCTCGACCTGAAATCCGGCCGCGTCACCATCGAATTGCGCCCCGACCTCGCCCCCAAGCATGTCGAGCGCTTCAAGCAACTTGCGAAGGAAGGCTTTTACGACGGGCTGACCTTTCACCGGGTCATCACCGGCTTCATGGCCCAGACCGGCGATCCGAAGGGCGACGGCACCGGCGGCTCCGATTATCCCGACCTGCCCGCCGAGTTCTCGAACGCGCCTTTCCAACGCGGCACGCTCGGCATGGCGCGCTCGCAGAACCCAAACAGCGCCAACAGCCAGTTCTTCATCTGTTTCGAGGACGCCCCGCACCTCAACGGCGCATATACGGTCTTCGGCAGGGTCATCGACGGCATGGAGCATGTCGACAGGATCAAGAAAGGCCAGGGTGCGAATGGGCAGGTCTTCAATCCCGACACCATCGTGAAGTTGCAGCTTGCTTCCGATGCGGGCTAAGCTGCGCGGACAAAAACCGGAAAGGAACGAGGCGTGACCGAAATAAGGGACCCAGAAAATACGCTCATCATGGACATGACGCATGGCCGCGTGGTGATCGAGATGATGCCGGACGTAGCCCCCGGCCATGTCGCGCGCATCAAGGAACTGGTCCGCGAAGGCTTCTATGACGGGATCGTCTTCCACCGTGTGATCGACGGCTTCATGGCCCAGACCGGCGATCCGACCGGCACCGGCATGGGCGGCTCCGGCCAGAAGCTGAAGGCGGAGTTCAACAACGTGCCGCATGAACGCGGCGTCTGCTCGATGGCGCGCTCATCCGACCCGAACAGCGCCGATAGCCAGTTCTTCATCTGCTTCGACGATGCGGGCTTCCTC
>CAYOUE010000217.1:0-4452 GCA_964407075.1 uncultured Hyphomicrobiaceae bacterium
ACAGCGGCGAGCCGACGCATATCGAGTGGCGATTGCCTGAAGGCGCAGCCGCAGGGCCGATCCAGTGGCCTCTGCCTGAAGCCATACCGGTCGGGCCGCTCATGAATTACGGCTATTCCAGACAAGCCATCCTCCTCACCGACATCGAAGTTCCTGCTGACGCCGCCGGACCGAGCTTCGACATCGACGCCAATGTGCGCTGGCTGGTCTGCGCCGACATTTGCGTTCCGGAGGAGGCTTCCGCTTCGCTGAGTCTGCCGCTGTCGGACGGCGGCACTGGCGCATCCGTGCGCCCTTCGCCCCTTAACGGCGTCGTCGCCGAGGCGCGCGCTGCGCTGCCGAAGCCGACGCCCTGGCCGGCGCAGTACGGCATGATTGGCGATGATGACGTCGTGATCCGGATTTCGGGTGTCGCCGATGAATTGCCGCGCGACGCCAGCTTCTACTTCTTCCCGCTGCATTGGGGCGCGATCGGCCATGCCGCGCCGCAGCAGGCGTCCTTCGACGGAGGCGACCTTGTTCTGACCAGCGTGCGGGGCGACGCCGCCACCGGACTGGAAGCCGGGCTGGACGGCGTTCTTGCGGTCGAGACTCGCGGGCCTGGCGGCGGCCTCGAACGCCAAGGCTACAAGCTCAGCGCCTCACCCGCCGCGCTGGATCCTGCGCCATCCTCTTTATCCCCTGAAGTCACAGGCGGCGTGACGCTGCTCATGGCGCTCGCCTTCGCCTTTCTGGGCGGAATAATACTCAACCTGATGCCCTGCGTGTTTCCGGTACTCTCGCTCAAGGCGCTGTCGCTCGCGAAATGCGCCGGCGACGACCGGGAGCGCCGCGTCAGCGGCCTCGTTTACTTCGGCGGCGTCATGGCCAGTTTCGCAGTCATCGCAGCGGCGCTCGCCGCATTGCGCATGGGCGGAACGGCGATCGGCTGGGGAATGCAGTTCCAGTCGCCGGGCTTCGTGCTGGCGATGATGGCGCTGTTTCTGGCGCTCGGCCTCAATCTGTCCGGCGTGTTCAGCATCGGAACCGGCGTTACCGGCCTTGGCGACAGTCTTTGCCGCCGTCCGGGGCGTAGCGGCGACTTCTTCACCGGCGTCCTTGCGACCGTGGTCGCAACACCCTGCACCGCGCCGTTCATGGGCGCGGCGATGGGTTACGCCTTCACACAGCCCGTCCCTGTGGTGTTCGCGATACTGCTGGCGCTTGGCGCGGGGTTCGCGGCACCGATCCTGCTGCTCAGCTTCTCGCCGGCCTTTGCGCGCATCTTGCCGAAGCCCGGTGCATGGATGGAGACCTTCAAGCAGCTCATGGCCTTTCCGCTCTATGCGACCGTGGCATGGCTGCTCTGGGTGCTGAGCGTTCAGCGCGGCAGCGACGGCGTGCTGATGGGCGCGGCGGTACTGGTCGTTACGGGTTTTGCCGCGTGGCTGCTTGGGCGTAATGCGGAAACGCAGGTGCGCAGCGGCAGCGCGGCCGCCGTCATCGTCGCGCTTGCAATCGGTGGAGGCGCCTGGAGCCTCGGCGGAGTCGCCGCGACGCAACCGCAGGGCGAACGCGCCGTGCTGGCCGAAGGCGCGATCGCATCGGAGCCGTTCTCGCAGGCCCGGCTCGACGAGCTGACGCGGCAGGGACGCCCGGTTTTCGTCAATCTTACCGCCGCCTGGTGCATCACCTGCAAGGTCAATGAGCGCGTCGCGCTCAATTCGGATGAATTCGCCTCCGCTCTGAAGGACAAGGGCATTGCCTATCTCGTCGGCGACTGGACCAATGGCGATCCGGAAATCACCGCGCTGCTCTCCAGGCACGGCCGTGCGGGCGTGCCGCTTTACCTGCTCTATTCCGGCGCGCCGGGAGAACCGCCGCAGATCCTGCCGCAGATCCTGACCGGGCCGATGGTTCTGGGGCGGTTCGCGCAGCTTCCCTCCCTGTCTCCGCAGACAGCCGGGAGGGATTTGTAGGGACTGGGCTTCGACCGTTATCCCGTCACGCACCTTCGGAAAGAAACGGGGCAATAAGGCACAGCGCATCAATCTGGACGCGCGATCGTTACCCTGAAGAGAAAACCGACGTTCAATTCACAGCAGAAGGAACGCCACATGATATTTGCACGACGCACGATGCTTGCATTGGGAGCCGCCTTCGCCGCGGCCGGACTCATGACATTCGGGCCTGCGGCGAACGCCAAGCCCGAACCCGGCCAGCCTGCGCCCGCCTTCACCGCAACCGACACGTTGGGCAATACGGTTTCCCTCGAAGCGCTGAAGGGCAAGACCGTGGTGCTCGAATGGTCGAATCACGGCTGCCCCTATGTCCGGCGGCACTATAATAGCGGCAACATGCAGAACCTTCAGGCCGAGGCTGCGGACAACGGCGTGGTCTGGCTGACCATCGTTTCCTCGCCGCCCGGGGAACAGGGTCATGTTACGCCGGAAGAGGCCAACGGGCTGACGGAGAGCCGCAACGCCTCGCCATCTCATGTGATTCTCGATCCGGAAAGCACGATTGCCCGGCTCTATGAGGCGCGGGTCACGCCGCACATGTACGTGATCGCCCCCGATGGCGCGCTCGCCTATATGGGCGGCATCGACGATCAGCCTCACGCTCGGGCCGAGGAAACCGCGAATGCGACCAACTATGTCCGCCTCGCGCTGAACGCGATCAAGTCCGGACAGCCGGTGGAAACGCCTGCCGCCCGGCCTTATGGCTGCTCAATCAAATATGCGCCGGAAGCGAGGTCGTAGCTTAGGTTAGGGGGACGGTTTGTCCCTTGGAAGGAAGCCCCCGGGTGAGGGGCTTATGCCTGGTTATAGGCGTCTTGACCCCTCACCCTGACCCTCTCCGAATGGAAGAGGGCCAGGAAGCGCGCTTCCGTTTCGGTCCGGCAAGAACTAGCCGAGACACTTGTCGAAATCGAAGGTCGCCAGGTCGCACACGCTGAGGTCGATCGGATCTTTTCGCGGACCGCCGAGACCTTTGTTGCTATTGCCTTTCCCGGGCTGCTTGAAGCCGGACGGGCCGGAAGGCTGATCGCTCGTTCCGATAGTGCCGATATTGACGTGAGGCTTGGTGCGCTGGAATTTTTCCTTGCCTGCGTGAGCTTCACTGGCCGCGAACTGCAAACCTAGAGCAAGCCCTGCCGCAAGTGCGGGGACCACGAGAAATTTATGTGAATACGACATCTGATTTCCTTTCATGCGTTGTGGGCCTGTTCATGTGACGCATGAAGGATCGGTAAGGTTCACAGGGCATTTACGGCAGCCTCAGCCACCTTCCGCGCGGGCAGCGTTCGCATCGAGGATCGCGCGGTATTTCGGCATCTCCCCCGGGTCCTGCCCGTAATGCTCGATGTGCCCCCAGCTTCCCCATCGCGTGCCCTGCGCGCCGACGCTGCTGAGGACGCAGAACAGGTCGCATCCGGCTTCCGCATAGAGGCCGATCAGGCGGCGGTAGAGATCGTACATGCCGGGATGGCGCTGCGATTCGCCGAGCGCGGCGTTATATGGCGTGTCCTGCTGGCCTTCCGGCTGGATATGCTGACCGCCCTCATAGGTAATCAGCCTGACCCCTGCCTCCCGCGCATATCCCGCATTCTCCGCCAGTTCCCGCGCATGGTTCTCGACCGCCCCCGGCATTGCGGCGATGACATCTTCTGCCGTCAGATCCGCGCCCCTTGCGCCCCATTGTGCGTAAATCTCCTCGTCCGGGCCGAAATATCCGGCGGGCGACAGGGCGTCGCATCCGCCATGTGCCATCACCCATTCCAGCGTCCGCCGGGCCGTGTCGGGCCAACCCGACTGCACGGCGCACACGCGCACGAGCCGCTTGCGGTCTTCGCCGGAGAACACATCCTCCCAGATCCCGAAGCATCTGCGGAAAAGCGCTCCGATGCGCTCCGGGTGATCCGCGCCTTCGCCCGCTCCCTCGGCGACGATCCCGTTCTCGAAGCGCGCAGGCCTCGCCCCCCCGTTCCAGGGCAGCCGGCCACCCGCCGCCGCGACCAGGTCGCCCGCAAGCTCGCTGCGGATCATCCATTGCGCCTGCTGGAACTGCCAGTTCCAGATTTCGTTGCTGAACTCGATATATACTTT
Source organism: uncultured Hyphomicrobiaceae bacterium (assembly GCA_964407075.1). Classification (GTDB taxonomy): domain Bacteria; phylum Pseudomonadota; class Alphaproteobacteria; order Rhizobiales; family Rhodomicrobiaceae; genus JAHQVI01. The sequence continues at coordinate 4,089 of CAYOUE010000217.1, forward strand.
CAACTCCGGGTCGAGCTGTTCGCTGACGAGCTTGGCCATTTCGCGGATATAATCATCATCCGCCAGATGCGGCATGCAAAACCATGCGTCGGTGGCAGTCAGATTGGCCAGCTTGACGCAATGCTCGATGGCCACGCCCGAGGCCCATTTGCGCCGCCAATCCGGTACGGGCGGCCCGAATATTCCCAGCGCGTCGCCGGAGGTTCCGACCTGCGTATAAAACGATGGCCGCTTACGGTCTGCCCACGCCCGGTCGATGCTGTTGTTCGCGCCCTGCCAGTCCATGAAACGCAGGCAATGCCAGGGACGGCAGAATTCCAGCGCTTCCTGCCGGAACGGATTGGCGTCGAGATCGGCGTTCTCA